>DATAUL010000433.1:0-20018 GCA_036268255.1 Solirubrobacteraceae bacterium | reverse complement strand
CCGCTCGGGTCGTTGCGAGCCCACGTCGACTCCGGCCGGTTATCGAAGGAGAACCTCCACGCCGAGTTGGGCGAGATCGTCGCCGGCGCCAAGCGGGGCCGCGAGCGAGACGAGGAGACGATCCTCTTCTGGCACCGCGGGTTGTCGATCACCGACGTCGCGCTCGGCGAGGCGCTCCTCGCCAAGGCGCGCGCGCACGGGCTCGGCATGCAGCTGCCGTATCGCTGACCGATGCCTTGCAGGTCCGGGGCGCCGCGGGCTAGTGTCGGCAGCCCACGACGGACCGACGAGGGAGACACGAGATGAACCAATACGCGATTCTGCGACGCAACGGCTGGCGCTCGGCCGGTGACCTGGAAGAGGCTGCCGGACGATCGATGAAGGTCGGCGACGAGGACATGCCCGACGACATCCACTGGATCCGCAGCTACGTGCTCGACGAGGGTGACGGCGCGGTGGGCACGGTGTGCATCTATGAGGCGTCCAGCCCGGAGGCGATCCGCAAGCACGCGAGTTGCGCCGACCTGCCCGTGGACGAGATCATCCCGATCGCCGACACCGTGATCGTCCGCCCCGACCCCCAACCCGCCGCCTCGTAGGGCCGTCGCAGTCCCCGAACATCGCCATCTCGCCGACTCAGCGGGTTGCGGCGGTGCGAAAAAACGGCAGGATCGAAGGGGAACGGGCGGCGATGGGCGATTCACGCCGCCGGGTGGCGCGGATCGCCCACCCCCATGCGGGTTGACGGCGCGGTTTGGGGATTTCCGCCACGCGGGTGGCGGAGATCTC
Source organism: Solirubrobacteraceae bacterium (assembly GCA_036268255.1). Classification (GTDB taxonomy): domain Bacteria; phylum Actinomycetota; class Thermoleophilia; order Solirubrobacterales; family Solirubrobacteraceae; genus Palsa-465. The sequence goes on along the minus strand of DATAUL010000433.1, from coordinate 19,229 downwards.
CCAGATGCCGCGCAGGCAGCGCGCTGGCGTGGGGGCAGCAGCACGGAACGCGGTGATGTCCTCAGCAGGATCCTGTCGTTGCACGGCTGGGATGACGCGGCGGACGGTTCACAGCGCGGTGCTGGCAAGCCGCTACGTCCCTCGACGGTGGGGGGCCGCCCTGCGGTAGCGTGCGGCTCGGATGAGTACGAGCGCGGTGGAATGTCGAGGCTGGCAGCAGGAGGCGGCGCTCCGGATGCTGCGCAACAACCTGCATCCCGAAGTGGCCGAGAACCCGGCTGAGCTGGTCGTCTACGGCGGGACCGGCAAGGCGGCGCGCAACTGGTCCAGCTACCACACGATCGAGCGGGAGCTGCGGCGATTGGGCGACGAGCAGACCCTGCTCGTCCAATCGGGCAAGCCGGTGGCGGTGTTCGAGACCCACGACCGGGCGCCGCGGGTGCTGATCGCCAATTCCAACCTCGTCCCGCAGTGGGCCAACTGGGAGACGTTCCGTGAGCTCGACGCCGCCGGGCTGATGATGTACGGGCAGATGACGGCCGGCTCGTGGATCTACATCGGGAGCCAGGGCATCCTGCAGGGCACCTACGAGACGTTCGCCGCCGCCGCACGCAAGCGCTTTGACGGCACATTGGCCGGGCGGCTGGTCGTGACGGCCGGCCTCGGCGGGATGGGCGGTGCCCAGCCGCTGGCGATCACGATGCTCGACGGGGCGGCGCTGTGCGTGGAGGTCGATCTGCAGCGGATCGAGCGGCGGATCGAGACCGGCTACCTCGACGAGCGGGCTGCCGACCTCGACGACGCCCTGGCCCGGCTCGACGCCGCCCGCCGCGAGCGCCGACCGCTGTCGATCGGGCTGGCCGGCAACGCCGCCGACGTTCTTCCCGAACTGGTGCGCCGGGGCGTCGAGATCGACGTCGTCACCGATCAGACGAGCGCCCACGATCCGCTCAACGGCTACATCCCCGCCGGGCTGACGGTCGAGCAGGCGCAGGCGCTGCGCCGTTCTGACCCCGACGACTATCTCAAGCGGGTGGGAGAGAGCGTGCTCACCCACGTCGACGCGATCCGCGCGCTGCAGACGGCCGGCTCCGAGGCGTTTGATTACGGAAACGCCCTGCGCGGGATCGCGCAGTCCTACGGCGACGCCAACGCCTTCGCCTATCCCGGGTTTGTCCCGGCCTACATCCGGCCGCTGTTCTGTGAGGGAAAGGGCCCGTTTCGCTGGGTCGCGCTGTCCGGCGACCCGGCTGACATCCACGCCACCGACCGGGCGATCCTTGACTTGTTCGGCGACCAGGAGCACATCGCCCGGTGGATCTCGCTCGCCTCCGAGCGCGTCCACTTCCAGGGCCTGCCGGCGCGGATCTGCTGGCTTGGCTACGGCGAGCGCGACCTCGCCGGCGTGCGCTTCAACGAGATGGTCGCCTCCGGTGAGCTCAAGGGGCCGATCGTGATCGGGCGCGACCACCTCGATTGCGGATCGGTCGCCTCGCCCGAGCGTGAGACCGAGGCGATGCGTGACGGCTCGGACGCTGTCGCCGACTGGCCGCTGCTCAACGCCATGTTGATGACCGCCTGCGGGGCCAGCTGGGTGTCGATCCACCACGGCGGCGGCGTGGGCATGGGCAAGTCGATCCACGCCGGCCAGGTCGTCGTCGCCGATGGCAGCGCGGCGGCGGGCGAGCGGGTGCGCCGCACGCTGACCGCCGATCCCGGATTGGGCGTCGTGCGTCACGCCGATGCCGGTTACGAGTCGGCGCTGGAGACGGCCCGCCGGACCGGGCTGGCGATGCCGATGCTCGATCCAGCCGGATGACTCCCGCCGCCGACGATCAGGCGAGCCTGGATGGCGAGCGTCGGCGAATAGCGGGAGCCGAGCAGCGTTGAGCCCCCCGACGGTCTCGATCACCGGCGCCGACCAGGTCCTGCGCCCTCCGCGCGACGGCATGGTCCACTTGCGCGGCGCGGAGCTCGAGGAGCAGACGCTGGACCCTGGCGGGCTGACGATCGACGCCGGGCGGATCGCCTCCCTTGAGCCGAGTGCGCGCGCCGATCTCGTCGTCGACGCCGCCGACTGCACCCTGATCCCCGGGTTCGTCGACTGCCACACTCACCTGCCGTTCGCCGGCTGGCGGGCCGGCGAGTACCAGCAGAAGCTGCGTGGCGTGCCCTACGAGGAGATCTCACGCGGTGGCGGTGGGATTCGCGCCTCGGCGCGGGCCCTGGCGCGGGCCTCTGACGAGGAGATCCTCGCCCAGTCGCGCGCGATCGCCGCCGAGATGCTGGCCGCCGGGACGACGACATTCGAATGCAAGTCCGGCTACGGGCTCTCGCGCGAGGGCGAGCTGCGCGCCCTGCGGCTGGCCCACGAGCTCGACGCGCAGGTCGTCCAGACGACCCTCTCGACGGCGCTGCTCGCCCATTCCGTGCCCGACGGCTGGACGGCCGACGGGTGGATGAGCGAGGTCGAGGCGATGATGCCGGAGGTGCTGGCGCCCGGGACGATCTCGGCGCTCGACATCTTCGTCGAGTCGGTCGCGTTCGGCAACGAGCACCTTGAGCTGATGGGGCAGCTGGCGAGCGCCGCCGGCTTGGCGCTGCGCTCCCACGTCGAGCAGTTCGGCGGCTTTCGCTCGGTTCCGGTGGCGCTGGCCGCGGGGGCGCGCTCGGTCGATCACCTCTCGACGATCCACGAACGGGACATCGACGAGCTGGGCAGGGCCCGGTGCGCCGCCGTGCTGCTGCCGGCGGCCGAGTTCCTCGGCGCCGAGCATCGCGCGCCCGCGCGGGCGCTGATCGATGCGGGGGCGATCCTCGTCCTGGCGACCGACGGGAATCCTGGCACGGCGCCGGTGTTCTCGATGCCGGTGGTCCTTAGCCTGGCGGCGCGCCTGTACGGCATGAGCGCCCGTGAGCTGCTGGGGGCGGTGACGCTGAACGCCGCGTGGACGCTCGATCTTCAGCACGACCGAGGCAGCATCGAGGTCGGCAAGCGCGCTGATCTGCTGCTGCTCGACGGCCCCGCCGAGATGCTGGCCTACCGCTTCGCCCGCGACCCGGTCGCCGTCGTCTTCGTCGAGGGCGAGCCGGTCTACGTGCGTGACACCGCCGCCGCCGCGCGACTCCAGACCCGCTCATGAACCGCCGCGCCGCCGTCCCCGCGATGGCCAACGCCCACAGCCACGCCTTCCAGCTCGACCTTCGGGGGATCGCAGAGCGAATCCATCCCGGGGATGACTTCTGGAGCTGGCGGACCGCTATGTACGCGCTGGCGGGCAGCCACGACCCGGAGTCGATGCGCGCCGTCGGCGAGCGCGTCTACGGGCAGATGGCGGCCGCCGGCTACGGCGCCGTCGGCGAGTTCCACTACGTCCATCACCAGCCCGACGGGACTCCGTACCCGGAACCGAACGCGATGGCGATCGCGCTCGCCGAGGCGGCGCTGGCCAACGGCCTGGAGATCACGCTGCTCCCCGCCGCCTATCACCGGGGCGGACCGGGGCAACCGCCCACCGAGGGCCAGCGGCGCTTCTGCGACCCGTCGGTCGAAGCCTTCCTCGAGCGCGTGGACGGCCTGCGGGCATGGGCCGCCGGTGCGGGGCGCGAGCGCGTTCACGTGGGGGTGGCCGCCCACAGCGTCCGCGCCGTGCCCGCCGAGTGGCTGAGCGCGATCGCCCGCTACAGCGACGAGCACGGCCTCGTCCGCCACGTCCACGCCTCCGAGCAGCGGCGCGAACTGGCCGAGATCCAGGATGAACACGGCTGCTCGCCGATCGAGTTGCTGCACCGGACCGGTTTCCTGGGGCGGCGCACGAGTGTCGTGCACGCGATCTGGGTCGACGACGGCGACATCGCGCGGCTCGCCGCGTCGCAGTCGTTCGTCGTCACCTGCCCGACCACCGAGGGCAATCTCGGCGACGGCCACCTGCCGGGACTGAAGTATCGCGACGCCGACGTCCGGCTCGCCATCGGCACCGACGAGCAGATTCGCATCGACCCGTTTGAGGAGCTGCGCGAGATGGAGACCCTGGCCCGCCGCGAGGGCCACACCCGTTATGCGCTGCTGGCGGCCGCCGGCGGGGACCTGTGGGAGCAGATGGTGGCCCATGGGCGCGCCAGCCTCGGACTCGAAGGCCCCCCGGCGCCGATCGAGCTGGACCTCGATCATCCCGATCTCGCCGGCGTGGCCGACCAGGATCTCCCGCTCGCCCTGGCGACGTGCGCCTCGGCGGCGGTGGTGAGCGCCGGCGTCGGCCCGCGACGATGACGGTCGCGCTCGCGCACCGCGCCGACATCGACCTGACGGCCTTCCGGCGAGCCGCCTGGGACGACGAGCCGGTGACCGTGGACGCGGGCGCGCTGGCCGAGGTGGACCGTCGCCGCCGCCAGTTCCTGGACTTCATCGCCGACCATCCCGACCGCCGTTTCTACGGCGTCAACGTCCATGCCGGCGACGGCTCGGACCGTCCCCTGACCGAGGCCGACCAGCGTGATTACGCCCGGGGGATGCAGAGCGCTGTGGCCTTCGGGCGGGAGCAGCTGCCCCGCCGGGTCGTCCGCGGGATCGTGCTCGCACGGCTGGCCAACATGATCGAGGGTCATTCCGGAGTCAGGTCGGACCTCGTCCAGGCGGTGGCGGCCCAGCTCGACGGACGCCCGGTGCCCGCGGTGCCGCGCTATGGGCACGGCGGCTCGGGCGAGATCGTCGCGCTCGGGTGGGTGTTCGGCGACCTCGGATCCAAGCTGGAGCTGCAGGTCAAGGAGTCGATGGCGCTGATCAACGGCTCGCCGTGCGCGTCGGCACTGATCGCCGACGCGACACTCCTCTCCGAGCATGTCGTCGGGCGCGCCGAGGCCGTATTCGGGCTGGCGGCCGCAGCCTTCGGGGTCTCGGCGGCGATCTACCACGAGCGGCTCGACGAGCTGTGGGGCGACCCGCACCAGGCCCGCGCGCTCAAGCTGCTGCGCGAGCAGCTGGACGGCACCGGGGCCCCGGGCGACGATGAGCACCCCCAGCCGCCGGTCAGCTTCCGCATCCTGCCGCGCGTGCTCGGCAACGCCCACCGCGTCGTCGCCCAGGGCCGTGACGTCGCCGAGACGGCGCTGCGGGCCGTGTCGGACAACCCGACATTCCTGTTCGACGATGACGTGGCGGTTGACATCGTGTCCACCGGCGGGTTTCACTCCGGGACGGCCGCGCCCGCGATCGACGCGCTCACGTTCACCCTCGCCGACTTCACGCAGATCGCCCAGCACGAGCTCCATCGCCTGCAGACGAGCCGCCACGCGCTGCCGCGCTTTGACTCCACGAACCTGGGGATCCTGCAGATGGCCGCCTCCGGCTACGCCGAGGAGGCGCGCGGGGCGTGCGTGCCGACGCTGCTCGGCCTCGGCGGCTGGGGCCAGAACGACGTCCCGTCGCCGGCGTTCATCGCCTACAACCGCTTTGACCGGGTACAGGAGTTCGTTTTCGGATCCCTGGCCTGCCTCGCGACAGCCGCCGGCCAGTCGTTCGCCCAGACCGGACGGACGCCGCCCCCGGCGCTGGCGCCACTCCTTCAAAACGTACTGGAGCTGTGTCCGCCGATCACGGCGCGCCGCTCCCTCGGCCCCGACCTGGCGGCGGTGGCGCAGATGCTGGCCGCCGGCATCCCCGCCTGACGGACCGGTGTCAGAAACGGGCCTCCTGGTCACGTTTCTCGCATCGGTCGGAGTACACCCGGGGGTGTAGGCGGGCACGCAAGACACATCCCCGGGGCGATTGCGCCCATCCCACCCCGGCCGGAGAATCGAGCGCATGCTCTCCTCACTCGCCGTCCGCATCGGCTCGCGCCCCAAGCGCGCCCTCCTCATCGTCCTGGCCTTCGTCATCGTCGCGGGGGCCCTCGGCGGGCCGGTCGCCGGGGCGCTGAAGGGCTCGGGCGGATTCGTGCCCGGAAACTCGCAGTCCCAGCTGGCGACCAACCAGATCGAGCACGCCACCGGCCTCGAGCCGACGGCGGGCATCGTGCTGCTCGTCGCAACACCGCAGGGCGCCCACGCCGCGGCGCCCCGGGTCGCCGCGATCCGCCACCAGCTGGACGGCGTTCCCGGCATCGCGCGGACGCTCGCGCCGGCGGCAACGGCCCGTGACGGCCGTCACGTCCTCGTCACGGGGACGCTCAAGGCGAGCGCTGACGACAAGCAGACCGCGAAGCGCACCGAGAGCGCGTTCGCGCACAACCACGACGTCACCGTGGGCGGTCCCGCCGCGGCCAACGAGCAGATCAATGCCTCCGTGACGAGCGACCTGGCCAAGGCCGAGCTGCTGGCCTTCCCGCTGCTCATCATTCTCTCGCTGCTGTTCTTCCGCGGCCGGGCGGCGCTGATGCCGCTGGCGGCGGGGGTCGCCACCGTGCTCGGGACGTTTCTCGTCCTCACCGGCGTCAACAAGCTCTACGGGCTGAGCGTGTTCGCGCTCAACCTCGTGATCGGCCTCGGTCTCGGCCTGGCGGTCGACTACTCGCTGTTCCTCGTCACGCGTTATCGCGAGGAGTTGGCCCGCGAGGGGGCGGCGACGAATCACGCGCTGGCGGTCACGATCTCGCGGGCCGGGCGCACGGTGCTGTTCTCGGCGGTGACGGTGGCCTGCGCCCTGGCGACGCTCACCGTGTTCCCGCAGGGCTTTCTCAAGTCGATGGGCATCGCGGGCGCGATCGTGGCCCTCGTGGCGGCGCTGGCCGCGCTGACGATCACCCCGGCACTGCTCGGGCTGTGGGGCGCGAAGCTGGCCTGGCCGGGAGCGGCGTCTCCCGGCAACCCGTCGGGCCGCTGGTACCGCTTCGCCCGGGCGGTCATGCGCCGCCCGGGACCGGTGGCGCTCGTCACCGCCGCGGTCATGCTCGCCGCCGCGCTACCGGCTCTCGGAACGGTGTGGACGCCCGCCACGGACAGCTCGGTCATCCCTCAGGGGCAGAGCGCCCGCACGGTCGCCGACGCCCTCACCCGGGACTTCGCGGGGGCCGGCCGCTCGCCGGTGACGGTGGCGATCAGCGCCCCTGCGTCCGACGGGGCGGCCGTCAGCGCCTACGCGCACCGCGTCGCCGACGTCCCCGGAGTGACGGGCATCACCGCCAATCGGTATCTCACGCACTCCACCTGGCAGGTCGACGCCGCCGTCACCGGCGACTCGGCCGGAGCGCGTACCCAGCGTGTCGTCCGGCAGGTCCGGGCGCTCGACGCCCCGTTTCCCACGCGGGTGACCGGTGACGCGGCGGCGTTCGTCGACCAGCAGGCAGCGATCGGCTCGCACCTGCCGCCGGCGATCGGCCTGCTGGCGATCCTCACCTTCCTCGTGCTGTGGCTGATGACCGACTCGGTCGTGCTGCCGCTCAAGGCGATCGTGATGAACGCGCTGACGGTGGGCGCCTCGCTGGCGCCGCTGATCCTCATATACCAGGACGGACGGCTGACCGGGCTGCTCGGCTACACGCCGAACGGCGGCGTCGAGCCGACCGACTTCGTCGTCGCCGCCACCGTCGTGTTCGCGCTGTCGACCGACTACGGCGTGTTCCTTCTGGGCCGTATCAAGGAGGCGCGCGACGGCGACACGGCGCGCGTCCCCGACGAGCGCGAGGCCGTGGCCGCCGGACTGGGCGCCACCGGCCGGGTCGTCACCGCTGCGGCGATCCTGCTGGCGGTGGCGATTGGCGCCTTCAGCACGAGCTCGATCTCGTTCATCCAGCAGATCGGGGTGGCCACGGCAACCGGCGTGCTGCTCGACGCTTTCGTCGTCCGCTCGCTGCTCGTGCCCTCCCTGATGGCGCTGCTGGGCCGCTGGAACTGGTGGTCGCCGCGGAGCCTGCACGCCCTCCGCGCGCGCATCGTCCCGGGCGAGCCGGCAGCGCGGGCGGCGGCGAGCCCACCGCCGATCCTCGCGGAGTCCACCTGAGCGGCCGTATGATCGGCGCTACCGTGGCTCGGCGCGCCGCCAGCTCCCCGCTCCTGATCGACTGGCTGCCGGTGCTCGTGCTGCCGCCGGTGCTGGTCCTCGACGCGGCGCTCTCGGTCAGGGGGAAGCCGATCGACGTGCTCAACGTGCTCGTGGCCTTCGTGGGCTGCGTACCCCTCGTCCTCCGCCGCCGGCTGTCCTTCCCGCGGATGGCGCCGCTGCTGGTTGGAGGCGTGGTGCTCGTGCTCTGGCTGCTGCATCCGGAGAACACCGTCGTGCTGATCCCGATGGTCGCCCTCTTCGAGCTGGCGCTCAACGGCGATCGCCGGCGCTCGCTGTGGATGATCCTGGCGGTCATCCCGTGCGTCGTCATCAGCGTCGTTCCGTTCGCCAGCGGCTGGCCGCACATCGCCTCGATCGTCGTGCGCAACCTCGCGCTCTGCGTGCTGGCGATCGCCGCGGGCGATGTGCTGCGCACGCGCCGGCAGGCGACCGAGCAGCTCGTGCGCACCCGTCAGCAGGAGACGCTGCGACGGGTCTCGGACGAGCGCCTGAGCATCGCCCGAGAGATCCACGACGTCGTCGCCCACGCGATGACGGCGATCAACGTCCAGGCCGGAGTGGCCGCGCACCTGCTCGAGCGCGATCCGGGGCAGGCCCACGGAGCGCTGCGCGATATCAAGCGCGTCAGCGGCGAAGCGCTCGGCGAACTGCGCCAGACGCTCGAGATCCTGCGCGATCCGGCGCAGGGGGTGCCCCTGGCCCCGGGGGCCACCCTCCTCGATCTCGAGGCGCTGACCGGTGGCCTGCGCTCGGCGGGCATCGCGGTCGAGCTCAAGGTCGAGCCGCTGGCCGAGCTCCCCGCCGCCGTCCACGGCGCCGGTTACCGGATCGTCCAGGAGGCGCTGACGAACGTCGCCCGCCACGCTGATGCCTCGACGGCACGTGTGACGGTCCGGCGGGACGGCAACGCGGTCACGATCGAGGTCGTCGACGACGGCGCAGGGCGCCACGGCGTCAACGGCGCCAACGGCGTCAACGGCGGCGGGAACGGCGTGCGCGGGATGCGCGAGCGCGCGCTCGCGCTCGGCGGAACGCTCGAGGCGGCCCCCGCCGCAGGGCGCGGCTGGCAGGTCCGGGCACGGCTGCCCGTGGCACCGTGATCACGGTCTTGCTGGCCGACGACCAGGCGCTCGTGCGCGCGGGCTTCCACGCGCTGCTCGACGCTGAGGACGACATCGCCGTCGTCGCCGAGGCGGCCGACGGGGAGGTCGCTGTGACGCTGGCCCGCGAGCATCGTCCGGCGGTCGTGCTCATGGACATCCGCATGCCGCGTCTGGACGGCCTGGAGGCGACCGCGCGGATCACCGCCGACCCCACGCTGCCGGACACGCGCGTGGTCGTGCTGACGACGTTTGAGCTCGACGAGTACGTGTTCGGCGCGTTGCGCGCCGGCGCGTCGGGCTTCCTGCTCAAAGACGTGGAGCCGGCCGACCTGATCGCCGCCGTCCGCGTGGTGGCCGGCGGCGAGGCGCTGCTGGCGCCGCGGCTGACCCGCCGCCTGATCGAGGCGTTCGTAGCCGGCGGCGCGACGATCCCGGCGGCCCGACGTGCGGCCGGAACGCCGGAACCGCTGCTCGACACGCTGACGCCGCGCGAGCGCGAGGTGCTGGCGCTCGTCGGCGGTGGCCATTCGAACGCCGAGATCGCGGAGGCGCTCGTGCTCTCACCGCTGACCGCCAAGACCCATGTGGCGCGCCTGTTCGCCAAGCTGCGGGCCCGCGATCGCGCGCAGCTGGTGGTGATCGCCTACGAAACCGGGCTTGTCGTGCCCGGCCGTCAGCTCTGAGGCGCCTGGACCGTCAGGCGGAGCGGGCCGAACGCGGGGAGCGCAGGGTCAGGTGGGCGAGATCCTCGTAGAGCCGGATCGCGCTCATCTCGCCGGCGGCGTCGCCGTAGGAGGCTCGCGCGCGGCGGTGGATCTGCTCCACCAGGGCGGCCATCTCGGCCGGCACTCCGACGTCGCGGGCGAGATCGACGGCCAGCCCCAGGTCCTTGGTCACGAGCTTCATGGCGAAGCCCTCGTCGTAGTCGCCGCGGTCGAGGACCATGCGCACGTCGCGCTCGATGAAGTTCGAGTTGGCGGGGGAGTGCACGAGCGCGGTGTGGAGCTTCTCCAGATCGACGCCCGCCTTGACGCCGACGGCCAGAGCCTCGGCGGTTGCCACCGCATGCTCGAACCACATGAGGTTGAGCAGGAGCTTGACCGCGTACCCGCTCCCGCTGGGCCCCAGGTGAAAGATCCGGGTCGGGTCCCCAACCGTCTCCAGCACGGGGAGCGCACGGCCGAACGCCTTGCGTGAGCCGCCGGCATAGATGTCCAGCGTGCCGGCCTCGGCGCGGATCGTCTGACCAGCGACCGGCGCGTCGACGAAATCGCACCCGCGGGCGCGGGCGGCGGCCAGGGCCGCGCGGCCCACTTCCGGCGAGCTGGTGCTCATCTCGACGATCAACGCGCCGGGGGGCAGCGCCGCGATCGCGCCGTCGGAGCCGCACAGCACCTGCTGGACCTGCGGCGGCCCCGGCAGGCTGGTGATCAGGATCTCCGCCTCGGCGACGCATTCGGTGACCGAGGCGGCCGCGTGCGCTCCCGAGCGGGCCGCGCGCGCGAGCGCCCGGCGGTCCAGATCGAAGGCGTTGACGCGATGGCCGTAGGTGCACAGATGGCGGCACATGTGCGCGCCCATGTGGCCCAGGCCGATGAAGGCGACGCGGCGTCGCCGTCTCATCGCGTCACGCCGCCGCCCGCCGGTAATGGGCGACCGCGTCCTCGTCGAGCTCGATCCCCAGGCCGGGCGCCGTCCCCACGGCCAGCATCCCGTCAGCGTGGATCCGGACCGGCTCGGCCAGCATGAAGTCTCGCCGCTCAGGCGTCCAGCCGGGCGGGTCGTACGGGAACTCCAGAAACGGGCCGCCGCCGACCCCGCAGCACACGTGCAGGTTGGCGAGCACGCCGATCCCGTTGGTCCAGGTGTGCGGCGCGAACCACCGGTTGCGCCGCAGCGCCAGCTCGGCCAGCGTCCGCGCACCGGAGATGCCGAGGGCGAGCACGACGTCGGGCTGAACCACGTCGAGCGCGTCCGCGTCGAGCGCCCGGCGCAGCTCGTCGAAGCCGCGGGCCATCTCGCCGCCGGCGATCCGGACGCCCGTCTGGGCACGGAGCATCGCCATGCCTGACAGATCGTCGGCGGCCAGCGGCTCCTCCACCCACAGCACATCGTGCTCGGCCAGCCGGTCGATCACCCGGCGGGCCGCCTGCGGCCCCAGCCCGGGAGCGATGTCGCCGGCCATGCGCCACCACTGGTTGAGGTCGACCATGATCTCCAGGGCGTCGCCGACCGCCGCGCGCATCGCCTCCACCACCGCGATCCCCTCGTCGACGCGATCGCGCGCGATGCGGACCTTGACCGCACGAAAGCCGGCCGCCACCAGAGCGTGGGCGTCGTCGGCGCGCTGGCCCGGTGGGCGCAGCTCACCCAGCGACGCGTAGGCGGCGATCCGCTCCGCGGAGCCGCCCAGCAGGGTTGCGACGGGTGCGCCGAGCGCCTTGCCGGCGAGGTCCCAGAGCGCTGCCTCCACCGGCCAGAAGCGCCCGGCGTGAAACGCGATCGTCTCAAGCGTGCGCGCGTGGGCGGCGAGCGCCAGCGGGTCGCGGCCGACGAACAGGTGCTCGAACTCGGCAAAGCCGCTCATCGTGTCGCCGCTGCCGATCCCGGTCATCCCCCCATCGGTGTGCACGCGGACGATCGTGGCGTCGAAGCTGCGCCGCGGGTCCGGGTCCCAGGCGGCGAAGAACGGCGGGTCCAGCGGCAAGCGCAGGCGCTCGAGCTCGATCTCGGTGATCCGCACCGCTACCGCCCGTTGTAGAAGGGACTGGTGATGCTGTCGCGGCGGTCGACGAGCGCCTGGACGGCCTCGGCATCGCGGCCGCGCTTGGCCATGCGGATGCCCTTCAGCGTCGCTGCGCGGCTGGCAACGCGGACGGCCGTCTCGTCGTCGGCCGTCGGCTCGATGTAGATCGCCACGAACACGAGCACTTCCTGGGTCGGATCGAGCAGGCCCTCGGCGACCGCATCGAGAACCCCTTGGGCGATTCCCAGCTGGCCGGCACCCCAGGTGATCGTCTGGTGGCGGTCCTCCGTGGCCGTCGCCTTGTTCATCATGATCGTCGGCGGCCACACCGGCTCGTAGCGGTCCTTGTCTTCGCCGACGACGACGAGGATCGGGGTGTGGCCAGGGGTGGGCGACGCGAAGGCCGTCAGCAGCGCCGCGGCCGTGGGGGTCCCGCGCTCGGCCAGTACGACGTTGACGTGGGCACCGTCGGGATCGCGGCCGCTCCAGCCCTCGCCGATCCTCCCGTCGACCAGTCCGTTGAGCGCGCCGCCGATGCGCGTCATGCCGGGGCTCCCGCCAGCTCACGGTTGAGGATGACCACGGAGCGGTCGCCCTCGCCGCGCCGGAGGCGATCGAGCGCCTCCGGGATGTCGTCGAGCTCGATCAGGTGAGAGACGACGTCGGCCAGCTCCAGCCGGCCGCTGCGGACCAGCTCGACGAGACCCGGCAGCGTTTCGGCGGGATCGGCGGAGCCGTAGTAGCTGCCGATGATCGACTTCTCCGACAGGAACTCGATCGCCGGCAGGGACACCTCGACGCCGGCGGGCGCCAGCCCGACGACAACCGCGGTTCCGCCGGGGCGCAGGACGTCCCACGCCGTTCGAACGGTCGCCGGGGCGCCGACGACCTCGAACGAGTGATCGACGCCACCTCCGCTGAGAGCCAGCACCTCGGCCGCCGGGTCGCCCCGGCTGGCGTCGACTGCGTGGGTGGCCCCGCGGGCCAGCGCGTGCCCCAGCTTCTCCGGACGGCGGTCGACGGCGACGATCTGGGCGGCGCCGGCCAGACGGGCGGCGGCGATGACCTGGAGCCCGACGCCGCCGCACCCGACCACGCAGACGCGCTCGCCGACCCGGACGCGGGCGGCGTGGGCGACCGCGCCGAAGCCGGTCACCACGCCGCAGCCCAGCAGCGCGGCCTGCCAGAGCGGCACATCGGGGGCGATCGGGATCGCGGCCGCGGCGGCCACGACCGCGTACTGCGCAAAGCAGGCGACGGTCAGGCCGTGCTGCAACGTCTCGCCGCCGGCGCCGTGCAGGCGCGAGGTGCCGTCCAGCAGGGTGCCGGCGAACGAACAGGCGCCCACCGGCTCACACAGCGTCCGCCGGCCCGAGCGGCACGCCGCGCAGCGCCCGCACGACGCAACGAGGGACAGCACCACGTGGTCGCCCGCAGCGAGCCCGGTCACCTCGGGGCCCACCGCCTCGACGACCCCGGCGCCCTCGTGGCCGAGCACCATCGGCCAGCGGCCATGGCCGAGCTCGCCGTCGGCAAGGCGCACATCGGAATGACAGACCCCGGCGGCGACGATCCGCACCAGCGCCTCGTCTGCCCGAGGCGGATCCAGCGTCACCGTCTCGGTGGCGACCGGGCGTCCGGGCTCACGCAGGACGCAGGCGCGCATCGTCAGCCGGTCCGGGGTTGCGGGGGCGGTTGAGGCCACGGCGGTCTCGGTCGTCATCTCAGGCTCCGAACTGCGCCTGGACGGCCTCCATCAGCGTCAGCGCCTCGGCGCTGGGGTCGCGATGGCGGGGACAACAGAGCGCGATCGTGCGGGGGACGAGGATCTCCTTTGGCTCCAGCCAGGTGAGCGACGGCTCGACGGCGCCGGCGGCGCCCAACCGGTCCAGGCAGGCGTGACCGTACCCGGCGGCCACCAGCCGCTGCAAGGCGAGGTTGTCGTCGGTGCGGTACACGACCCGCGGGCTGATCGCCCGCCGCCGCCAGGCCTTCTCCAACTCGACCTGGGTGCGCCAGCGGCGGTTCCAGGCGACGACGTCGACGCCGTCGAGCAGGTCGAAGCTCGGTACCTCGGCAGCCGCCAGTTCGCTGTCGCGGCGCGTCAGGATCACCCACGGGTCATCGAGCAGCGGGATCGACTGGATCCGGTCGTCGGGCTCGGGGTTGACGAGGAAGGCGAGCTCGAGCCGTCCCGCGGCCATCTGGTCGAATGTGCGGGCGTTGTCGTCGATCTCCGACAGCACGACCTCGACGTCGGGGCGCTGCTCGCGCAGGGCGCGCAGGGCGCCGGGCAGCAACTCGGTGGTGGCCGTCTGGAACACACCGATGCGGAGCGTCTGCCGCTCCCCGCTCTGGATCGCCGCGACGTCGGCGCTGAGCGTCTGGACCTCCCCGAGCACCCGCCGGGCGCGGCGATATACCGCGTCGCCGGCCGGGGTGAGCGTGATCGCGCCGCGGCCGCCGGGGCGGATGAACATCGGCGCGTCGAGACCCCGCTCGAGCAGTGCGATCTGGTGCGAGATCGCCGATTGCGTGTAGCCGAGCGAGCGTGCGGCGCCGCGAAACGACCCCTGATCGGCGACCGCGACCAATGCACGCAGATTTCGGAGGTCGACGAGGCTTTGATCGGTCTCAGCGATCATAGGACCACCAAATTGTCATGAAACAAACCATATTGCGAATCGTATCTTGTTGGTCAGATGCTGTCGACGTTTCTCACGAAGTCTCGGTCGCGCCCGCTCCTGCCACAGGCAGGACTGCTGCGGCTCGTTTACGGGCTGTTCGTGGCGTGCGGCGTCGCGCAGTCGGCGATCGTACCGTTGCTGCCCCATCTGTCGGCGCGCTACGGCCTGTCGTCCGCTGCGACCGCGCTGCTCCTCGCGGTGCCCGGGTTGGCCACGCTCGCCGTGTCGGTGCCCGCCGGTCTGGCCGCCGATCGTTACGGCGCACGCCGCGTCACCCTGGCGGCCGGCGTGCTGCTGTGCGTCTCCTGTCTGGCTCAGGCCGGCCAGTCCCTGGCGCTCCTGATGGCCGGCCGGATCGCGTTCGGGATCGCCTTCGGGATCGTGTGGACGACCGGCGTGGCCTGGCTGGCCGAGGTCGACGACGGCGCGGACGCGGGCGGATCGTCGCGGCTTGGACCGGCGGTGACCTGCTCGTCGGTGGGCGTCATGATCGGGCCGGCGGTCGGGGGCCTGCTCGGTCAGATCGCCGGCACCGGCCTGCCGTTCGTGCTGATCGCGGTCGTCACGGCCGCCGTCGTCGCCCCGCTGGCCCTGGGGTCGACCTCGGCCGGCGAGCGTCCGGCGGCCCGGGAGGTACCCCGTCGCCGTGCGCCCCGAGGCGCGGTGCTCGCTCTGGCTCGCCGTCCCGGCTTCGCGGCGGCTGCCGGCGGGCTCGTCGTCGCCGGCGCGGTCTCGGGCTCGAGCCAGCTGCTGATCACCGCCGGGCTGCACGCCGACGGAGTCTCGACCGGCAGGATCGGCCTGGCCTTCTCGGCGGCCGCCGTCGGGTACATCGCGGTCAGCTCGGCGATCGTCAAGCTCGGCAAGCGTGCCCAGACGTTGCGCTTCAACGCGCTGGCGACGGCGCTGCTGGCGATGGCGATGGTGCCCGCGCTGGCCAGCGGCGCCGTCGCGGCGCTCGTCATGGCGCTCGTGCTGTGCTCGGTGCCCCGGGCGGCCGTGAGCACGATCGCCTACGCGCTGCCATCCGTCGGCGACGGGGACGGCTTCGTGATCGGGATTCTCAACGGCGCCTGGGCGGCGGCGATGGTGCTGACCCCGGTGCTGGCCGGCGCGCTCGAGCAGCACGGCGGCGCCCAGCTCGGCTACCTGGCGGTGATCGTGCCGTGCGCGGCGATCGCCGTCGCGCTGATCGCCGGCGCCCGCCCCTGGAACGTGGCGGCGCGGATGACCGCGTACTACTCCAGCTCCTGAGCGCGCTCGGCCTGGGCGGCCGGGGTGGGGGTCACCTCGCCGGGTAGCTCCTGCAGCCGCCGCAACTCGTCGCGCGGGATGTGGCAGCGGATGCCGTGACCGGCGTCGTCCTCGTCGAGCTGAGGCTCGGTCGTCTCGCAGATCTCGCCGATCTTGCGCGGGCAGCGGGTATGGAACGGGCAACCCGACGGCGGGTCGGCGGCCGACGGGATCTCACCCTCGAGCCGGATGCGCAGGCGGTCGAGGTCGTCGAGCGTCGGGACCGCCGAGAGCAGCGCCTCGGTATAGGGATGGCTCGGGCCGCCGAACACGATCTCCGCCGGTCCGATCTCCATCACGCGGCCGAGGTAGAGGACGACGATCCGATCGGCCAGGTAGCGCACGACGCCGAGGTCGTGGCTGATGAACAGGTAGGCGACCTCCTTGCGCTGCTGCAGGTCGGTCAGCAGGTTCAGGATCGCCGCCTGGACTGACACGTCCAGCGCCGAGGTCGGCTCGTCGCAGACCACGATCCGCGGATCGCCGGCAAACGCACGGGCGATCGCGACCCGCTGCTTGAGCCCGCCGGAGAGCTGTGAGGGCCTCATCGGCAGATAGCGCTCGGGCAGGCGCACCGACGCGACGAGGGAGAGCAGACGCTCCTTGAGCGTCTCGCCGCCGTAGCCGCCGAGCTTGGACAGCGAGCGTGAGATCAGCTGCCGGACGGAGTGGCGGCGGTTGAGCGCCGAGTCGGGGTTCTGGAAGACGATCTGCAGTGCCTTCTGGTCTGCCGACGAGCGGCCCTTGGCCAGGGCGGCCACTTCGTGGCCGTCGAGCTCGATCTCGGCGCCCGGGTCGGGCGGGATGATTCCCATCAGCACGCGGGCGAGCGTCGTCTTGCCGCTGCCGGATTCGCCGACCAGGCCGACGGTCTCGCCGGGACGGATGTCGAGGTCGACGCCGAACAGGCCGCGGACGTTCTGACCGCCCATGTGGAACGTCTTGGAGGCCGAGCGCACCCGGATCAGCGGTTCGGTCGACGGGGAGTGCACGGCTGGGGCATCGGCCGGCTCCTCGGCCGTGGCGCCCATCGGCACGCTCTGCGCGCGCTCGTGGTAGTGGCAGCGGGCCCCGCGTCCGCCGCCGATCTCGTACATCGGCGGCGCGTCGGCACGGCAGTGGTCGTCGGCGAGGCCGCAGCGATCGGCGTAGATGCAGCCCTCGATCACCGAGCCGGGGGCCGGGAGCGACCCCGGGATCGTGGCCAGGGTCGCGCGGCGGTTGCCGGCGTCGCCCTCCTCGCGGCGCGGGATCGAGCGCAGCAGCCCGACCGTGTAGGGATGGCGGGGGTCTGAGAAGATCTCGTTGGCGGGCCCCTCCTCGACGAGCTCGCCGGCGTAGAGGACGCCGACGCGGTCGCACATCTTCGCGATCACCGCCAGGTTGTGGCTGATGAACAAGAGCGACGTGTTGAACTCCGAGCGCAGCCCGCGGATCAGGTCGAGCACCTCGGCCTCGACGGTTGCGTCCAGGGCGGTCGTCGGCTCGTCGAGGATGAGCAGCGAGGGCTCGGAGGCGAGCGCCATGGCGATCACCACGCGTTGCAGCATCCCGCCTGAGAGCTGGTGCGGATAGCGCCCCATCACGCCCTTCGGATCGGAGATCCGCACCTTGCGCAGGATCTCGAGCGCCCGCTCTGACGCCTCGCCCCGGTGCAGACCGGCGATCTCGTACACCTCGGCGACCTGGCGGCCGACGAGAATCGAGGGGTTCAGCGCGCGGCCGGGCTCCTGGTAGACCATCGAGACGTCGCGCGCGCGCAGCTGACGCAGCTGGCTCTTGTTGAGCGACAGCACGTCGCGGCCGCCGATCTCGATCGTCCCGTTCGAGACCGAGCCGTTGCGCGCCAGGTACCGCACGATCGCCAGAGCGATCGTCGACTTGCCACAGCCCGACTCTCCGACCAGCCCGAACGATTCGCCGGACGCCACGTGGAAGCTGACGTCGCGCACCACCCGCTGCTGCTCCCGGCGAACGCGGTAGCTGATGTCGACGTGCGAGAGGCGCAGCGCGTCGGCCGTCTCGGCCGCGGGGGGGAGCATCTCGGCCTGTGTGTCGGTGCTCATGACGCGTCCAGAGCGCTCTCGATCGAGTTGGCAATCATGTTCACGCCGATGACCAGTGAAGCAATCGCCAAGGCGTCGAACAGTACCTCCCACCAGTAACCCGCGGGGACCTGGGGGAAGTTCTGGGAGATCTCCAGACCCCAGTCCGACGACGGCGGCGGAATCCCGAAGCCGAGGAATGACAGGGTGACGATCGTGAACACCGCATAGCCGAGCCGCACGGTGAACTCCACCATGATCGGCGCCAGCACGTTGGGCAGGATCTCGACGAACATGATGTAGGCGGAGGTCTCGCCGCGCAGCCGGGCCGCCGATACGTAGTCCAGCTCGCGCTCCAGCAGCACCGCGGCCCGGACGGTGCGGGCGATCAGCGGGGTGAAGATGATCCCGATGACGAGGATCAGCGTGCCGTCGGAGGGGCCCAGCGCAACGATGCCCAGGATCCCGGTGACGACCAGCGGCAGCGCCAGGAACGCCTCGACGAAACGGCCGATGACGTCATCCACGAAGCCCCGGAAGTAGCCCATCACCAGGCCGAGGGCGGTCCCGAGCACGGTGCCGATCAGCGTCGCAACCGGGGCGGTGATGAGGATGTCACGCGAGCCGGTGATGACTCGCGCGAACATGTCGCGCCCCAGCGAGTCGGTCCCGAACCAGTGCGAGCCCGACGGTGCCTTGTTGATGTTCAGGAGGTTCTGGGCCTGCGGATCGTGGGGCACGAGCAGGTTGCCGAAGATCGCCGCGATGATCCAGAAGCCGATGATGATCGCGCCGGCGATGAATGCCTTCTGGTGGGTGAGGTTGCGCAGAAATTCTTTGCGCAGGTCGACCTGGCCGGCGCTGAGCGCGCCTCGCGACTCGACGGGGACCGCGCCGATGCTCACTCGACACCCCGGTAGCGGATCCGCGGATTGAGCAGCGAGTAGAGGATGTCGGCGGCCAGCGTGGCCACCATGTACACCACGCCGATGACGAGCACGCCGGCCTCGAGCATCGGGAAGTCCTTGCTGTTGGCGGCGTTGTAGATCAGCGAGCCGATCCCGTTGTAGCGGAACAGGTACTCGACGAGGACCAGGCCGCCGATCAGATAACCGGTCTGGGTGGCGATCACGGTGATCGTCGGCAGCAGTGAGTTGCGCAGGACGTGGCGGCGGATCATCACCCCGCGCGGCAGCCCCTTGAGCGTCGCCGTCCGCGCGTAGTCGGAGGCGAGCGCCTCGACGGTGCCCGCGCGGGCCATCTGCTCGATGTAGCCGAACAGGATCAGGGTCAGCGGGATCGCCGGCATGATCAGGTGGTAGATCGTGTCGCCGAAGCCATGGGCGCCGGAGGCCGACA
>DATAUL010000432.1:0-2653 GCA_036268255.1 Solirubrobacteraceae bacterium | reverse complement strand
GCTCGGGCTGACGCGACGTTGCGGCGCTCTCAGCAAGAATGTGTGGGATGACGACATTCCCCGAATCCCATAACGATCTGCTCAACGCCGATGTCGCCACGCTGGCGACGATCGCCCACAGCGGAATGCCACAGCAGACAGCGGTCTGGTTCCTGCACGAGGACGGCAAGCTCAAGCTGTCGTTGAACACATCGCGGCTCAAGACGAAGAACTTGATGAAGCGACCGCAGTGCGGCCTCCTGATCCTTGACCCGGCCGTCCCACAGCGTTATCTCGAGGTGCAAGGCACTGCTGAGGTCGAGCCCGACGAGGACTACGCGTTCGCTCGCAAGGTCGGCGCCAAGTACGGCGGCGCGGATCTATCAGAGCACGATGGCCCTGGCGAGAGCCGCGTCATCGTCACGATCCATCCGACGAATGTCTACGCCGTCGATGTGCGCATCGGGCAGATGTAGGCACCCGTGGCGCGCGCCTGGCCATCTGCGTCGGGCAGGTCGCTTCGGATGCGCTCGACCAGTCCAGCTCGCCGGGAAGCGAGGCCAGCGCGGCTAAGCCTTGATCCACCGTTGTTCGGTGGGGAGTCGTCCGAGGCCGAGATTTAAATGACCTCCTGAGCAGGCAGAAAGCTGTCGTGTCGGGCGACGGCGGGCCTGCAACAGGAGGTCACCCATATGGTGAACGGTCTGCCGGACGCGACGAGGGTGGTCTTCGATGACGAGCGGGCGGTCGCGAACGCTGGGGTGCTGCTCCCGGCGATGCTCGCCGATCGGCTTGGGATCGAGGCTGTGGTCGACCGGACGGTTGATCTCGGCGACCGGGCCGGGGCGGCGAACGCGGGTCGCAAGGTGATGAGCCTGGTGTCAGCGATGGCGTTGGGGGCGGACTGCATTGATGATTGCGAGGTGTTGCGCTCGGGGCAGACCCGGGCGGTGCTCGGGCATCGGGTCGCGGCGCCATCGACGTTGGGGACGTTTCTTCGCGCGTTCACCTTCGGGCACGTCCGGCAGCTCGACAAGGTGCTTGCTGATTGTCTGTCTCGGGCGTGGGTGGCGGGTGCCGGACCCGGCGACGAGCAGCTCGTCGTCGACGTGGACAGCTTCGTCGGCGAGGTATACGGATATGACAAGCAGGGCGCCGGCTACGGGTACACCCACAAGCGCGGGTATCACCCGATCATCGCGACCCGCTCGGGGACCGGTGAGGTGTTGCACATCCGCGCCCGGAAAGGGTCGGCGAACACCTCGCGTGGCGCGCTGCGGTTCGTCGAAGAGCTGATCCCTCGTGTCGCGCGGGCCGGCGCGACCGGGCCGAAGCTGTTGCGCGCCGACTCGGGATTCTGGAACCACAAGATCATGGCCCGCCTCGAGCGCGCGGGTTGGACGTATTCGATCGGGGTTCGCCAACAACCGCACATCAAGGCCGCGATCGCGCAGATTCCCGAGCAGGACTGGCAGCCGCTCCCCGACTACCCCGAGGGCGGGGAAGCGCAGATCGCGCAGACGATGCTCGGCCGCCAGCGGCTGATCGTGCGCCGCACCCGCTTGATCGGCGCCCAGGCAGAGCTGTGGCCCGACTGGCGCCATCATGCGTTCCTGACCAACCGCACCGACGCGCTCGAGCAAGTGGAAGCGGAGCACCGCCAGCACGCGGTCGTGGAACTCGCGATCCGCGACCTCAAAGACCAAGCGCTCGCTCACTTCCCATCCGGCCGCTTCCTCGCGAACGCCGCGTGGACCGTGATCGCCGCCTTGGCGCACAACCTGCTGCGCTGGACTACCCTGATCGGGCTGCCCAACACAGTGATCCCGACCGCCCGGACCGTCCGACGCCGGCTACTCACCGTTCCCGGCCGGATCACCCGCACCGGCCGCACAGTGACACTCCGGATGCCCGCCCGCTGGCCATGGGAACACGAGTTTCTCACCGTCCTTCAGCGCCTCCGGACCGTGCCGCCGCTCACCTGAGACACCCTGGCGATCACAACAACGATCGGCGCCGGACCCCAGGCCTCGGCTTGTCCAGACAGCACCGATCGCGAAGCCGCTACGGCCTCAACTGGCCCACCACCACCGCGACCCCGCGGCCGCGGCTCACAGCACACGAACCGAGCCCGAAACGACCGATCAACCGGCAGCTACCCCAACATCACGTCTCAAACGGTGGATCGAGGCTTAGGCAACTCCTGTCGCACCCGACCTCGTCCTGTCACGATGCCGACGTGCCTTGCTCTGACGCGGACAGGAGCGGATGATGCCCTCCGTGGGATCTTTTCGAGAACGGGCCGGAGCGGTGATTCGAACCGAGACCCACGGGCGCACTGCGGTGATCCGGATTGAGCGACCGGCAAAACGCAACGCGATCGACCACGTGATCACGAGGGAGCTTGACGACGCGTTGAATGACTTCCAAGACGATCAGCGGTACTGGGTCGGCGTCCTCACCGGTACCGCGGACGTCTTCTGCGCGGGGACCGACATCGTGGCCGGCCCAGGTGAACCCACCGCGCGAGGCGGGGAGTACGGCCTGATCCGCCGCAAACACACCAAATCCCTGATCGCCGCGGTGGAGGGACTTGCTCTCGGCGGCGGGTTTGAGATCGCGATGGCTTGCGACTTCGTTGTCGCGTCTCATGCTGCGAACTTCGGACTGCCAG
>DATAUL010000431.1:0-6955 GCA_036268255.1 Solirubrobacteraceae bacterium | reverse complement strand
CCGATCACGCTCGGCACCGACACCAAGGCGATCATGGCCGAGATCTACGGCCGCACCGATGGGCTGTGCGGCGGGTACGGCGGCTCGATGCATCTCGTCGACCCCGAGCGCGGGTTCATGGGCACCTCCGGCATCGTCGGCCAGGGCATCCCCCAGGCCACCGGGGTCGCCTATGCCGCCCAGATCCGAAAGCAGGGCCAGGTCGTCCTGTGCTTCTTCGGCGACGGCGCCTCCAAGCAGGGCGCGTTTCACGAGTCGCTCAACCTCGCTTCGCTGTGGAAGCTGCCGATCGTCTACGTGATGGAGAACAACAACTACAACGTCGGCACGCGCTCCGATCAGGAGGATGCCAACGCCGCCGCCGGCGAGCCGCTGTCGGTCAAGGCGGTGGCCTACAGCATGCCCGGCGTCACCGTCGACGGCGGCGATCCCGTCGCTGTCTACGAGGCGGTCGGCGAGGCGGTCGCTCGCGCCCGCGGCGGCGACGGCCCCACGCTGATCGAGTCCAAGGTCTATCGCCTGTCGGCGCACGGCAACCTCATCGCGCCGCCGGGCGTACCGCTTCATTACCCGGAGCACGAGGCGATCACGGTGTTCGGCAACCGTGAGGAGTACGAGGCCGCGCTGCGCGGCGATCCCGTGCCCCGCTTCCGTGCACGCCTGGTCGAGCAGGGCACGCTCAGCGCCGAGGACGCCGACCAGATCGCCCAGGAGGCCAAGGACGAGATGGAAGCGGCGGTGCAGTTCGGGCTCGACAGCCCCTTCCCGGAGCCCGCAGCGGCCACCAAGTACGTCTACGCCTGAGGAGGCCGAAATGGCACGTGAGATTCCCTATATCGCGGCGGTCGAGGAGGCCCTTCACCAGGAGATGGAGCGCGACGAGACCGTCATCTTCTATGGCCAGGACGTCGCTCCCGCCGAGGACGACAAGTGGCGCCAGGCGTTCGGCAACGACCGGGTCCGGGTGAGCCCGATCTCCGAGACGGCCGAGATCGGCATGGCCGTCGGCGCGGCGCTGACCGGCTACCGGCCGGTCGTCGAGCTGCTGATGGCCGAGTTCATGCTGGTCGCGATGAACCAGGTCGTCAACGAGGCTCCGCGCCTGCGGTACATGAGCGGCGGCCGGGTCAAAGTCCCGCTGGTCCTCAAGGCCGGATACGGGTTCACCGCCGGGTGGGCCGGGCAGCACACCGGGTCGATCTACAACATGTTCTGCGGCATCCCGGGGCTGAAGATCGTGCTTCCGTCGACGGCCGCCGACGCCAAGGGCCTGTTCGCCTCGGCCATCCGCGACGACAACCCCGTGCTGTACCTGATCCATTACCTACTGGTGCTCGAGCACGGCGAGGTGCCCGAGGGCGAGTACCTCGTTCCGCTGGGCGAGGCGGCGATCCGCCGACCGGGCGCCGACATCACGATCGTGGCCACCGGCTGGACGGTCGGCAAGGCCCTGGAGGCGGCCGAGCAGCTGGCGAGCGAGGGCATCGACGCCGAGGTCATCGACCCGCGCACCCTGCAGCCGCTCGACATCCCGACGATCCTCACCTCGGTCGAGAAGACGGGGCACGTCGTGCTCGTCGACCAGGCCCCCCGCCACGCCGCCGCGTCGAACATCATCGCCGGCGAGATCGCCGAACATGGCTTCTCTGCCCTCAAGGCTCCGATCAAGCAGGTGACCGCCCTCGATGCCACGGTCCCCTACAGCGAGCCGATGGAGGCCTTCGTGTTGCCCGACGAGCACAAGATCGCCGGGGCCGTCCGCGAGGTCCTGGGCGCCGCGTCGGTCACCGCGTAGCTCCTGCGTATGGCCCGCCGTTCCCGCGCGCCCGGCGCCGCGCTCGACAAGAGCGCGGCACGGGCACTGTTGACCACGATGTGGCGCATCCGCTGCTTTGAGGAACGCGTCGCCCAGCTGTATCGCACGTTGCAGGTGCACGGGCTTATCCACCTCAGCATCGGCTCCGAGGGCGTCGCGGCGACGGTGTGCGGCCACCTGCGGGATGACGACGCGGTCTACAGCGGCCACCGCGCCCACGGCCACGCGCTCGCCAAGGGCGCCCCGATGAACGAGACGATGGCCGAGCTGATGGGACGCTCGGCCGGGCTCTGCCGCGGGCTGGGCGGGTCGATGCACCTCGTCGACACCGCGCACGGGCTGATGGGCGCCACCGGGGTGGTCGGCGGCAACCTGCCGATGGCCGCCGGCGATGCCCTCAAATCCAAGGTCGACGGATCAGACCGGGTATCGGTCGTGTTCTTCGGCGACGGTGCCGTCCAGGCCGGCCACTTCCATGAAACCGTCAACCTGGCCGCGCTGTGGGAGCTGCCGCTGATCTTCATCTGCGAGAACAACGGCATGGCCGAGTTCACTCCCCGCTCGGCCCACACCCGGGTCGCGTCGGTCTGCGACGTGGTGGCGCCCTACGGGTTCGAGTGCCGGATCGTCGACGGCTCGGACGTGGCGGCGCTGTGGAGCACAGCCGGGGAGTTCGTCGAGGCAGCCCGGGCAGGCAACGGACCGCTGCTTCTCGAATGCGGCACCCACCGCTTCCGCGGCCACTACGAGGGCGACCAGCAGGCCTACCGGGAGGCTCTGGAAGAGTCCGAAGAGGCCAAGCTCGATCCGATCGTAGGCCTGGAGCGTCTGGCCGTGACGAAGCGGTGGCTGCGCAAGGCCGATGCCCGCGCGATCGAGGCCGCGGCCCGCGCCGAGGTCGAGGACGCGGTGGCCTTCGGCCGCGACAGCCAGCCGCTGTCGGCGGGCGAGGCGGCCGAGTTCGTCTACGCCGAGACGGCGGAGTGACGGCGATGGCGCAGACGACGTTCGTCAAGGAGATCAGCCAGGCCATGGCCCGGGCGATGCGCGCCGACGAGCGGGTGATCGTGCTCGGCGAGGACGTCGCCGAAGGCGGCCCATACCAGGCGACGCTCGGGCTCTCGGAGGAGTTCGGACGCGATCGCGTGCTCAACACGCCGATCAGCGAGGGTGCGGTGTGTGGCGTGGCCATCGGCGCAGCCCAGGCGGGCCTGATCCCGGTGGTGGAGATCATGTTCATCGACTTCATCACCCTCGCCCTCGACCAGCTCGTCAACCAGGCCGCCAAGGCGCACTTCATGTCCGGCGGCCAGCTGTCGGTACCCATGGTTCTCCGTACCCAGGGCGGCTCGGGCGGCCGGGCCGCTGCCCAGCACTCCCAGAGCCTCGAGGCGTGGCTGACCCACATCCCCGGACTGAAGGTCGTGATGCCCTCGAGCGCCGCCGACGCGGCCGGTCTGCTCGCCTCGGCGATCGCCGACCCCAACCCGGTCGTGTTCGTCGAGAACAAGTCGCTGTACTTCCGCCGGGAGGAGGCCGCCGGCGATCCCGACGGTGAGCGCGAGCCAATCCCCCTGGGCCGCGCGCACGTCGTGCGTCGCGGGCGCGACGTGACGATCGTCGCCCAGGGCCGGCTCGTCGGCGATGCTCTCGACGCCGCCGAGCGATTGGCCGCCGACGGGATCGACGCCGAGGTCATCGACCCGCGGACATTGATGCCGCTTGACCTCGACACGATCGCCGACTCGCTGCGTCGCACCGGTCGCGCAGTCGTCGCGCATGAGGCGGTGCGCACCGGCGGCTTCGGCGCCGAGCTCGCCGCCCAGCTCCAGGACGCCGCGTTCGACTACCTGGAGGCGCCGATCCAGCGTGTCGGCGCGCCGTTTACGCCCGTGCCGCTCAGCCCCACGCTGGAGGACGCCTACCGGCCCGACGGCGATGATGTGTACGCCGCGGCCAAGCTGGCGGTCGAGTGGGCCGATGTGGTGGAGCCGGTGACGATCAGCGAGCGGCCGGACTGATGGCGCCGGCGGGGCCGTCAGGCGGGTTCGGAGGCGGGCTCTGGGTCGGCCAGCGCGATCAACGACGCCCCGGGCACGCGGTTGAGCTCGTCGCGGTGATTGTCGACGGCGATCTCCAGATGGGTGAGCGCCACCCGGGCGTGCTCGCGCGCCAGCGCCTCGGCGCGCGCGCTCTGGCGCAGCTCGATCGCCTCGATCAGGTCGGCGTGCTGACGGTGGCCCACGATCAGCAGGTCGCGGGAGAGCGACAGCTCCGAGTCGGCCAGCACAAACGCACTGGCGCGGGCGAACGGCAACGAGACGATCCCCTCCACCGCCCGCTCGACCATGGGGCTGCGCGCCATCTTCATCAGCCGCACGTGGAAGCTGTCGTTGAGCTGAACGTAACGCTCGAAGGAGGCGAAGTCGGCCCGGTGCGCGAGCTTTCCGATCGTTTCGTTGATCGCCCGCAGCGCGTTCAGGTCGCGCGCGGTGGCACCACGCTCCGCGGCGAACCGGGCCGCGGTGCCCTCCAGGACCCCGCGCAGCTCGATCGCGTCGCGGACGTCGCCGCGCGTGAACTCCCGCACGACATAACCGCCGGCCGGCAACCCCCGCAGGAGACCCTCATGCTCGAGCTCGGCCAGCGCCAGCCGCAACGGCGTGCGCGACACGCCCAGCAGGTCGACCAGCGGCAGCTCGGACATCCGCTCCCCGGGCGTGAACTCGCCGTTGAAGATCAGCTCGCGCAAGCGCAGCACCGTCTTGGTGATCTGGGTGGGGTGCGCTGGATTGGGCAACTCGATCGCCCCCTCGGCACCGGGCGGCCGGACCGACCGCCCGGCACCGCAGCTGAGAGCGCGGGCAGTCTATGTCCCCGACGGGCTGCATGCAACCATTCCTCGATCGGCCGCAAAAAGCCATGATTGCGGGAGTGTTAGCTCGTTCTTGCATGCAGCCGAGCGCCCAACTAGTATGCCCCCGGCTTCGGGCGGATCTCGGGGCCGGATCGGGCACAGCTTCGGAGAGGAGACGGTCGGTGAGCAATTACCACGCGAGGGCGCGGATGCGATTCGCCCTTTTATTGATTGCGGCGCTCGCGCTCGTGGCGCTGGCAGGCTGCGGTAGCAGCAGCAAGTCGAGCAGCAGCAGCGGAGGAGCCGCTACGACCTCGGCATCGAGCAGCAGCGCAGGCGGAGGCGCGACGACGGCATCGAGCAGCAGCGGCGGGGCGACTGATACCTCCGCGTGCGGACCGAAGCCGGGGGTCAAGGCCACCGGCACGCCGATCAACATCGGCACGATCGACACCCACCAGCCGGGCACCGATTTCACGGACGGCCCGAACATGATTCAGGCCTACTTCACCTGCGTCAACGACAACGGTGGCGTCAACGGCCATCCGCTCAAGCTCTTCGTGCAGCTTGACCAGACGCAGCCATCACAGGTGGCAGCAGCCGCCAAGAAGCTGATCCAGGGCGACCATGTCGTCGCCATCGACGGCGTCTTCGACCTGCTGGAGTGCACCATCGACCAGGGGTACTGGAAGCAGTTGGGCATCTACGAGATGGACGCCGGGATCGCGCCGGAGTGCTGGTCGACGCCGAACAGCGCGGCGGTCAACATGGGACCGCGCTACAGCTCCGACGGAGCCGTGGAGTACGCCCTCACCCAGCAGCACGCCAAGAAGATCGTGTTCGTGCAGTCCAACGTGCCGGGCACCGGCTACATCGCCGGCGGTCCTTCCGCGCTTGCAAAGGCCGCGGGCGTCCCGATCACGGAGATGACCGAGAACGTGCCGATCAACGACGCGAACTCGGTGGCGATCAACCTGGCCAACGCGGCCGGCCCGACCGGTTCAGTGGTCCTGAACTTCACGCCGCCGGAGGCGCTGGTGATCCTGCAGGCCGCGCAGAAGCTCGGCCTCGAGGACCGCGTGAAGTCGTGGGGCTGCTCGACGCCGTGCAACACCGACTTCCTGGCCAAGGCGCTGGGACCGAAGTGGGACCACAAGCTGTTCGTCAACGCCGAGCTGACCGATGCCGACGACCACAACGGCCCGGAGATGCAGCTGTACAAGGCGATCCTCGCCAAGTACGGCAAGAGCGTGGCTGGTGGGATCGGCTCGTTCAGCCAGATGGGCTTCGTCCTGGGCAAGTTCCTGACGCAGGCCCTGCAGAACGTCAAGGGTCCCTACACGATCAAGAGCGTCAACGCGGCGATCGTCGGGATCAAGAGCTATAAGACCGAGATGCTCTGCCAGCCGTGGACGTATGGCAAGGTGTCGCTGCATATCCCCAACAACGCCGACTACACCACGACGCCGTCCAACGGCAAGATGGTGACCGCGCGGGGCTGCACGGCGATCCCGTCGTCTGATCCGCAGATCGCTCAGTACCATTCCGCGGCCAAGGCTGCGGGAATCACGCCCAACTAGCGATCGGAGCACTGGACACACGCATGCATCCCTTCCTGCTTTTCGCCTTGTCGTTGCCGCCGTGGTCGGAGGAGCAGTCCTTCGTGGTGACGGGGTTGGCGTTGGGGGGGGTGTATGCGTTGTCGGGTGTGGGGATGATTGTGTTGTTTCGGACGACGGGAGTGTTGAATCTGTCGTTTGGGGCGGTGGGGGCGTTTGGAGCGCTGATTGCGTGGCAGTTGATTAACCATTCGGGGGTGAATCAGTGGTTGGCGTACGGGGTGTGTGTGGTGTTTGGGGGGGTTGTGACGTTGGCGTATGGGATGGTGTTTGGACGGGCGTTGGCCGGGCGTGATCCGTTGGTGAAGGCGACGGCGACGTTGGGGTTGACGTTGATCTTGTTGGGGGTGATGGATTTGTTGTGGACGTCGGGGGGTGGGGCGTCGCGGGCGATTGCGTTGCCGACGGATAATCATGGGTTTTTGATCGGTCAGGTGCAGGTGACGACGACGGATGTGATCGCGGTGGCGGTGGGGATTGTGTTGACGATTGTCACGACGGTGTTTTTGCGGTTTTCGAAGCTGGGTACGGCGATGCGTGCGATGGCGAATGATCGGGAGATCACCGCGACGTTGGGGGTGCCGGTCCGGCGGGTGGAGGCAGCGGCGTGGTTTGGCTGCGGGATCCTGTCGGGGGTCGCGGGGATCCTGCTCGGCGATCTGG
>DATAUL010000430.1:0-6141 GCA_036268255.1 Solirubrobacteraceae bacterium | reverse complement strand
CGCGCTGATCTGCGCGGCCGCCAGAGCGGGCACGAGATCGCCCTCGTCCACGCCGGCTGATCGCGCCAGCTGCGTGGCAAGAGCCGCCTGCTGGGAATCGCGCTGCCGGTTGACGGCGGCGATCAGGGTGGGGCTCTCGGTGATCACGCGCACGGAGGTGAGCAGGTCAGGCGCGCCTGCGACGTCGGGAGGCGTCACGGTGCCCGACGGTTCGGCCCGGGCCGTGCCCGCACCCGCACGCGCGAAGACGACGTAATGGGCGCGCAACGCGTGGAGCGGCGACGTGCCCGCGGGCCGGCCGGCGACGATCTCGGCCGGGTCGTCGTCACCGACGACGTCGAGCACGATCGCGTCCTTGGTGTGGAAATAACCGAACAGGGTCGCCCGGGCGACGTCGGCCGCGTCGGCGATCTCAAAGACGGTCACCGCCTCGAACCCCCGCTCGGCGAAGAGCGTGAACGCTGCGCCGACGATCGTCGCCCGAGTCTGGCGCTTCTTGCGTTCTCTGCGACCTTCGACCGGCATCGGCCGGCACGGTAGCCAAAAAGCAAGACTGAGATCAAGATCAGACTCAGTGTGTTGCTTTGGCCGTATCCCTGTCAGGCGTAACCTTGCGGCTTGTGCGCGTGCGTATCGGCCTCGCAGCGGCGACCGCGCTGCTGCTGATCCTCCTCTGCCCGATCGGGATCTCGGAGGCGGCCACGCGTCCGATCACCTTCTACTTCGGCCTCGTGCGACCCGAGGCGAGGGCCCGTGCGGCGTTCTTCGCCGTCGAGCAACCTGGCTCGTCCTCGTATCGGCGGTTTCTCAGCCCGGCGAGGACGGCAGCTCGCTACGGCGCGAGCCCGACGGTCCGCGCGCGCTTCGTGCACGCGGTCCGGGAGCACGGGTTCTCCGCCCGGATCGACCCGAGCGGGGTGTTTGCCAGGGTGACGGGCCCGATGACGCATTTCGAGCGGGTGTTCAGGATTCGGATCATCCGCGGAGCCGGCGACGGCGGGGTCATCGCCTACAGCGCGACGGGCGCCCCGAAACTCCCGGCCGACCTGCGTCCACTCGTGCGCGACGTGGTGTTCTCCTACCTGCGACAGGGTTCGGTGGGCCATACCCGCCGGTGGCCGGCGGCCCACGCCGCCGCCTCGGCCGGGCCCCGGCGCACTGGCTCGTGGAGGCGAGGTTGCGCGAAGGCAAAGCGGACGGGGGGTTTCAGCTATGCGCAGGTGCGCGACGCCTACGGCATCGATCAGCTCGGCGTCGGCGCGAACGCCACGGTGGCGATCCTTGGGCTCCAGGAGGCTCCGTCGCCCCAGGACATCGCCGACAACGAGCGCTGTTTTCACTACGCGAAGCTGCGCTCTCGCACCCTGCTCACCGATGGCCAGCGACTGCCGATCACACCGGGCCTGTTCGAACCGCAGGAGGACCTCGCCCTCGCGCGGGGCATGGCGCCGGCGGCATCGCTGATCTTCACTCAGGCGTGGTCGGGCTCCGCCTCGTGGTTCTTGGGCGCCTCACAGGTCCTCGACCGCGCGCGTCTGCCCGGCAGCCTCTCGATCTCCTACGGCATCTGCGAGAACGACGTGCGCGGCACCGGCCCGGACGTCACCCCGGCGACCAAGGCGGGAGCGAACCTGCTCGACTCGCTGGTGGTCCGGCTCGGACTGTCGGGCGTCGGCACATATGCGTCGGCCGGTGACTCAGGATCCAGCTGTAACGGGCTCCCCTACAGCGGCGTCGCGTGGCCCGCCTCCTCCCCGTACGTCACGTCGGTAGGCGGGACGCGCCTGACGCTCACCGCCGCCAATCGACGCCGCAGCGAGGTCGTCTGGAACGACCTGCGATGGCTCTCCGCGTCCAGCGGTGGCGGTGCCGGCGGCGGTGGTTTTGCGTCCAAGTCGCTGCGCGGGCCCTACCAGCGCGGCCTCGGCCTCCCGGGGGATCGGCGGGCCGTGCCCGATGTCGCCGCGGCCGCGTCGAACTTCCCCGGATGGCCGGTGGCGCTCGGCGGCACATGGCTGATCGACGGCGGTACGAGCGCCGCCGCTCCGCTCGTCGCTTCGGCGATGGCGGTGCTGAGCGCGGACCTCAGACGCCGTCACCTCCCCGCCGTCGGCCCGGCCAACGGGTTGCTCTATTACCTCGCCCGTCACCGCCCCTCCGCCTTCTGGGACGTGATCCGCGGCAACAACGGGTTCTTTGCCAACGTCCCGGCCGAGGTCGCCCGGCGTGGCTACGACCTCGCCAGCGGGCTCGGGGTCCCGCAGTTCGCCGAGATCGCGCGGATGATGCCGGCAGCGGCCGGGCAGGGCGTAGCATTCCAGGCGGGCGGGGCGGCCGGGGCGGCCCCTCATCCGAAAGGAGAACAAAGGTGAAACTCGTATCCGCGCATTGCAGGTCCGCGATCGCGCTCGTCGCTGGGGCGGCGCTTGCCCTGTGCGTCGCCTCGGCGTCTGCGGGCCTGGTGAGCTCGCTCGGGGTCGCCAAGCGAACGATCGCCGGCAAGCAGACGTCGATCGTGGTCGACCGCCGCGGTGACGCCATCTACGAGCTCGGAGGCGAGAGCCTGGGCAATCTGAAATGTGTGACCTCGGCATGCCTCAAGGTCTGGACGCCCGTGCTCGTCCGATCAGCCGGCGCCAAGGTTCCGGTGGCGGCGAGCGTGCCCGGGAAGCTGTCGATCCTGCAGCGGGTCAAGGCGAAGCTGTACCAGGTGATGCTCGACCGCCATCCGCTGTATTTCTACTCCGCCGACACTCCGATCGGCACCGTCAAGGGGAATGGCATCAAGAGCTTTGGCGGAACCTGGCACGTCGTGAAGGCGGGCTGAACCGTCGAAGGACGCGACACCGTAATAACCCCGAATTTGCGCATCCCCTGCCGTCCGATCGCCACTCTATCTTCGGTGCCCTCATGCACGTCCGGCAACTCCAGATCGGCGTTTCCGTGGCCATGCCCCTACTGGTTCGCGACGCGCAGATGCGCCCCCAGCGAGACGGCAGCTCGCTGCTGAAGCTGACGCTCGGGGACCGCACGGGAAGCCTGCCGGCAATCGTGCTCGAGGGAGCCGAGGAGGCGTGCGAGGCGTGCCGCGCGGGGGAGGTGGTGTTCATCGTGGGCAGCTTCCTGGCCCACGAGCGATTCGGAAAGCGGCTCGTCGTGGAGACGGTGCGCCGCGCCGAGGAGGGAGAGTACGAGCGTGGTCAGCTGATCGACGGGCCAGTCCGTCCGGCCAAGGCGCTCGAGGCCGACCTGCGAGAGCTCATCTGCACCGTGCAGGATCGCCACCTGCACGCGCTGCTGACCGAGATCTTCGGCGAAGGGTCTGAGGTGTGGAGCCGGTTCCGCGAGGCGCCCGCCGCCAAGCACTATCACCAGGCGTACCGGCACGGACTCCTCGAGCACTCGCTGAGCGTCGCTCAGGCGGTGAGCGCGATCTCGGCCACGTTTCCGGGCATCGACCGCGACGTGGCCGTCACCGGCGCGTTGCTGCACGACATCGGCAAGCTCGACGCCTACGCGCTAGAAGGCGATGCGATCGAGATGACCGATCAGGGCCGGCTGTACGGGGAGATCGCGCTCGGCTACTACCGGATCCGCACCGCCGTGGAGAGCCTCGAGGGGTTCCCACCGGGCACCGCCCAGGCGCTGCTGCACATCATCCTCAGCCACCACGGCCAGCTCGAGCACGGCAGTCCCGTGATCCCGTGCACTCGGGAGGCGACGCTCGTGCACATGGCCGACAACCTCGGCGGCAAGCTCGGCAGCTTTGACCGCGTCGAGAAGGGCCTGGCCAACGGGGCGCAGTGGGCGGGCTATGACAAGGGCATCGGGGGCGGCGCCTACTTCGCGGCGCCGTCGCTTCCCGACAGCCGGCGCCGGGCCGCCTGAGCCGCCGGCAGCCGCCGGTGCCTACACGTCGCGCGCCGTGCACGCGGCCCGCCGCGCGCTCTGAAACCCACGCCTAACGGTGCTTGCACGTCGCGTGCCGTGCTCCCGGCCGCCGCGCGCTCTGAAACCCCCGCCCAGCGGCGGGGTCAGAGCAGCGCCAGGGCCAGAGCGCGGGCGGCGTCCGCCGAGTCAACGTCCAGCGCGGCTCGCGCGGCCTCGCGGGCGTGGCGCATCTCGACCGACCGCAGGGCGGCCTTGACCTCCGGGATCAGACCGGCGGCCATGCTCAGCTCGGTGACCCCCAGCCCGACGAGCAGGATCGCCGCCGCGGGGTCGCCGGCCAACTCGCCACAGACACCCACCCAGCAGTCGCCGCCGGCCGCCGCTTGGACGGTCGTCTGCACGAGCCGCAGCACGGCCGGCTGGGGACCAGCGAGGAGGGACGCCAAGCGGGCCTCGCCGCGCTCGGCGGCCATCGTGTACTGGGTCAGGTCGTTGGTGCCCAGCGAGAAGAAGTCGACATGCTCGGCCAGCCGCGCCGCAGTCAGCGCCGCGGCCGGAACCTCCACCATGATCCCCAGCTCCAGCGGCGCGGTCACGCCGGTCTGGGCACGAGCCTGCTCCAGCACGGTGCGCGCGGCGGTGATCTCGGCCAGCGTCGCCACCATCGGCAGCATCGCCTTCACCGCGAACCCTTCCGCGGCCACGCGCAGGATCGCGCGGAACTGAGTCGCCAGGATCTCTGGGCGGGCCAGCGCCAGCCGGATCCCGCGGACACCCAGAAACGGGTTGTCCTCTGGCGGCATCGGCAGGGCGGGCAGCGGCTTGTCGGCCCCGGCGTCAAGCGTGCGCATCACGAGGGGGCGCCCGTCGAGCCCGACGGCGATCGCCCGCAGCGTGACGATCTGCTCCTCCTCGTGGGGGAGCTCGTCTCGACCGAGGAACAGGAACTCGGTGCGCAGCAACCCGACCCCCTCGGCCCCCAGCTCCACCGCGTGTGCGGCTTCGCCGGCCGCGCCCAGGTTGGCGAAGACCTCGATCCGCGTGCCGTCGCGGGTGATCGCCGGCTCGGCCGCATGCTCGCGTGCCAGTGCCCGGCGGCGCGTCAAGCGCTCGCGGCGCCCCTCGGCGTCGCGCCGCACGTCCGCCGGCGGATCGACGATCACCGAGCCGGCCTCGCCATCGAGCAGCAGGGTCGTGCCGTCGGCAATCGCCAGAACCGCCTCCCCGAGGCCGACGACCGCCGGCAACCCGAGCGCCCGGGCGAGGATCGCGGCATGAGCGGTGACCGATCCCCGCGCCGTGGCGATCGCAAGCACCTGCTGCGGATCGAGCCCGGCCGCCTCGGCCGGGGTCAGCTCGTCGGCGATCACCACCCCGGACACCGCCGGGCGCGGGTTCACGCCCCCGTCCGCGAGAGCCGCCGCGACCCGCTGTCCGACGTCGAGCACGTCCGTGGCACGTTCGGCCAGGAGGGGATCGGACAACGCGTGGTAGCGGGCGGCCACCTGCTGGGCGGCGTCATACCAGGCCCGCTCGGCGCTGCGTCCACCGTCGATCGCCGCCCGTGCCGGCTCGAGCAGCGCCGCGTCGCCGAGCAACGCGATGTGTGCGTCGAAGATCTCTGCCTCGGCTGGTCCCGCCCGCTGTGCCACCACCTCGCGATCCCGGGCCACTGCCTCCCGGGCGGCGGCCAGGCCGCGCTCGAGCCGCGCGTGTTCGCTTGCCGGATCCTCCGCGGGCCGATCCGGGGGCGGCGGCGTCACGCCGCCGCCGAGGCGATGCGCCGGTCCAATCGCCACCCCGGCCGCGGCGGGCACCCCGCGCAGCACGTCCCCGACGCCCGGAGGCTTGACACGCTTCGGTGTGGATGGCGGCGCGGCGGGCGACGCCGGCGATGGGGGCGGCGCGAGCGCCACAACCCCGTCGCCGAAACCCTCGTCCGCCAGCTCGCTCACCGCCTGCACGGCCTCGGCCGCCTGCGGCCCGGTCGCGGTCACGGTCAGCATGTCGCCGAGGCGCGCCCCGAGCGCGACGAGGTTGGTGAGACTGCCGGCGCCGACGGCGGCCCCGTCTCCCGCCTTGGCGACGCGCACGTCGGCGTCGAACGCCTGGACGAGCGCGACGAACCGAGCGGCCGGACGGGCGTGAAGGCCGATCGCGTTGCGGATCGTCAGCTCGGCGCGGGCATCCGGCTCGCCGGCGGAGGCGGGAGCAGTGGGCGTGCTGGGCGTCTCCGCGGAAACGTCGTCC
>DATAUL010000429.1:0-3386 GCA_036268255.1 Solirubrobacteraceae bacterium | reverse complement strand
GGCCGGACTGGTGCCGCTCAGGACCCGCAAGCGGGGCAGGCGATAGGGGTCGTTGGACCGGCTGGCCCACCCGGGGACGACCGTCGTCGAGCCCACGTAGCCGGCCGCTTTGACGGCCGCGATGACGGTCGCGTCGTAGTGGCCCGAGGGGTAGCAGAACCAGTTGACGGGCACGTGATACCTACGGCGGATCGTCTCGCGCGAGCTGACGACCTGCTCGTGCAGCTGGGTCGAATCCAGTGCGATCAGGTCGGCGTGGCTGATGCCCTGCGTGTCGAGCTCCCAGCCGGCCTTCACCAGGCCCTTGACCTCGGCGTCGGTCAGACCGCCCTGCGACGGAGGCAGCCCCGTCAGCTGGATGTTCTCATCGGCGACCCAGCCGAGCCGGCGCAGGACCGGAAGCGCCGTCGCGTACTGGGAGTGATAGCCGTTGTCGAAGGTGATGACGATCGGTTTGCCGGCCGGAAGCTTGGCGCCCGTCGTCCAGTTGGCCCGCAGCTGATCCAGCGTGACCGGGTGCCACCCGTTGTCCTTGAGCGCCTGCATCTGTGCCGAGAACTCCGCGGGGAGGACGTAGAGACCGGGGAAGGGCGCGCCGGAGGGCGGCGGAGCGATCACGTGGTACA
Organism: Solirubrobacteraceae bacterium; assembly: GCA_036268255.1. Lineage (GTDB taxonomy): Bacteria > Actinomycetota > Thermoleophilia > Solirubrobacterales > Solirubrobacteraceae > Palsa-465. The sequence goes on along the minus strand of DATAUL010000429.1, from coordinate 2,760 downwards.
TGAGCACCGGCACGGTGGCGTCGCCGGGTCGGCCGTTGCCGGCGGGGAGACTCGCCGCGGTCGATCCGCCGGTTGAGCGGTGGACGGGGGCGTGCTTGGTGCGGTGCGTGGCCACGTCGCCGGAGTTGTGCGACGCGACGTTGTGCTTCGGAGACGACCCGCCGACCGCCGAGGTGATGACGACCACGAGCACCACGACGACAGCGATCAGCGCGCCACCTGCGGTCAGTCGCCGGCGCAGCGCGCGACGCCGACGCGCCGCAGCGCGCTGGGCTCGACGGCGCTGGAGAAGCTCGTCGTCCATCGGCGACCGAGCGTATAGCTTGGCACGGCAGCGGGTATGTGAATCGGCGTACGTCCGTGAAGGAGTCCGCCCCGGCGGGGCGAATCGCTAAGACCATGCTGCTCAAGCACCGCTCCCCGGAGATCAACACCGCCCCGGTGCACCTGCGCCAGGGCTTGGAGCATCTCGACAAGAGCTCGATCGAGCTCTTGCGCTGGCTCAACGTGATCAAGCTGGACTACGTCGTGGTCGGACCGGTGGCTCACTCCATTCGGGGTGATGTCAGCGCCCGCGGCCCGGTGGCGATCGTGCCCGCGCCCTACGGGCGCAACTTCGAACGTCTGGCGAGCGCGCTCGTGGCCCAGCGCGCCGGTCTGCGCAGTGACCGGGGGCTATCGGTTCCCGCCCACCCGGCCGACCGTGGGGCCACCGTGGCGGTCAAGCTGACTGGCGACAAGCTCGCCCGCGGCCGGCGCTGGATGTTGCGCTTCGGCGGCTATGACCTCGACGTCGAGGGAGCCGGCAAGCGCGCCGCTGGCGCTCGTGCGACGCCCGATGGATCGGTACACGCGCCGGGCTATCAGGAGCTTCTCTACGAGGCCGGCCGCTTCCAGTTGTCCGAGGGATTGTCGGTGGAGGTCGCTTCACCCGAGGATCTGGAGCACTTCTCACACGTGCGCCGGACGGGATCCGCGCCCGAGTTCCGGGTTATGCGCGCTGCGCCGGCCGCCGAGCAGCCCGACGGCCAGCCGACCGATTCCTCTGCAGAGACTTAGATTTCTTAAGGGGCCGCTGGTCTAGCCTCGGACCATGGCTCATGGTCTGCCCAGACGCGCTCGGATCGCACTGATCGGCGCGGGGGCGTGCCTCGTTCTGCTGCTGATCACCTGGTACGTGGCCCACTATGTCGGCGTCGTCAAGCGCGCCGATGTGTCGATCCTGAACGGGTTCGCCGAGCTTCACCGCCCGCGTCTCGACCGCGTGACGAACTTCGTCGCCCAGCTGTGCGATCCGCACCCCTACGTGGTGCTGGCGTCCGTCCCCGTACTCGTGGCACTGGCCCGCGGCCGCCCGCGGGTTGCGATCACGGTCGGCGCAATCATGCTGGCGGCCAACGAGACAACCCAACTGCTCAAGCCGCTGCTCGCCGCACCGCGGGACACGGTGTCGTGGGATCTGATCCCCAACGCCTCGTGGCCCAGCGGTCACGCCACGGCCGCCATGTCACTGTCGTTGTGCATGGTGATCGCCGTCCCGGCGCGCCGGCGTCCGGTGGTCGCCGCCGTGATGGCGGGTTTTGCGATCGCCGTCTGCTACTCGTTCCTGGAGCTCGGCTGGCACTACCCGTCCGACGTGCTCGGAGGCTTTCTCGTCGCCGCCACGTGGACCCTGCTGGGCGCCGCCGGGCTGTCGCTCTACGAGGCCCGCCGTCCCAGCGCGGTACGCGACCGGGCCGCCGTCGATCGGCCGGCGTTCTCGATTGGCGAGGCCCTGACCCCTCCGGCCGCGCTACTGCTGACGGGCGCGATCCTCGTGGGCCTGATCCTGCTCGCCCGTCCCCACGCCGTGCTCGACTACGCGCGGGCCCACGAGACGTTCGTGATCGGCGCGGCGGCGATCGCCGCCGTCGGGTTGACGCTCGCCTCGGGTCTGATGCTGATGCTGCGGCGCAGTTAGTCGACCTAGCGGTACCGGCCGGGCTCCCACAGCGGCTCGTCGCCGCCGTTGGCGCCTCGGCTGAGGATGAACAGCAGGTCAGAGAGCCGGTTGAGGTAACGAACTGCCTCCGGGCTGCAGTCCTCGCCGCAGGCGATCGCCGCGCGCTCGGCGCGGCGGCAGACCGTGCGGCAGACGTGCAGGTGGGCCGCGGCGGCCGTCCCCCCGGGCAGGACGAACGACTTCAGCGGCTCGAGCGTCTCGTTGACCTCGTCACAGCGCCGCTCGAGCCACGCCGTCTGCTCGGGGAGGACCCGCAGGCGCTCGCGCTCACTCGACGGGTCCTCGGGCGCGGACAGGTCGGCGCCGACGTCGAAGAGGTCGTTCTGCACGTGGGCGAGCCATTCGCGATAGCCGGCGGGCAGCCCCTCGACGGTCATCGTCAGCCCGATCTGGGCGTTGAGCTCGTCGATCGTGCCGTAGGCCTCAATCCGCGGGTGGGTCTTCGGCACGCGACTCATGTCGCCGAGGTGCGTCTCGCCTCCATCACCCAGGCGCGTGTAGATCCGGGTCAGGTTGACGGTCATGGCCTCATTCTACGGGCGGGCGTCCGCTACGATCACGCCGTTCAAGGTCGGTGATGATGGGAAGCCGGTGCAAATCCGGCGCGGACCCGCCACTGTGACCGGGGACGTCAGTCGCACACGGCCACTAGCCGACCACGTGTCGGCCGGGAAGGCGCGGCTGATAGGCCCGGGAGCCAGGAGACCTGTCTCCGACCACCAAGCCGAAAGCCCTCGTGGAAAGGGTGGCCCTCATGA
>DATAUL010000428.1:0-4439 GCA_036268255.1 Solirubrobacteraceae bacterium | reverse complement strand
CCACGCCCAGCCGGTCGTCCGGGAGTTCGCGGTGGCGCTCGACGCGCCGGTGCAGCGGGTCATCGACCGCTGCCTGGAGCACGGCGTCAACCCCGGATATCCGCTGGCCGACGATTACCCCGAGTACGGCGACGGGCTGCTGGTGGCGATCACCGAGCGCCGGACGCGCGCCGAGATCGACCGGCTGGCCGAAGTGCTGGGCGAGGCGGTCGCCGTCGAGCGCGCCCGCGCGCCGCAGGAGGTGGGGGTATGAGCCCGTCGAACATCGCCGCGGCCGATGACGAGCTGACGATCTTCGAGCGCTCGCGTTCCGGACGGCGGGCGTTCGTCGCCCCCCAGCTCGACGTGCCCGAGCGCTCGCTCGACGAGCTGCTGCCGCGTCAGCTGCGCCGCAGCGAGCCGCCGCGCCTGCCCGAGGTCTCAGAGCCCGAGATCGTCCGCCACTACAACCGCCTGTCCAAGCGCAACTTCGACCTCGACACCGGCTTCTATCCGCTCGGGTCGTGCACCATGAAGCACAACCCCAAGCTCCACGAGCGATTGGCCGCGCTGCCCGGGCACGCCAAGCTGCACCCGCTCCAGCGTCCCGAGCGGGCCCAGGGCGCGCTCGAGCTCATGTGGCGCCTGCAGCACGCGCTCGGGGAGATAGCGGGGCTGCCGCATGTGTCGCTGCAACCCTCCGCCGGGTCCCACGGCGAGTTGGCGGGCGTGCTGCTCACGCGCGCCTATCACGAGGATCGGGGCGACCGGCGCACCAAGGTCCTGACCCCCGACAGCGCGCACGGGACCAATCCGGCAACGGTGACGATGGCCGGCTATCAGGTCGTCAAGGTCGGCACCGACGAGCACGGCAACGTCGACCTCGACGACCTCCGCGCCAAGGCCGACGACGACGTCGCCTGCCTGATGCTGACCAATCCGTCGACGCTGGGCCTGTTCGAGACCAACATCGAGGAGATCAGCCGCATCGTCCACGGGGTCGGAGCGACGCTGTACTACGACGGCGCCAACCTCAACGCGATCATGGGCATCTGCCGCCCAGGGGACATGGGCTTCGACATCGTGCACTTCAACCTGCACAAGTCGTTCACCCAGCCCCATGGCGGCGGCGGGCCGGGTGCCGGGCCGATCGCCGTGTCGGAGCGGATCGAGCCCTACCTGCCCCGCCCGCAGGTGGTTCGAACCGATCCCACCCACCCTCACAACGGTGACCGTGCGCGGTACGACCTCGATTTCGACCGGCCCAAGTCGATCGGACGCCTGCGCGGCTTTCAGGGCAACTACGGCGTGTTCGTGCGCTCCTACGCCTACATCCGCTCGCTCGGCGCCCCCGGCCTGCGCGACGTCTCCGAGGTGGCGGTGCTCAACGCCAACTACCTGCTGGCACGGCTGCGCGCCGCCGGCGTGCTGAAGCATCTCCCGGTGGCCTACGACCGGATCTGCATGCACGAGTTCGTGCTCTCAGGCGCTCCGATGAAGCGTGATCTTCAGATCAGGACGCTTGACCTGGCCAAGCGCCTGCTCGACTACGGCGTGCACCCGCCGACCGTCTACTTCCCGCTGCTCGTCGACGAGGCGCTGCTGATCGAGCCCACCGAGACCGAGACCAAGGAGACGCTGGACCGGTTCGCCGAGATCCTCGTGGAACTGCTCCGGGAGGCCGCCGAGGACCCGGAGGTGGCGCGCGGCGCCCCATACGACACGCCGGTGCGACGGCTCGACGAGGCCGGGGCCGCACGGCGGCCCGTGCTGCGCCAGCCGCTCTGATGCGCTTCGTCGTGTTCGGCGCCGGCGCGGTCGGCGGAGTCGTCGGCGCCCGGCTGCATCAGGCCGGCCACGACGTGGCCCTGATCGCGCGCGGCGCACACCTGCAGGAGCTCCAGCGCTCCGGGCTCACGCTCGAGACTCCGTCGGAGCGGACCACCCTGCGGATTCCGACGGCCGGCGACCCCGCCGAGCTGGGGGTGGGGACGAGCGGCACCGACGACGTGATCCTGCTGGCGACCAAGAGCCAGGACACGGCCGGCGCCCTGGACGCGCTGCAGAGCGCCGGCGCCTGGGATGTCCCGATCGTCTGCATGCAGAACGGGGTGGAGAACGAGCGCCTCGCGCTGCGCCGCTTCCGGAGCGTCTACGGTGCCGTGATCATGGCTCCGACAGCCCATCTGCGTCCCGGGGCGGTCGAGGCCTACGGCGCTCTGGCCAGCGGGATGATCGACCTCGGCCGCTACCCGGAGGGCTCCGACGAGGTGGCCGAGCAGGTCGCCGCCGCCCTGTCGGAGTCCCAGTTTCGCTCCCGCGTCTGGCCGGACGTGATGCGCCTCAAGTACGCCAAGCTGATCCTCAACCTGAGCAACGCGGTCAACGCCCTGGTCGCCGCTGATGACCGCCGCGACGAGCTCGTCGCGCGTGTCATCGACGAGGGCCGGGCCGCTCTGGACGCCGCCGGGATCGAGCATCGCGACGACGGGGTCGACGACCTCGCCGGACGCTGGGCCGAGATCGGGGTGTCGGACATCGACGGGCGCGAGCGCGCCGGGTCCTCGACGTGGCAGAGCCTCGCCCGCGGGACCGGCGCGGTCGAGACCGATTACCTCAACGGCGAGATCGTGCTCGTTGGCCGGCTGCACGACGTCCCCACCCCCGTCAACGCGGCGGTCTGCCGGCTGGCCGCCGAGCAGGCGCGCGGGGGCGCGGCGCCGGGCGAGCTGTCGGTCGACGACATCCTGGCGGTGGCGGCATGAGCTCCGTCTCGGTGGATCCGCAGATCGCCCGCGACGCGGCCGAGATCGCCGAGCGGGCGCCGGCCGAGCTGGCCGGCCTCGTCGACATCTCCTCGCCCTCGGGCGACGTGCCCGGGGCCGAGGCAGCGGTGGCGCTGTGCACCTCGCTGCTGCCGCCTGGGGCGGTCGTCGAGCGCCCGGCCTGTTCGACAGCCGGCTCGGCCCCCGACCTGCTGGGCACGGTCACCGGCACCGGACGCGGACGCATGCTCCTGCTCGGGCACGTCGACACGGTCGTCAGCCATGATGCCCACAAGCCGCTGCGCCCCGACGGCGACCGGCTGTACGGGAGTGGCACGGCCGACATGAAGGGTGGCGACATCCTCGCGCTCGGGGTGGCACGCGCGCTGGCCCGTCATCCCAAGGACTTTGCCGAAATCGCGGTCCTGCTCGTCTGCGACGAGGAGTGGCGGGTGGCCCCATTCGGATACTCCGGACCGACGGGCCGGTTCGCGGGCTACGACGCCTGTCTGTGCTTCGAGGCCGGCCAGCTGACCGCCGAGGGGGAGGAGGCCGTCGTCATCCGCCGCAAGGCCGCCGGGACGCTGCGGGTCCTGGCGACCGGCCGCGCCTCGCATTCGGGCAGCGCTCCGGATCGTGGCCGCAACGCCCTGCTCGCGCTGGCGCGCACCGCCGACGCCGTCGCCGCCCTGCACGACCCGACCGGCCCTGACCAGCTGAGCGTCGTGCCGACGGTGATGCGCTCGGGCGATGCCTTCAACGTCGTGCCGGCGGCCGGGGAGCTGATCTTCGACCTGCGTTCGCGGCGCCTGGAGGCCTTCGACGACGTGATGGCCGCGGTCGGCGCGGAACGCGACGAGGTCACGTTGGAGGCGCGGATGGACCGAAAGTGGCCGGCGATGGACTCCGAGCTGGCGACGACACGACTGCTGGCCGACGCGTCGGCGCTGGCCGGCCGGCCGGTCGTCGGCATCGCCCGCGGTGGGGCCTCGGACGCCAGCCACTTCGCCGACACGATTGCCCTCACGGTCGACGGACTCGGGCCCCGCGGTGGCGGTGCGCACACGCCCCAGGAGTTCGTGCTGCGCGACGCCCTGCTCCTGCGGGCCGAGGTGGCGCTGGCCATCGCCCGTGCGGCACTCGCGTGACCGCTGCGCGTAAAAGTCCCATAAGGATGCGGCGAGTGCGCGAGCAGCGCGTGGCATCCTCTGTCATGTGATCGAGAAGCTGCATCCCCGCACGCGTCAGCCCGTCGAGGGAATGGTGCTGCTGCTCGCCATCGTGGTGCTCATGTGGCTCGTCGAGGGCGTCAACTCGCTGACGGCCCACGGCCGCGCGCTCGACGGGGACGGCGCGATCTATCCCCGCAACTTCGATCACGTGTGGAGCATCTTCACGGCGCCGTTCCTGCACTTCGGCTGGCAGCACCTGATCGACAACACGATCCCGTTCGTGTTCATGGGGGTGTTCATCGCGGCGCGCGGTGCGGCCCGGCTGGCGCTGGTCACGCTGATCGTGATCGTGATCGGCGGGCTGGGGACGTGGCTGATCGCTCCTGCGGGCACGGAGACCGTCGGCGCCTCAGGGATCGTGTTCGGCTATGCCACATACCTGTTCACCCGCGGGATCTTCGACCGCAGCCTGCTCGAGATCGGGATCGGACTCGTCGTCGGTGTCGTGTGGGGCGGCGCGCTG
>DATAUL010000427.1:0-3428 GCA_036268255.1 Solirubrobacteraceae bacterium | reverse complement strand
CACCGAGGTCTGTTTCGCGGTCGGTTGCTCGTCGCTGGGCACCTTCAGCACCCGCTTCACCGAACTGGTCGGTGTGCCGCCCAGCGTCTACCGGCGCGATGCGGCGCGCGCGACGGCGGGGATGCCGTCGTGTGTCGCAAGGCAGGTGACGAGACCGATCAGGAATCGAGAAGCGCCGACCCCGCAAGCGCAGGTAGCGTGACCGTCATGGACATCACGATCAACGCCAGCTTCCTCCCGCACAGCGACCCGGACGCCTCCCTGGCCTTCTACCGCGACACCCTCGGCTTCGAGGTCCGCAACGACGTCGGATACGGCGGGATGCGCTGGATCACGGTCGGTCCCGCCGACCAGCCCGGCACGTCCATCGTCCTGCATCCGCCGGCCGCCGACCCCGGCGTCACCGACGACGAGCGGCGCACGATCGTTGAGATGATGGCGAAGGGCACCTTCGCGGTCATCCTCCTGGCCACCACCGACCTGGACGGCACCTTCGAGCGGGTGCAGGCCGGCGGCGTCGAAGTCGTCCAGGAGCCGATCGAGCAGCCATACGGCGTTCGCGACTGCGCCATCCGCGACCCCGCGGGCAGCCTGATCCGCATTCAGGAGCTGCGCTGAGCCGACCGGCCAGCCAGACGCGCTAGGTCGTGCTAGCTCGCGTCGGCGGGCTGCCGCCCGCGTCGCTGTCGCTCTCCGCGGCAGCGGCTGCGTCGCGAGCGTCCGAGCCGATGCCGCGCAGGCGGGCGAGCGTCGGCTCCAGGTACTCATGCAGCTCCTCGTCGGTGAGCCCCGGCAGCTCGAACTGCGCCTGACCGCGACCCGTGCTCACGTGAAGCTCGCGCGAGCGGCGCCGGCTACGCAGCCCGCGCTTGGGCGCAGGGAGTGCGACGGTCTCGATCTCGCTCCATTCCAGGCGACCGATCGCCGCCCCGTTGGAACGCTTGAGGACGTCGAGCCCGGCTTCCGATAGGCGCAGCTCGAGGTCATCCTCGCCCTGGTAGAGGGTCTCGATGCCGCCGAGGTGAATCGCGCTCAGGCGCAGCGCCTGGGCGTCGGCGACCATCGGTACGGGCTCGGCGTAGGGCTCGTGCCGTTCAGCCGGCCACGGCTGGGCGTGTTCGGGGTCGGATCCGAGGTCAAGGTGGTGGGGTTCGCTTTCGGAGGCCTCGGGGAGGGGCTCGGGCGCCGGAGGCGGAGCGTCGCCGCTGGCGTCGAGCAGCTCCTGCACGTCGGCCAGCACCGGGTGGGCCAGCGCCTGGGAGAGGTCGATACCCAACTCCTCCATCGCGGCCTGTGCCAGCGAGCGGCGCCGCAGGGCCTCGCCGGCCCGCCCAGCGGCCTCCTGGACCATGCGCTCCACGCGCTCTGGATCAACGTCCACGCCGCCGTCGTATGTCGCCAGCTGATGGGCAAACGCGTCGCGCAGGCGCTCGACGACGACCTCGCGACCGCGCTGCGCGATCCGCTCGGTGAGTTCGGGTCCGTGGCCGTTGGTCATCGTTGAGGGTCCTCCACGTGAGTCACGATCTTCTGAAGAAAGGCGCCGGCTCGCTCGCCGTACAGGATCCGGTGATCGCAGGTGAGTGAGACGGTCATGATGCTGCCTGGAACGACCGTACCGCCCCGCACCACCGGAATACTGCGAATCGCGCCGGCGGCCAGCGCCGCGGCCTGCGGCGGGGTGACCAGCGGCGCATAACGATGCACCGCCGGATACTCGCCGAGGTCGGTGAACGTAAACGTCGTACCGGCCATCTCGGGCGGGGTCAGCTCACCGGATCGCGCGCGCCTCCGCAGCCGCTCGAGCTCCTCGTGAAGCTCGGCGAGGGGCTTGCGGTCGGCGTCGAGGACAGCCGGGGTCGCCAGCGCGTGCTCGCCGTGGAAGGTGACGCCGACGTTGACGCGCGAGTACAGCTCGAAGTGCCCGTCGCGGTAGGCGGCGTTGGCCCATGGCGACTCGGCGAGCGCGGTCGCACAGGCCCGGACGAGCACAGCCGTCAGCGAGCAGTCACGCTCGCGGGCGAGCGCCAGGGAGCCGGTCGCGTCGACGTCGGCGGACAGCTCCAGCTGAGGCACCGTGGCCCTGATCTCGGCGCTGCGCCGCGCGATCGATTGGCCGATGCGGTCGGGCTCCACAATGCGGACCTCGCCCTTGAGAGACGAGAGCTCTGGCGATGGGGCGGAAATGTTCACGATCTGTTACGAAATCTATCTGCTATGGAGATCATTGGTCCGCCTCGTCCGCGCCCTCCCACAGGGCGATGAACTCCTCTGCCTCGAGGCCGACGAGGTCCTCGCGCAGCCGCTTGACGAGCTTGGCAGCTCGCTTGGCCGGGACCTCGAAGTACAGCATCAGCTCTCCGTCATCGATCGAGACCACCTCGATGCGATCCATGCGCCCGCGATCGGCCAGGAAAGCCGGCTCGCGGCCGTCGCGCGAGACGTTGAGGTGAAAGACGCGATTCGCCTTCATGAGGGGGTTGTCGGCGCTTTAGCGCAGAGTCATGAGCGCGGCGGCCGCGCTCTCGAGGACATGCCGCCCGCAGAACACCTCATCTCCCACCTGGATCGCGGGCAGCGCATCGACGCCGGCGCCGCGGGCGCGCTCCCCGGCGCCGCGCAGAGCATTGGTGACCGACCGCAGGCCCATGCCCTTCAGCACGGCCGTCGGGTGCATCTCGCAGGCGGCGGCGGCGATCAGAACCGTGCCCTCGTCGCCGAGGTCGCGTCCGCCGGCGAACGCCTGGCGAAAGGCGGCCTGCGAGAAGGCCACTGCCCGGCCGATGTGCTTGGCGAACGTCGCCGCCAGCATCGCGCGCTCCGTATCCGGCGGCCAGCGCACCGGCAGGCGCAGCGGCTGCAGGCCCTGGTCGGCGATGGCGCGGCCAAGGCGTTCGGCGTCCGGCGCGGGCTCGACGAGGCCGAGCTGGGCGCCGAGCACCGGCTCCCACTCCGGCACGAGCGCCAGCTCGCCCATCACCCGCTCGCCGAGCAGGTAGGAGTCGGGGTTGCCGAGGTCGTAGAAGAAGACCGGCTGGGCGGGAGCGCCTTCCACGGTGGAGACCGCCTTCCGGCCCTTAGCCGTGGATCAGCCAGCCGTCGGCAGCGCGGGCGGCTTCCATCACGGCTTCGGACATCGTCGGGTGGCCGTGGACGAGGTGGGCGAGCTCGGGATAGCCGCCCTCCAGTGCCTTGGCGTTGACCAGCTCCTGGATCAGCTCGGTCGCCTTGGCGCCGATGATGTGGCCGCCGAGGATTTCGCCGTAGCGCTTCTCGCCCACGATCTTGACCAGGCCGGTGCGGTCCCCGTACACCGTTCCGGCGCCGACCGCGCCGTACTGGACCTTGCCGACGACGACGTCGTAACCCTGCTCGCGGGCCTGGGCCTCGGTCAGCCCGAAGCTGGCGACGTTGGGCGTGCAGAACGT
>DATAUL010000426.1:0-6628 GCA_036268255.1 Solirubrobacteraceae bacterium | reverse complement strand
CCGTTCGGCAGCTACGTCGCGATCATCCTCACCGAGATCTGGAAGAACGTGCCGTTCATGGCGCTGCTGCTGCTCGCCGGCCTATCGCTCGTCCCGGATGAACTGCTCGACGCGGCGAAGATGGACGGCGCCAGCGCGTGGCAGCGATTCACGCGGATCACGCTGCCGTTGATGAAGCCCGCGATCCTCGTCGCGCTGCTGTTCCGCACGCTCGACGCATTCCGGATCTTCGACACGATCTACATCTTCAACCAGGGCGCCAACGGCACCGAGTCGATCTCGATCCTCAACTACAACACGCTGCTGGACCGCCTGAATCTCGGTCTCGGATCGGCGGTCTCGGTGCTGCTGTTCGTGCTCGTGGGCATTATCGCGTTCGTCTTCATCAAGGGCTTCGGCGCCGGCGCCGGGCCCACCGGAGAGTCGGCATGAGACACACGCCTCGGCAACGACTGGGCTGGTCAAGCGCATTTGCGGTCATCGTGGTCGTCTCACTGGTCCCGGTGGTGTGGATCATCATGCTCTCGCTCAAGACCCCAGCGACGGCTACCGACGGCTCGTTCATCCCGCATCAGTGGACGCTGTCCAACTACTCCGACATTTTCAACGCGGGGATCTTCACCGCCGCGCTGCGCAACTCGATCGGCATCGGTCTGATCGCCACCGCGCTGGCCGTGGTGATCGGCTCCTCAGCGGCGTACGCCATCGCTCGTCTTGACTTCCCCGGCAAGCAGGCGATCCTCGCCGTCGCATTGGCGGTCGTGATGTTCCCGCAGATCTCGCTGGTGGGGCCGCTGTACAACCTGTGGCGCCACATCGGCCTCTACGACACGTGGCCGGGCCTCATCATCCCGTACCTGGAGTTCGCGCTGCCACTGTCGATCTACACCCTGTCGGCGTTCTTCCGCGAGATCCCGTGGGAGCTCGAGCAGGCCGCCGAGGTGGACGGCGCGACTCCCTTCCAGGCGTTTCGCAAGGTGATCGCCCCGTTGGCCATGCCCGGGATCGTGACGACGTTCATCATCGTGTTCCTGATCTGCTGGAACGACTTCATCTTCGCCATCTCGCTGACCTCGACCAACGCCGCGCAGACGGTTCCGGCCGCGATCGCGCAGTTCCCGGGGGCGTCACAATTCACCCAGCCGATTGGCGACATCACCGCGGCCGCCGTCGTCGTGACCGTTCCCGTCATGATCATCGTGCTCCTGTTCCAGCGTCGGATCGTGTCCGGGCTGACGGCGGGCGCCGTCAAGGGCTAAAGGAGACCCCATGGCAACCATTGCTCTCGAGCACATCACCAAGCGCTACGGCGACGGTTACGAGGCCGTCAAGGACCTCAACCTGGAGGTCGCCGACGGCGAGTTCATGATCCTCGTCGGGCCGTCGGGCTGTGGCAAGTCGACGGCCCTGCGCATGGTCGCCGGACTGGAGGACATCACCGACGGCGAGCTGAAGATCGGTGGCCAGGTCGTCAACGACCGCGCGCCGAAGGACCGCGACATCGCGATGGTCTTCCAGAACTACGCGCTGTACCCGCACATGACCGTGCGCGAGAACATGGGGTTCGCGCTGAAACTGGCCAAGACCCCCGAGGCGGAGATCGACAAGAAGGTGTCCGAGGCGGCGCGGATCCTCGACCTCGAGCAGCATCTCGATCGCAAGCCGGCCAACCTGTCGGGCGGTCAGCGCCAGCGAGTGGCGATGGGGCGCGCGATCGTGCGTAACCCGAGCGCGTTCCTGATGGACGAGCCGCTGTCCAACCTGGACGCCAAGCTCCGCGTCCAGATGCGCACCGAGATCTCACGGATTCAGCAGCGCTTCGAGACGACCACGATCTACGTCACCCACGACCAGACCGAGGCGCTGACGCTCGGTGACCGGATCGCGGTCATGCGCGCCGGAATCCTGCAGCAGGTCGGTGCGCCCGGCGAGCTGTATGGCCGTCCCAAGAACCTGTTCGTGGCGGGCTTCATCGGCTCTCCGTCGATGAACTTCCTTCCCGGCGAAATCGACGGCGACACGGTCAAGCTGCCGATCGGGGACCTGAAGATCCCCGACTCGCTGCGCAACCGGCTCTCCTCCGGTCCAGGCGGCGGACGCAACGGCGTGATCGTGGGCCTGCGTCCCGAGGATTTCGAGGACGCTCAGCTCGTCCAGGACCGATCCCGCGGGATCTCGTTCACGGCCAAGATCGACGTGCTGGAGTCGATGGGCTCGGAGTTCTACGCGTACTTCAACGTCGAGTCCGAGAAGGTCTCCTCGCGAGAGCTGGAGGAGCTGGCCAACGACGCCGGCGCGGCCGACCTGCCCAGCCAGGCGGGCAGCCAGGTGGTGGCACGCCTGGAGGCGGCCAGCCGGGTGCGCCAGGGCGAGGACGCGGAGCTGTGGTTCAACTCCGAGCACCTGCACCTGTTCGATCCCGAGAACGGTCAGAGCCTGCTCGGGTCAGATGGCGACGGCGATGGCCGGCGGGCGCCGGACGCGCCGCCCGCGGAGCTGGCCCAACCCGACGAGCAGGCACCGCAGCCCGACGCGTAGACCGAACGTCGGCCCGGCCGCGTTTCCGAGGCCGGTAATGTCGAGCAGAGCTGATGCCCGAGCCGCGCTCGACCGGAATGCCCCGCCTCGACGCGCAGAATGATTTCCTGCGCGCCCGTCGACGTGCCGCCGCGTCGCGGGTCGCGGCGCGGCTGCGCGGTGAGCCCGGCGACGTGCGAATGGTCCTCCCCTACGAAGAGGTCATCGAGGCGCTGGGGTTCGTCTCCGAGCACCCGGCCGGGGTCGAGGTGGTCGCGCTCGATACGATCGTCGGAAGCGTCGACCGCGAGCGCGACTTCGACCGAAGCTTCCGGCCGACCTCCGGCCGCGTGCGCTCGCGCTGGGAGAACATCGCCGCCGCGATGCGCCGCGGAGAGCCGCTGCCACCGGTCGATCTGCTGCGAATCGGCGAGATCTACTTCGTGCGTGACGGCCATAACCGCGTCTCGGTGGCGCGGGCGCTGGGCCGTCGCGACATCGAGGCTTATGTGACCGAGGTGACGACCCGCGTCGGGGCGGGGAAGAAGATCACGCTCGCCGACCTGCCTTTCAAGAGCCACGAGCGCGTGTTCTTCGAGCGCGTGCCGCTGCCGGCCAACGCGCGCGACGAGATCCAGATCACCGATCCGTGGGACTACGCCCGGCTGGCCGAGCACGTGGAGGCCTGGGGATTTCGCACGAGTCAGGAGCGCCACGAGGCGATCAGCCGCCGCGAGATGGCGTTCCAATGGCTGGAGAACGAGTATCGCCCGGTCGTGGAGATGCTGCGCGAGGCCGACCTGATCGGCAACCGGACCGAGACCGAGGCCTACATGCGCGTCAGCGCCGAGCGATACCGGTTGATCCGCACCCACCGCTGGGACGAGGAGGTCATCCGGCGACTGATCGAGGACGGCGCCCGTAAGACGCGGCGGCGACCCTAGCGGTCAGCCGGGGCGCCCTCGCCCCACCACTGGCCGAGCACCCGGCGCCAGTTTCCCCAGGCGATCGCCTGGCGTTCGGCGGTGCTGAAGCCGACGTGGGCCAGTGCCTCCAGCAGCTTCGGAACCCCGGCGACATCGCCGAGCTCGGCCGGGATGGTGGCGCCGTCGAAGTCCGAGCCGAGCGCCACGTGGGCCACGCCGAGCCGCTCGGCGACGTAGGCGGCGTGCCGGGCGATCAGCGCGAGCGGAGTGTCGGGGACATCGGCAAAGTCCGCCCGCAGGAATGGACAGGCGTAGACGATTCCCACCAGGCCGCCCGACGAGGCGATCGCGTCGAGCTGGCGGTCAGTGAGGTTGCGCGACGCCTGGCACAAAGCGTGGGCCCCCGAGTGGGTGGCCACGAGCGGAGCGACGTCAGCGCGGGCGACGTCCCAGAAGCCCGCCTCGTTGAGGTGGCTCAGATCGACCATGATCCCCAGCTCGGCGCAGCGCCTGACCAACTCGTGGCCGGCGGGCGTGAGTCCGGGCCCCGTATCGGGGCTCGACGGAAACACGAATGGAACGCCGTGGCCAAAGGCCGTCGGCCGGCTCCAGACCGGTCCGAGCGAGCGCAAGCCGGCGGCGTGCCAGTGCTCGAGGGACTCCAGTCCGGCGTCGATCGCCTCCGCACCCTCGAGGTGAAGCACGGCCACGGGCGGCCCGTCATCGGAGACCGCGGCCGCGTCGAGGTCAGCGACGCCACGCGCGATGCGCACCTCGCCGGCGCGCTCGAGCGCCGTCAGCCGACCCGCCGCCCGAGACGCGAACGCGGCGGCCTCCGGATGCGAGACCGGCTCGGACAACGCGAACTCGATCACGTCATCCTCGCGCGCCAGACGTCGGTCGAACGGGTCGGGAGACGGCACGCAGATCGCAAAGATGCCGCCCCGGACGCCGCCCTCCCGCATCCGCGGCAGATCGAGATGGCCGTCGGGGCGGCCGGTGGCGATCCCGGCGTAATCAGGTCGCGTGAGGGCGTCGTTGTGGCCGTCGAATACGGCAGTCACGCCCTCGACGCTAACCGATTTCCGAACCTACACGTCTGTAGCCCGTTGGGGTGATCCTGGTAGCCTGCCCGCTCAGGGATGCCGTCTCCACCGCGCCCGCCCGCCACCGCCAAGACGCGCCGGCCCTACGCGCCGCGCATGGCCCCGACCGCAAGGCGCGAGCAGGTGATCGACGCCGCGCTGCGGGTGATCGTCGAGCAGGGCTACGAGGGCGTCTCGATCGAGGCGATCGCCCGGACGGCCGGGGTCACGCGACCGGTGATCTACGACCACTTCCGAAACCTCGGGCAGCTCCTGGAGGCGCTGATCGAGCGCGAGGAGCACTACGCGCTCGAGCAGCTGGCAAGGATCGTCCCCGCCGATCCCGGCACGACCAACCCGGTCGACGTGCTGGCGGGTGGCGTACGGCATTTCCTGGACGCGGTGGCCAGCCGGCCCGACACCTGGCGCGTGATCCTGCTGCCTCTGGAGGGAACGCCGGTGATCGTGCGCGACCACGTCGAGACCAACCGGGCGCGTACGCTCGACCAGCTGCAGGGGCTCGTCCGCTGGGCGATCGAACGTTCGGCGCTTCCCTCCGAGCTCGATTCCGAGCTGGCCGCCCGGGCGATGCAGAGCCTCGCCGAGGAGGCCGGGCGGATGGTGCTGACCGACGCCGCGCGCTACAGCGCGGAGCGCTACGAGACGTTCGTCCGGGCGGTCGTCGGAGCCCTTGGCGCCGCCGCGCGGCGCGACGCCTCGTAAACACGACGGGGACCCGCTTCCAGGGTCCCCGCCGCCGGGTCATTCCGCGCCACGTCCACGGCCGGGTTTGGACGCGAGCTTTGGGATGACCTGCGACCTGTGAAACCCAGCGTGCGCAAAAAAGTTGCGACACCGGCGGAAGATCCGATGAGCTCGCGCCGTAGGCTTGGCAGCCGGCATGGCGACCACGGCTCCCGAACGCAACTGGTCAGGCAACTACCAGTACCGCGCCACAACTGTCCATCACCCGAGCAGCCGTGACGAGCTGCGCCGGCTCGTCGCCGCGGCGCCGCGTGTGCACGCGCTCGGCTCGCGCCATTCGTTCACCGCGATCGGCGACGCGGCCGAGCTGATCGCGCTTGACCGCATCGGCGACCAGGTGATGATCGACCGGGAGACGAGAACCGTCACGGTGCCGGCTGCGACAACCTACGCCGAGCTGGCCGGCACGCTCAACTCAGCGGGCCTGGCGCTCGCCAATATGGCATCGCTGCCGCACATCTCGGTCGGCGGGGCGATCGCGACCGCCACCCATGGCTCCGGTGAGCACCTGGGCAACCTCGCCACATCGGTGACCGGACTGGAGCTCGTCACCTCCTCGGGCGATGTGGTGGCCTTCCGACGGGGCGACCCTGACTTCGACGGAATGGTCGTCGGCCTGGGCGCGCTCGGGGTGGTCACGCGGGTGACGCTCGCGGTTGAGCCCTCCTACGAGGCCAGCCAGATCGTCTACGAGGAGATGGAGTGGGACGGGCTCTTCGAACACTTCGACGAGATCGAGGCGGCGGGAAACAGCGTCAGCGTGTTTCATCGCCTCGGTGAGCGAACCGAGCAGGTGTGGGTCAAGCGACGCGCACCCGCGGAGGACGGCCCGTCCGAGCTGTTCGGCGCCCGGGCCGCCACGGGGCAGCGACACCCACTGGCGGGCGCCGACCCAGTCAACGCGACGCCGCAGCTCGGCGTGGTCGGCCCGTGGTCCGAGCGGCTGCCGCACTTTCGCTCCGGCTTCACGCCCAGTTCGGGCGAGGAGATCCAGTCCGAAGCGTTCGTCGCCCGGGGTGACGGGACCGCCGCGATCCGGACGCTGCGCGAGCTCGCAGATGAAATTCGGCCGCTGCTGCTCGTCTGCGAGCTGCGCGCGATCGCCGCTGATTCGCTGTGGCTCAGTCCCGAGTACGGTCGGGACACGATCGCCCTTCATTTCACCTGGCGCCGGGAGCAGCGGGCTGTCGAGCGGGCGGTGGCCAAGATCGAGTCCGCGCTCAAGCCGCTCGGGGCGCGCTCGCACTGGGGCAAGGTCACGAGCCTCCGCGCCGCCGACCTCCCTCCGCTCTATGAGCGCCTCGGCGACTTCCGGCACCTGCGCGAGGAGCTGGA
>DATAUL010000425.1:0-2210 GCA_036268255.1 Solirubrobacteraceae bacterium | reverse complement strand
GGGCATGACAGCTTCCTCGACGACGCCGCCAAGGGCGAGCTGCGCGACGTCTCGTGGATCGACCCGAACTTCATCGACCTCAAGATCCTCGACCCCAGCTCCAATGACGACCATCCGCCCACGGACATCCGCGCCGGGCAGGCGCTCGTGCTCGAGCTCTATGAAGCGCTATCACGCAGCCCTGCCTGGGACGACACTTTGCTCGTGATCGTCTACGACGAGCACGGCGGATTCTACGACCACGTCCCGCCGCCCGCGGTCGATGACGATTCCGGCTACAGGACGCTCGGCGTCCGGGTCCCCGCTCTGATCGCCGGCCCGCGCGTCAAGCAGTTCGTCTGTCACGAGACGTTCGACCACACCACCCTGATCAAGACGATCCTCACCCGCTTTGCCTCCAATCCCGAGGAGGCGATCGCCCAGATGCCACAGCGAGTCCAGAACGCCAAGCATCTCGGCGTCGTGCTCGGCGACCAGCCGCGCATGGACATCCCCGGCACCGAACCGGTCCGCGCTGCGATCGACGCCTGGCGGGCGAGCGCCCGCGACCTCCGGCGCGCGACGCCCGGTGGCGCCCTGTCAGAGGCCCCGGACGGCGCCGGTCAGCCATTCCGGTTGCACGAATTCCAGGAGGAGTTCGTGCAATTCGCAATCGCGATGCGGGAACACGGATTGCCCAACGGCCAGCCATAGCCCGCCGACCAGAGCCGTCGAGGACCGGCGAAGCGGTCCTGTCAAGCTACCGAGCGTGAAGATCCGCTTTGCTGTCGGCCCGCCCGCGGGCCCGGTGCCGGCGCCGGATCTGATCAGCTTCGCCGTCGCGCTGGAGGCGAGCGGGTTTGACGGGATCTGGCTGTCGGACCTGCCAGTCGCGCCGGTGCTCGATCCGCTGCTCGCGCTCGCGCTGCTCGCCGGACGCACGCGCACGCTCCGGCTCGGCGCCAACATCGTGCCGTTCGGCCGCAGCCCATACGTGCTCGCCAAGGCGCTGGCCCAGCTCGATCAGCTCTCGGACGGGCGGCTGCTGCTCAGCTTCGTCACCGGACTCGGCCAGGCTGGCGAACGCATCGCCCTGGGCCTTGCAGACGCCAACCGGGGCCTGGCGCTGGAGGAGGTTCTTGGGCTCGTCCGGTCATGCTGGGGCGCGGACGACGGAGCTCGCCCCACGCCGTCCGAGCTGTCCTCCGCGGCGCTCGCGGCCGCCCGCCCCATCCAGGAGCCACTCGAGGTCTGGCTGGGCGGACGCGGGCCCACGGCCCTGGATCGTGTCGGCCGGCTCGCCGACGGGTGGCTCGGCGCGCTCGTCACCCCGGCCGAGGCACGCACGGCGCGTGAGCGGATCCAGGCGTCCGCTGCGTCCGCCGGTCGCGAGGTCGATCCCGAGCACTTCGGCATGAGCATCGCGTATGCCCGCGGAACTCCGACGCCATCACAGCTCGCTGCGCTGGCCGCCCGCCGCCCCGGTGTCGAGCCGGGGGAGCTGATCCCGGTCGGCAGAGATGGCCTGCGCGCTCTCGTTCGGGGTTACGTCGACGCCGGGCTGTCGAAGTTCGTCGTGCGCCCGGCGCAGCGCACGGGCTCCTGGGAGTCGGAGGCGCGATGGCTCGCGGACGCGATCCTCGACCTCCAGACCTGACTGCTGACGTAGGACGACGTCGCCCGCCGGCTGCGCCCGGTGACCATTGCGGGTGCGCGTTCAGGGTGAGTGCGAGAAAAAGTACCTATATGTGCACTTTTATCGCGACTGGCCGCGGACCGCAGCGACGGCGGCTGCCGCAACCCGGCGGTGCAGCGTGAGGTTCTCGGCGCGGTCGGTGCGCACCTCGATCAGCCAGCACTCACTCGCGCGCAAGACGGGTTGGAATCCGCCGAATGCGCACGATGATCCGCGCGGCACTAGGTCCGGGACGGCAGCTCGACGACATTAAGCGCAAGCGGTTCGCAGAGCACCGCCGGCTGCTCGGTATGCATCAGCTTGCGTCGCAGCAGGACGAACGCGGGTGCGCCGAGCACGGCCGGGATGATCAGCTGGAACAGGCGGTAGAGGAGGACGGCGGCCGTCGCCTCGGTCAGGTTGACGCCGTAGAGGGCAAAGACCCCGATCAGCGCGCCCTCCGTGCCGCCGACGCCTCCCGGCAGGGGGATGAGGTTGCCCAGCTGGCCGATCAGGTAGCCGAGTACGAGCGTCCCGAACACCGGCACCGTGCCGA
>DATAUL010000424.1:0-3013 GCA_036268255.1 Solirubrobacteraceae bacterium | reverse complement strand
CACGATCGCCTACGCGTCCGGGGGCGTCCTGGTGGCGGGTATGGGCGGCGAGATCAGCGACGATCCCGAGGAACCCCGCGAGGAACTGACGCACCTGCGCTATCCCCGCTGGGAGGCGGAGTACCGCCTCAAGGTCCTGCGCGAGGTCACGAAGTACAACGAGCTCGTCCTGCTGTTCACGACGCCGCCCGCTCACAAGCGACTTTCCTCCGGAGGCAGCGAAGTCGTCGCCGAGCTGGTGAACACGTACCGTCCGCGGCTGGTCGTCTGCGCAGGAGAGCGCGGCGCCGAGATCATCGGCACGAGCCTGACGGTAGCTCCAGGCGACCTTGGCGACGGTCACTACGCCATCGCGAACCTGCACACGAAAGCGGCCGAGCTCGAGGAACTCGCCGGCGTGACGCCGTAGTGCTCAGATCACGCGCAGCCCTCGTCCGAGTGCACGACATCGCGATGGACTACGACTGTGGGTCGTCACATCTGTGGCGGCTGCGCCAAGCAGGCGATCCAGCCGCTCGGGACGAACTGATCCGCTGCCATCTGCCGCTCGCACGCAAGCTCGCCGTTCGCTATCGCAGTCGCAACGAACCGTTTGACGACCTCGTTCAGGTCGCATGCGTCGGTCTCGTCAAAGCCGTCGATCGCTATGACCCGGCACGCGGAGGATCGTTTCGCGCGTTCGCGATCCCCACCATCCTGGGAGAGCTGAGACGGCACTTCCGAGACGTCGGATGGTCGGTTCGCGTACCGAGGCGCACGCAGGAGCTGGCGCTGCGCTGCGAGCAGGTCACGCGCGAGATGACCGCCCGGCTGTCGCGTCCGCCGCGCGTCACCGAGCTGGCCGAGTACCTGCACATCAGTCACGAGGATGCGCTGAAGGGCCTCGAAGCGGCCAACGCGCACTTCGCGATCTCGCTGGACACGCCGACGCCGGACGCAAGCCTGGACGCCGGCGTCCTGGGGGACACCCTCGGAACCGAGGACGAGCGCTACGCGTTGGTCGACACCCGGCTCGACCTGGTCGACGGCATCCGCCGCCTCCCCTACCAGGAGCGGCGGGCACTCACGTTGCGCATCTCCTACAACCTCAAACAGTCGGAGATCGCCAGCCGGCTGGGATGTTCACAGATGCAGGTCTCGCGGCTGCTCAGACGGGCGGCCACCAAGCTGAGCGCGCCGGCGTGAGGGGACACCATGGTGCGCGGCAGACGGCGGCCTAGTAACCGGGTCAGTGGAAGACAACAGATCGGAGGTACCCATGGCAAGCGACAATCCCACGGCGAGTGACGCACCGTTGGGCTTCGTTGAGCAGTGGCTCAACGACGTCGGTCGGCTGTCGGCCGAGGATCCCAAACGCGCAGTGAGGTGGCTCACCGTGGGCGGCGTCGTAGGACTGATCGCCGGGATCGTGGCCGTCGCCGTGCCGGCGATCGCGTCGGTAACGATCTCGATCTTCATCGGCTGGCTGCTCATCGTCGCCGGAGCGGTCATGATCAGCCACGCCGTCGGCGGACGGCCCATCCGCGTCACATTGCGCGTGGTCGAGGGCATCGTAACGCTGCTGATCGGTGCGTACATCGTCATCTTCCCGCTCACTGGGACGATCAGCCTGACGTTTGCACTCGCCGTGTGGCTGTTTGCGAGCGGTGTCCTGCAGGTCGCGGCCGCCGTCCGTGAAACCGGCCTGCCGGGGCGCGGTCTCACCGCGTTCAGCGGCGTGGTGTCGGTCGTCCTGGGCGTCCTGATCGCGGTCAGCTGGCCGAGCGCGTCGGCCTGGGCGATCGGCCTGCTCGTGGGGATCGACCTGGTGTTCTGGGGGATCCGCGTGCTCACCGCGGCGTGGCTGCTCAGGAGCTTGACGAGCGGGACCCCGAGGCAGGGCACGACTGGTTTGGTCCGGGGTCACGGCGCCGCGGGCGCGACCTAGCCCGGATCGTGCAGTAAGTCTCGCGCCCCCGGGGTGACCGGGGGCGCGAGATCGTCCGGCTGGCAAGGGATTCTTCGGCTTGTCGAAGGTCGCGAATCCCGAGCTTGGAGGTTCACCGTGAAGGTGATGCGTGATGGACGCCTGGTAACCGTAGAGGCCACGGCGGACGGAGCGGGTCTGGCGTCGCACGCGGGGACCGCTCTGCTGGCTCAGGTTGCCGACAAGCTCGGGCTGACCCGCGCTCTCTCGACGCGGCTGGCGGGGATCAAGCAGCGGCGGCGGGGTCACGATCCGGGACGAGTGATCGTTGCTCTGGCGGTGATGCTCGCCGACGGCGGCGAGTGCGTCTCAGATCTCGGTGCGGTCCGTGAGCAGGACGCGTTGTTCGGGGCGGTGGCGTCGGACGAGGACACCGGCCTGGCCAAGCTCCCCTTCAAGGCGTTTGCGCTCAACGAGGTGTGGCTGGCGACCCGACTGCTGCACCTCGCCGCCCGCGTCGCGTTCTCCGGACGCCAAGCGAAGCTGCACCTCCCCGCGGGCTGGCCGTGGACGGAGGCGCTCAAAGCCGCGTTCGAGAAGCTCAACACGCTCCCCGCGCTGACCGGCTGAACACCGCCGACGTCTCCGCGGAAACGCGCACAAGCCCGCAACACACGGCGCGACTACCCGCCACAGCCACCATCCAGTGAAATTCGCGTCGCGCGGTCACACCCACCCGCCTACCGCACGATCCGGGCTAGCTGGTGAGCCCGGGGGCCGCCCGAACGGGTGCAGCGGGGGTCGGTTGCCGAGCGCGCTGTGGGGGCGTCGTTCGGTGTCGTGACCGACCCAGTGCGGCGCGACTCGCACCGCGCCTCGCCGGCTTGATCTCCTGGAGCTGACCGAGTCCGTCGTCGTTCGGCACGCGGCGAACGCTACAGGCCGTGCCCCGCGGCGAGCAAGCCCTGGGCGTGCGTGCAATCCGGAGCCAAGCGCAGCTGCGGTTGCCGGTCAGTGCCGGATGACCGACGGGCCGCTGCGCCAACGGTCCGAGAAGCGAGATCCACCCACCGCTCCGGCCGGCGAGGTCAGCAGGTCACCCAGCGC
>DATAUL010000423.1:0-5386 GCA_036268255.1 Solirubrobacteraceae bacterium | reverse complement strand
ATCCTCGCCGGAGCGCCGCAGGGCGGTGGCGGTCCCCAGCACCCCGGTGCCGGTGGCGCGTACGACCCCGGCGAAGCCGGCGCCGGTGACGAGGATGATCCCCGCGATGAGCAGGAAGATCGCCAGGATGTCGGCGCCGAGGGTCGAGAACAGGTGCGAGGCCACCCACAGCTCGCCCTGACCGACCACTCCACCGCGGTTCTCGAAGCTGCTCGCCCGCCAGAAGGCGTGTCCATGGGCGGCTCCCGGTCCGAGACCGAGCGTGCCGGCGGCCAGGGCCAGGGTCAGCGCCCCCATCAGGCACACCAGGCCGGCGCGCAGGGGCCGGGCAGGCGGGCGCAGCTCACGGGCGAGGATCAGGCCACCGGCGGCCACCAGGGCGGCCGGCACGGCGTAGCCGAGCGCGCCGAAGACGTAGCGGATCCCCCGCACGGCGCCATCGCCGAGCGCGCCCCCGGCCCAGTGCAGGTAGGCGACGCCGCCGAGGAAGATCCCGATCGCGATCAGGGCGAGCGCGAGGATGTCGACGTGGTGGGACTCCAGGACGAGCGACGGCAGCGACGGGCGGCTCGCCAGAGGCGAGCGACGGGCCCGCGACCGCGGCGCCGCACGGCTCCCCGTCGGCTTGCGCCTGGCGGCTGGCTGGGACCGGGATTTGGGCTTGGGTCGGGTCTTCGAACGGGCGGCCATGTCCGAACCGATGGCTTCGACGGGCGCACGCGCACTCCTCCCATCGCAAGAAGCCGATCAACGCTCGCTAAAGACTCATGCGACCGCCCACCTCCGCCCTTACCATCACCGTGACCGTGACCGAGTTCGAACGTCCCCCCCGGGTTCTCGTCGTCGAGGATGATGACGCCATCGCTCAGGTGCTGCAGCGCTCGCTGCGGATGGAGGGCTACGAGGTCCGCGTCGCCGACGATGGTCCGGCGGCCCTCGACGCCGCCCACGGCTTCCTCCCGGACCTCGTGATCCTCGACCTCGGCCTGCCCGGGATGGACGGAATCGAGGTCGCCAAGCGTCTGCGCGAGTCCGACGACGATGTGCCGATCCTCGTCCTCACCGCCCGGGACGCGATCGAGTCACGCGTCGAGGGTCTGGACTCGGGAGCCGACGACTACCTGGTCAAGCCCTTCGAGCGCCAGGAGCTGCTGGCCCGGCTGCGCGCGCTGCTGCGCCGGCGCCCGCCCCGGGGCCAGGCCCACCTCTCGGTCGGCGAGCTGAAGCTCAACCCCGACACGCATGAGGTGCTGCGTGGCGACCGCCCCGTCGACCTGACGCAACGCGAATTCGAACTGCTCGAGCACCTGATGCGCAACGAGCGCATCGTCATCTCGCGCCAGCGTCTGCTCGACGAGGTGTGGGGTTATGACCCCTTCAGCATGACCAATACGATCGAAGTCTTCGTCTCCAACCTGCGACGCAAGCTCGAAGCCGATGGCGAGCCACGACTCCTCCATACGATCCGCGGCGCAGGGTACGTACTCCGCGTATAGGACGGTCCCGATCCGCTGGCGCTTGGCCGGCGGCTCGGCGGCGCTGACGCTCGTGATCCTGGCCAGCTTCGCCGGCATCGTCGGCGTGCTCACCAATCGCCAGGTCCGCACCCAGTTCAATGACCAGGAGAGCTCGGCGGTCTCGAGGCTCACGGCCGAGCTCAACGGCAAGCTCACCATGAAGGGCACGGCGCTCCAATGCAATCCCGGGACCCTGGAGGAGTACGCGACGGCCGAGCACGCGAAGATCCGCTTCTTCGATTCCTCCGATGGCCAGCTGCTGTGCTCGGCTCCGGCCTCCTCTCGCGGCTTCAGGCTCGCCCCGGACCGCACCTCGGGGACGTCCACCCAGGGTGGCTACCGCGTCGAGGTGCGCCAGCTGACGGTCAAGCCGATCGGCACCGTCAAGCTGGTCTATGCACTGCCGCTGTCCGACGTCGACCACACGCTCGCTCGCGTGCGCGTGTTCCTGCTCCTGGGGGTGGTCGGCGGCGCCATCCTCGCCCTGCTCGCCGGTCTGTTTGTCTCCGAGCGGGCGATGCGCCCGATCGTCGAGCTGACCGACGCCGCGCGTGAGATCGAGCGGACCCGCGACGCAAGCCAACAGCTCCCCCATCCCGAGGCCGAGGACGAGATCGCCGAGCTCGCACGGACTCTGGAGAACATGCTGGGAGCGCTTGACTCGGCTCGGTCGGACACGCAGTCGATGCTCGACCGCCAGCGAGAATTCGTGGCCGACGCATCGCATGAGCTCCGGACGCCGCTGACGAGCGTGTTGGCCAACCTCGAGCTCCTCACCGAGGAGCTCTCCGGCGAGCAGGCCGAGACCGCCGAGGCCGCGCTGCGCTCCACGCGCCGGATGCGCCGGCTCGTCGGCGACCTGCTGCTGCTGGCCCGCGCGGACGCCCGCCGCGTGCAGCCTCGGCGGAGCACCGACATGGCCAGGGTCCTGATCGAGGCCGCGTCGGAGCTGGGTCCGATGGCCGAGCACCACGAGCTGTCGATTCATGCCGAGCCGGCGATCGTCGAAGGGGTGAGCGACGAGCTTCACCGCCTGGTGCTCAACCTGCTCGAGAACGCGGTCCGCCACACCCCTCCGGGAACCGCGGTGCGCGCCGCCACCCGGGCGCAGGACGGCGAGGCTGTCATCACCGTCGAGGACGAGGGCCCCGGGATCCCGCCGGAGCTCCGTCAGCGGGTGTTCGAGCGCTTCGTGCGCGGCGGGCGCGACGGTGGCCGGGGCTCGGGTCTGGGGCTGGCGATCGTGCGCTCGGTCGCCCACTCCCACGGCGGCACGGTCACGCTCGACGAGCCCGAGTCCGGCCACGGCACGCGCTTCACCATCCGCATCCCGGTCGACGTGCCCTCCCCCGTCACCGCGTCAAACGGCGCCCCGGAGAACGGCGCCGGCGAGGCTCAGACCTCGACGACCACGGGCAGGACCATCGGGCGCCGGCGCAACCGGTCGTAGACGAACGCCGCCAGGTCGTCGTGCAGGGCCTGCTGGAGCAGGTCGATCTCGCGGATCTTCTCGGCGGCGGCCGCGGCCAGCGAGCGCTCGACCTCCTCGCGGATGTCGGCCACCACTTCGTCGGCCTGCTCGATGAACGGCACCCCGCGGAAGATCACCTCGGGCGGCACGACGGACTCCCCCGTCTGCTCGGACACGGTGGCCACGACGATGAAGATCCCGTCGGCGGACAGCATCCGGCGATCGCGGAGCGCGACGTCGGCGGGATCGCCGATGTCGACGCCGTCGACGAAGATCATCCCGGCCTGCTCGGGCTCGCCGAACCGCGCGCCGGAGGCCGTCAGCTGCAACGGGAGGCCGTTCTCTGACTCGAACACGTCGTCGGGATCGATCCCGACGGCGTCGGCCAGTTGGGCATGCAGGCGGATCCGCTTGAAGTCGCCGTGCATCGGCATCACATAGCGAGGACGGACGAGGTTGAGCATCAGCTTGAGCTCTTCGACATATCCGTGTCCCGAGGCGTGGATCGGCGCCTCCCGCGGGGTGATCACGTCACAGCCGATGTGGTACAGCCGATCGACGGTCTCGTTGACGGCTCGCTCGTTGCCGGGGATCGGGGTCGCCGAGAAGACCACGGTGTCGCCCCGGCGCAACGTGATCTGG
Source organism: Solirubrobacteraceae bacterium (assembly GCA_036268255.1). Classification (GTDB taxonomy): domain Bacteria; phylum Actinomycetota; class Thermoleophilia; order Solirubrobacterales; family Solirubrobacteraceae; genus Palsa-465. The sequence goes on along the minus strand of DATAUL010000423.1, from coordinate 1,756 downwards.
CGATGGTCGTTGTAGGCCATCCGCCGCAGCGCCGACAGCGGCTCGCCCTGGGAGCCGGTGGAGATGACGACGACCTTGTGATCCGGCCAGTCCTCGACCTCGTGGGGCTGGATCATGATTCCCTCGGGCACCTCGATATGCCCCAGCGATCGCCCGATGTTGACGTTCTTGCGCATCGAGCGCCCGACAAGGGCGACCTTGCGCCCAAGCGCCGCGGCGGCGTCGACGACCTGCTGGACGCGGTGGATGTTCGAGGCGAAGCTCGTGACGACGATGCGGCCGTCGGCGCGCGCGAACACCTCCTCCAGGTGCGGGCCGACCTCTCGCTCGGAGGGCGAGAAGCCCGGGCGGTCGGCATTGGTGGAGTCGCCGCAGAGCAGCAGAACCCCTTCGGAGCCCAGCTCGGCCAGACGTGACACGTCGGCCGGCACGCCGTCCACGGGGGTCTGGTCGAACTTGTAGTCGCCGGTCAGCAGAACCGTCCCCAGGCCGGTGCCGAGCGCGACCGCGCACGAGTCGGGGATCGAGTGGGTCATGTGAACCAACTCGAGCGTGAACGGCCCCAGCGGCACCTGATCGCCGGTGGGCAGATCCTCGAGCTTGACGTCGCGCAGGTGATGCTCGTCAAGCTTGGAGCGGGCCATGGCGATCGACAGCGGACCCCCGTAGACGACAGGCGAGCGACCCGAGCCGCTGCTCGCCAGCTCACGGAGCACCCACGGCATCGCCCCCAGGTGATCCTCGTGCCCGTGGGTGATCACGATCGCCTCGATGTCGTCCGCTCGCTCGCGCAGATAGGCGAAGTCGGGCAGCACGAGGTCGATGCCCAGCATGTCGGTGGTCGGAAAGCGCAGACCGGTGTCGACGACGACGATCCGGTCCTCGCATTCGACGACCGTCATGTTCTTGCCGATCTCGCCGAGCCCGCCGAGGGGCAGGACCCGGACTTCGCTACTCACGCGGCGGTGGCAAGCATGCCGTGGCGCTCGAGCATCGCGCGCACGGTGCCGAGCTCGTCAGCGTCGAGCTTCACGTAGGGAAGGCGGGGGCCGCCGACGGGAATCCCGATCAGATCGAGCGCGGCCTTGTTGCTCACGGCCAGCGGCGCGATCGACAGGTCCCGGTAGACGTCCTGCAAGCCGGCATCGATCTCACGGCGGCGCTCGGGCTCGTCGACCATGCGGCGCATCTCCTCGCCGACGACGTGGGTGCAGGTGAGGATCCCACCGGGTTCGCCCATCTCCAGCACGTCGACCAGCATGTCGTCGTTTCCGGCGTAGATCATGAGGCCGTCGACCGTGCCCAGATTGGCGGCGTTGGCCTGCTTGACCCCGACGATGTTGTCGAGCTGGGCCAGTTCGGCGAGGAGATCGTTCGGCATGTCAGAGCCGGTGCGCTGCGGGATGTTGTAGAGCAGGATCGGTAGGTCGGTCGCCCGCACGACCTCGCGATAGTGGGCGACGATCCCTCGCCGGCTCGGCCGGTTGTAATACGGGTTGACCGACAGCAGCGCGTCGGCGCCCAGCGCCGTGGCCCGCTCGGTCAGCATCACGGCGTGCCGGGTGTCGTTGGAGCCGACGCCGGCGATGACCGTGTGGTCGGAGCCGAGCTCTGAGACGGCCAGCTCGATCATCCCCAGGTGCTCCTCGTCGTTGAGCGTGGCCGCTTCGCCCGTGGTGCCGCAGACCACCACCCCGTCAGAGCCGTGCTCGACGAGATGATGCATGAGCCGCACGGCGGCATCCTCGTCGACGCG
>DATAUL010000422.1:0-7804 GCA_036268255.1 Solirubrobacteraceae bacterium | reverse complement strand
GTGATCGTCGACGCCGAGTAGGCCACCGGCCCGGCGAGCGAGGCGAGCATTCCCAGCACGACCGCGGGCGCGAGCAGGCGCCGCCTCAGCCCGCCGCGCAACAGGCACGCCACCAGCCCGGCGACGCCGGCAGCCCCGGCGACGAGCACGAGCGTGCGCAGCCACGGCTCCCACGACGGGGAGCGGTCAAGCAGCGCCCACGCCCACCCGGTCGTGAGCGCCACCGCCACGATCGCGGCGGCCTGGACACGGCGGCTTTCGCGCCCCGTCCACGCCATCCGCCCGCCGATCGCCGCCAGCGCGGCGATCGCGGGAGCGAGCGCGACCGTGTAGTAGGTGTGGATGACGCCGCTGCCGAGGCTGAAGACAGCGCCGCTGACGACCAGCCAGCCGCCCCAGAGCAGCAGGGCGGCCCGCACCCGGTCGGTCCGCGGAGCACGCCGCCGCGCCCACAGGCCGGCGGCGAGCGCGAGGATGGCGCCCGGCAGCAGCCACGATGCCTGGCCGCCCATCAGGTCGTTGAACAGACGCAGCACGCCCGTCGACCCGCTGAAGTTCGCGCCACCGCCACCGCCGCCGCCCCCCGGCCCGCTGCTGCCGAAGATGCGGCCCAGGCCGTTGTAGCCGGTGATCAGGTTGAGGATGCTGTTGTCCGGCGACCCGTCGATCATCGGCCGCGAGCCTGCTGGCCACAGAGCGACGATCGCCACCCAACAGCCGGCGCTGACCACGATCGCGGCGCCTCCGGCCAGCATCTGCCAGGCGCGGCGCCGCAGACCCACAGGCGCCGCCACCATGTACACGAGCGCAAACGCCGGCAGCACGAGGAACGCCTGAGCCATCTTTGCCAAGAACGCGAAGCCGATCATCGTGCCGGCGGCGACCATCCAGCGGGTGGCGCCGCCCTCCAGCGCGCGCACCAGGCAATACGCCCCGGCGACCATCAGCAGCACGAGCAGCGCATCGGGGTTGTTGAAGCGGAACATCAGCGCCGCCACGGGCGTGGCCGCCATCAGCGCGCCGGCCGCGAAGCCGGCGCCCGTGCCGAACCACCGCCGGACGCCGCAGAACAGCAGCCATACGGCCGCCACCCCCTCGAGCGCCTGCGGGATCAGCATGCTCGCGCTCGAGAAACCGAAGATCCGGCCGGAGAGGGCCATCACCCACAGCGATGCCGGGGGCTTGTCGACGGTGATGAAGCTTGAGGAGTCGATCGAGCCGAAGAAGAACGCCTTCCAGCTCTTGGTCCCCGCCTGCACGGCCGCCGCGTAGAAGCTGTTCGCGTAGCCGGAGGAGCTGAGGTCCCACAGGTAGGCCACGGCGGTCAGCGCCAGCAGCGTGGGGAGGGCGACGCGCGACCAGCTCCAGGTCAGACGGCGGCGAGCGTCGCGAACGGCAGGTGGGGGCGGCCGCAGCAGCCCGGAGGTCGTTTCCATGCCGCGCAGCCTCGCTGCGGCGTGTAAGCCGACCGTCGCAACCGCTGAAGCAACAGCGAAAACTGCAGTCAGTCTCGCCGCGGTCTTACAGTGGTCGCGTGATTCTCTGCCTCGCCGGCAACCCCTCGATCGACAAGCTGTTCGAAGTCGACCGTCTCGCCCCGGGCGAGATCCATCGCCCCGATCACTTCATCCAGCTCCCCGGGGGCAAGGGGATCCACGTGGCCCAGGTCTCCGCCGCGCTCGGGGCGCCGACGCTCGTCACCGGGCTGCTCGCCGGGCATACCGGGCGCTGGATCGCCGAGACGCTGGCCGCCGAGGGAGTCCAGGGCCACTTCGCCTGGGGTCACGGCGAGACTCGTTCCAGCCTGTCGGTGGCCGATCGCCGTACCGGCGGCCTGACGGAGTTCTATGAGAACGGGGCCGAGATCCACTCCTACGAGTGGGACAGCGTCGAGACCCTTCTGGGCAAGCTCTTGCATCAGGCCACGTGGCTGGCCCTGGCCGGCTCGATGCCCCCGGGCGCGCCCGCCGACGGCTACGGCAACCTGATCTCAGCCGCCCGCGCGCTCGGGGTCCCGGTGGCGGTCGACACGCGCGGCGAAGCCCTGGAGCGGGTGGTTCAGGCCGGGCCGGAGCTGGTCAAGATCAACGTGCACGAGGCGGCGGAGCTGCTCGACCGGCCTCTCGCCGGCGAGGCTGAGGCTCGGGCTGCGCTGCAGGAGATCCGCGCCCTGGCCGGCGGCGACGGTCACGCCGTGGCGATTACGCTGGGCGAGGACGGGGCGATGCTGGTCGACCCCGACGCGACCGTCTGGCGGGGGAGGCTCGCCGCCCGCGGCCGCTATCCGGTCGGCAGCGGCGACACCTTCCTGGGAGGCCTGCTCGTCGGCCTCGACCGCTCGGGTTCCTGGCCGGAGGCTCTGCGGGTCGCGCTCGGCGCGGCGGCGGCCAACGCCGAGATGCCCGGCGCGGCGCGGTTTGACGCCGACCGCGCCGGCGAGCTGGCTGCCAAGGCCGAGGTCGAGCGCGTCTAGACGCGCGCGCTCGCCCACGATGAGCCCGTCCATCCGTCCCCCGAGCGGCGATCCGGCCGAGCTTGACCTGCTCGTCCTCGGTGACGTCAATCCCGATCTGGTCCTGGCCGGCGAGGACCTGACGCCCGCGTTCGGCCAGGTGGAGCAGCTGCTCGACGGCGCGGCGCTGACGATCGGTGGCTCGGGGGCGATCATGGCCTGCGGTGCCGCCCGGCTCGGACTGCGCACCGCCATCGCGGGCGTCGTCGGCGACGACCTGTTCGGCCGCTTCATGACCGAGTCGCTGACCGCCCGCGGGGTCGACGTCAGCGGCGTCGTCGTCGTCCCCGGCGCCGCGACCGGGCTGACCGTGATCCTCACCCGGCCGGAGGACCGCGCGATCCTCACGTTCCCGGGGACGGCCGCCGCGCTCAACGCCGCGCTGGTGCCAGGCGACCTGCTGCGGCGCGCCCGTCACGTGCATGCGGCGTCGTTCTTTCTGCAGACGGCGCTCGCCCCGGACCTGAGGCCGATCTTCGACGAGGTCCACGCCCGTGGCGCCACCACGTCGCTTGATCCCAACTGGGATCCCCGGGACGCCTGGGAGGGCGGCCTGACCGAGGCACTGGCGGCGACCGACGTGTTCCTGCCCAACGCCGAGGAGGCGCAGCGCATCGCCCGCCTGGCCGATCCGGTGACGGCCGCCTCCGCGCTCGCGCAAACGACCGGTCTGGTCGCCGTCAAGCTCGGGGCGCAGGGCGCGCTGGCGGCGGCGACCGACGCCGAGGTGATCCGGGTGTCGCCGCGGTTCAACGTCGTCCCGGCGGACACGGTGGGCGCCGGTGACTCGTTCGACGCCGGGCTGCTCGCCGGCGTGCTGCGGGGCGAGAGCATCGAGCGCGCGCTCCTGATCGGCTGCGCCTGCGGCGCGCTCTCCACCCGAGCGTCCGGAGGCACCGCCGCCCAGCCGACGCTCGCGGAGGCTCTGGCCGCGATCGGCTGACGGCTGCGTCAGCGGATCGCCAGGCCGGTGTCCGCGTCGAACAGGTGGACCTCGGCGGGATCGACGCCGAGTCGGATCGTGCTGCCCTCCGCCGGCCGTTCGCGCGGGGAGAGGCACGCCACCACCTCGGCACGGGCAGCGCCTCGGGTGAGCAGCGCCGCCTCGCCGGCCTCGGGTGAGCTGGCGATGTCGGCGTTCACCGAACCGTGCACGATCAGCTCGTTGCCGAGCGGCTCGACGACGGCGACGTCGAAGTCAAGTGAGGGTCCGGCGCCGTCAGCCGGAGTCAGCGCCTCGGGGCGGATGCCGACGATCAGCTCGCCGTCGGGCAGATCGGGGCGTTCGATCACGAAGTCCCCGGCAGCCACGCGGCCGTCGACGGCCCGTCCGCGCAGGAGATTCATCGGCGGGCTGCCGATGAAACCGGCCACGAACACGTTGGCGGGATGGTCGTAGACCTCCTGCGGGTCCCCGAGCTGCTGCAGCTTGCCGTCGGAGATCACCGCGAGCCGGTCGCCGAGCGTCATCGCCTCCACTTGATCGTGGGTCACGTAGATCGTGGTGATGCCGAGCCGGGCATGCAGGCGCTTGAGCTCGGCGCGCATCTGGATGCGCAGCTTGGCGTCGAGGTTGGAGAGCGGCTCGTCGAGCAGGAAGACCTCGGGCTCGCGGACGAGCGCGCGGCCCATCGCCACTCGCTGGCGCTGGCCGCCGGACAGCTGGGCAGGACGCCGCTTGAGCAGCTCCTCGAGGCTCAGCATCTCGGCGACCTCACGCACGCGCCGATCGATTTCGCGCCGGGGCATCCGCCGCTGGCGCAGGGGATAGGCGAGGTTGCGCGCGACCGTCATGTGCGGATACAGGGCGTAGTTCTGAAACACCATCGCGATGTCGCGGTCGCGGGCCGAGACGTCGTTGACGACTCGCTCGCCGATCCGGATCGCGCCGGACGTGGGCTTCTCCAGGCCGGCGACCATCCGCAGCGCCGTCGTCTTGCCGCAGCCCGAGGAGCCGACGAGGATCATGAACTCGCCGTCGGCGATCTCCAGCGACAGCTCATCGACGGCGACGGTCCCGCCGGTGAACGACTTGCTGACCTGTTCGAGGCAGACGCGGGGCATCTCAGCTCACTTGATGCCCGTGAAGGCGATCGATCGGATGAACCACCGCTGGGCGAGCAGGAACACGGCGAGCATCGGGATCTGGCTCATGACCGTACCTGCCATGAGCAGGTTCCACTCGGTGTTGTGGGAGCCCTGAAGGGTCGAGAGCCCCAGCTGCAGCGGGGCGTGGGTGTCGGTGTTGATGATGATCAGCGGCCACAGGAAGTCGTTCCAGGACCACATGAACTGGATGATGGCCAATGTGGCGAGCGCCGGCAACGAGAGCGGCAGCACGATTTTGAAGAGGATCCCCAGCCGCGAGGTCCCGTCGAGCCGGGCGGCCTCCTCGAGCTCGATCGGCAGCGTGCGAAAGAACTGGCGCAGCATGAAGATGCCGAACGCGGTGCACAGGTTGGGCACGATCAGCCCACCGACGCTGTCGACCATCCCCAGCTTCTTGACGATCAGGAACGTGGGGATGAGCAGGACCTGGAAGGGCACCATCAGGGTCGCCAGGAGCACGACGAACAGGACGTTTCGCCCGAAGAAGCGGATCCGCGCGAACGCGTACGCGGCGAGGCTGCAGAACAGCAGGTTGCCGGCGACCGTGGCCAGCGAGTAGGCGGCGCTGTTGAGAAAGAAGTCCCCGAAGGGCACCGCGTGCCAGGCCGACGAGTAGTTGCTGAAGTGCAGCCCGGACGGGAGGAAGACCGGAGGGAAGCTCGAGGCCTCGGTCTTCGTCTCCAGCGACAGCACGGCCATCCAGATGAGCGGGACGATCATGATCGCCGCCACGGGAGCGAGCAAAAGATGCCATGGGCTGAAGGGCAGGCGCCGGCGCTTCTCCGGCGGCGCGTCGAGCACCATGAAGCGGTCGGGGGCTATCGGGGTGGTGGCGATGGCCGGTTCCTCAGGACGTGTAGTAGACGCGCCGGCGTCCGACCCACAGCTGGACGAGGGTCACGACCAGGATCGCGAGGAACAGGACGTAGGCGATTGCGGACCCGTAGCCGCCGTTGAAGAACTGGAACGCCTGCTGGTACAGGTAGTAGACGATCACCGTCGTGGACCCGAGCGGTCCGCCGCGGGTGGTGACGTAGATCTCGTCGAACAGCTGGAGCGCGTTGATCGTCGACCACACGACGAGAAACAGGGTGGCGGGACCCAGCAGTGGCACGACGATGCTGCGAAACCGGCTCCACTTGCTGGCGCCGTCGATCTCGGCCGCTTCGAGCAGTTCCTCGGGGACCCCCTGCAGCGCCGCCAGGTAGACGATCACATCGAAGCCGAGCCAGCCCCACACGGTCATCGCGACGATGCAGTACAGGGCCTCGTTGGGGTCCTGGAGGAACTGCTGCTGGGGCAGCCCGACGGCATGCAGCAGGTAGTTGACGAACCCGAAGGTCGGGTCCAGCAACCACAGGAACACGAGTCCGGTGGCCACCGTCGAGGTCACAAGCGGGACGAACACGGCCAGGCGGTAGAACCGGATCCCGCGGATCTTGCGATTCAGCGCCACCGCCAGAGCGAGCGCGCCGCCCACCGACACGGGCACGAAGATGACGGTATAGAGCAGGGTGTGGCCAATCGCCGAGCGGAACGCCGGGTCCTTGGTGAGCGCCTTGTAGTTGGCCAGCCCGACGTAATGCGCCGGAGCGATCAGGTTGTTGGCCTGCAGTGAGATCAGCAGCGACCAGCCGATCGGGATCAAAAAGAAGATCGCGATCAGAATCACCGCCGGAGCGACGAACGCCCAGCCGGCGAAGTGTTCTGAGCCGATCAGCCGCTTGATCGCCGGCGGGCGATGGCGGTCTGCCATCAGCTGGGCGCGCTCAGGATGCCGTTGACCTGCTGCGAGGCCTGGTTGAGCGCCTGCTGGGGCTGCGTCTTGCCGAGCAAGACTGACTGCACCGCCTGGCCCACAACGGTCGAGATCTTGGGATAGGTGGTGAGGACCGGCCGGGCCTGGGTCGCGTTGTCAAGGTTCTTGACCCACAGGTCGATGCCCGGGTACTTGCGCGCGAACTGCTTGTAGCCCGGCTGCTGGGCCACGTCGTCGCGGATCGGCAGGTCGCCGGTCATCAGACCCCACTCGAGGTCGATCTTGGGGGATGTCAGCCACTTGAGGAACGTCCACGAGGCAGCCACGCGGGCTGAACCGTTGTCGAACATCACCCAGTCGTCGGGGCCCGAGATCGTCTGGTGGTTCTCGGCCGCCGGCAGGATCTGCACGCCGTAGCTGACCTTCGAGGCGGTGATCTGCTGCAGGTCCCATGGGCCGGTCCACAGCATGCCGATGTGACCGGCGTTGAACACGTTGACGTAGTTGTCCGACCCGTTGTCGAGGTAGATCGACTTGTGGGCGACAAGTTGCTGGAGCAGCGTGAGCGCCTTGAGGCCGGCCGGGGAGTTGAACGCCGCCTGCTTGTTGTCGGCGCTGAGGATCTGTCCCCCCGCCTGCCAGAGCATCGCCCAGAAGCGCCACACTGTGTCCTCGCTGGCGTCGTTGACGTAGGCCCAGCCGAACTGCTTCTTGCTCGGGTCAGTCAGCTTCAGCGCGGCGTTCTCGAAGTCGTTCCACGTCCAGTTGGCCGTCGGCGGGGCGATCCCGGCCTGCGCGAACAGCTTCTTGTTGTAGACGAGGGCGAGGTTGTCGACGAGCGCGGGGATGCCCGTCACCTTGCCGTTGACGGTCGCCACCTCGCGCTCGACCTTGTAGAAGTGGTTCCAGCCAAACGACGGGTCCGACACGTACTTGTTCAGCGACACGAGCTTGCCGCTCGCCGCGATGTTGGCCGCGTTGGAGCCGTAGAGATAGGAGATGTCGGGCGGCTTGCCGCCGGCGATCGCGGCCAGCACCTTCTGCAGCGCGTAGTCGCTGTTGCCGTAGAACTGGGGCGTGACCGTGATGCCCGGGTGTGAGGCGTTGAACTGCGCGGCCAGCTTCTTGATCGCCACCGACTCGCCCTGGGTGTAGCCCTCCCAGATCGAGATGCTCACGTGACCGCCCTTGGTCGCTCCCGACTTCGAGCTCGAGCCGCCGCTACTCGAGCCGCCGCTGCTCGAGCCCCCGCAGCCGACCGCGAGGAGTGCACCGACGAGGACGACGAACAGGCATGCACGTTTCATGGGGTTCCTCCGTCAGTTCATGGCAGCACGACGGACCGCGTCAAGTGCTGAGGCTGGTCGGGATCAAGGCCACGCGCCTGCGCCAGCGCGACCGCCGCGCGCTGGATCTGGACCAAC
>DATAUL010000421.1:0-3858 GCA_036268255.1 Solirubrobacteraceae bacterium | reverse complement strand
CTGAACGCCCTCTCGTTCTGGATGCTCCCCGTGGCCGGGATCATGATGCTGATGAGCTTCCTGGCGCCCGGCGGCTCGTTCGCCGCCGGCTGGACCGCCTACGCCCCGCTGTCGACAACGATGCCGATCGGCCAGCTTTTCTTCACGGTTGGTGTTCAGTTCGCGGGCGCCTCCTCGATCGCCACCGCGCTGAACTTCCTGGTGACGATCATCACCATGCGCGCTCCGGGAATGAGCTTCTTCCGGCTGCCGCTGCTGGTGTGGGCGAACTTCGCGACCTCGCTCCTGGTCGTCATCGCGACGCCGTTCATCGCCGCCTCGCAATTCTTCGTGCTCCTCGACACGGCGCTGCACTTCCACTTCTTCGACGCCTTCGTCGGCGCGGGCAAGAACGGCAACGTGATCATGTACCAGCACGTTTTCTGGTTCTACTCGCACCCGGCCGTCTACATCATGATGCTGCCCGGTTTCGGGATCATCTCCGAGGTTCTCGCCGTGAAGGCCCGCAAGCCGATCTTCGGCTACCGCATGATGGCCTTCTCGCTGCTGGCGATCGTCGTCCTCGGGTTCACGGTGTGGGCCCACCACATGTTCGTCTCCGGCATGGCCTCGTGGATCCGGATTCCGATGATGATCACCACGGCGATCATCGCGATCCCGACCGGGATCAAGATCTTCTCGTGGCTGGCGACACTGTGGCGCGGAGTGCTGCACCTCGACACGCCGATGCTGTTCGCGCTCGGCTTTCTCACGATGTTCACGCTGGGCGGGATCAGTGGCGTGATGCTGGCCATGATCCCGTTCGACATCCACGTCAGCCAGACCTACTTCATCGTCGCCCACATCCACTACGTGCTGTTCGGCGGCTCGCTGTTCACGATCTTCGCCGGGGTCTACTACTGGTTCCCCAAGATGACCGGGCGGATGTTCGACGACCGCCTCGGCAAGTGGCACTTCTGGATGACGTTCATCTTCTTCAACCTGACGTTCGGCCCGATGCACCTGATCGGGATCCAGGGGATGCCCCGCCGGGTTGCCGAGTACGCCCAGAAGTTCGCGGCGTGGAACCTGTTCATCTCGATCTCGGCGTTCATCCTCGGCGCCAGCACGCTGATCTTCCTCTACAACATGGTGGCCAGCTGGCGCGGCGGCCCGCGCGCAGCGGCCAACCCGTGGCGAGGGCTCACGCTGGAGTGGCAGGTCTCGTCTCCGCCGCCGATCTTCAACTTCGACGCCGTCCCGACGGTCGTCGGCGGACCCTATGAGTACGGGGTGCCCGGCGCCGTGCACGGCATCTTCAAGCCGCCGTCCGAGGCCGCGCCCGCATCGTCGATACCCGTCGTCGCCGGGGCGAGACCCTCCGGACGCCCGCCCGGAGAGGAGCGACACCGATGAAGACCGTTCTCGTCGTCGCCAACGAGACGATCGGTGGCCAGCCCCTGATCGAGGCCGTGCAGAAGCGCGCCCGCGAGCAGGACGACGTGCGGTTCGTGCTCTGCGTGCCCCAGACTCAGCCGCGGGCCGGGTACGTCGTGTATGACGACACCGTCTTCGACGCCGCTCAGATCCGCGTCGACCTGGCCGTCGGCTTCGTGCGCTCCGAGGGCATGGAGGCGGTCGGCGAGGTCGGCGACCCCGACCCCTACGCGGCCACGATGGACGCCGTCCGCGAGTACGAGCCCGACGAGATCATCATCTCGACGCTGCCCGAATCGCGCTCGGGGTGGCTGCGCCGGGACCTCGTTGAGCGCATTCGCCAGGCGTCGGGACTGCCCGTCGAGCACGTGATCGCCGACCTGGACTCTGACGGGATGGCCGTGCACATCACGCTCGTGGTCGCCAACCGGACGGGCAGCGGCGACGAGTTGCTCGAGGCGCTGAAGGCGAAGGCCGCGAAGGAGCCCGACAAGCGCGAGCGCCTGTTCCTGGTCGTGGTGCCCCAAGAGGGGGGCGACGGGAGCGCCACCCGGCGGGCCCGAACCCGACTGGCCCTGATCCTGCGCCGGCTGCGCGACGCCGGGCTGACGGCCTCCGGGATGACCGGCGATCCCGATCCGTATACGGCGATCATGAACGCGCTGCAGGCCTTCCGGGTCGACGACATCGTCATCTCCACGTTCGCCGAGACCAAGTCCGGCTGGCTGCGCGCCGACCTGATCGAGCGCGTGCGCAACGCGACGGGCAAAGACGTGGAGCACGTGGTCCAGACCGATTCAATGCGGGCGACCGCCTAGCCCTTCGCAGGAGGAGAGCCATGGAAGCCGCATCGATCGCCCATTCCGAGCATCACGGACCGCCCCCGGCGCACCGCTCGTCGCGCGTGGAGGCGCCGACGCTGGGAATGCTGCTTTTCATCATCTCCGAGGTGATGATCTTCGGCGCGTTCTTCACCGCCTATTTCTTCATCCGCGTGGTCAGCCACGATCCGTGGCCGGCGGCCGGAACCCACCTGCCGGAGTCCGTGGCGGGGATCAACACCTTGATCCTGCTGTCCTCGTCGCTGACGCTGCACTGGGCGCTCGTCTCGATCAAGCACGGCAACCGCTTCGGCCTGCGGGCGGGGATGCTGTCGACCTTCCTGCTCGGCCTGACCTTCCTGTGCGTGCAGGTCAACGAGTACATCCATATCGGCTTCGCGCCGCACGACGCCGCTCAGGGGACGATCTTCTACGCGCTCACCGGCCTGCACGGCGCCCACGTCTTCATCGGCCTGTGCGCGCTGCTGATGGTCACGGTCCGGGCGTTCCGCGGGCATTACTCGCCCGAGCACCATCAGGGCATGGAGGTGCCGGGGATCTACTGGCACTTCGTCGACATCATGTGGGTCGTCGTCTACACGACCGTCTACGTCCTGTAAACGGTCTCAACGCCGTGCCCCCCGACGGCCGTCGCCCGAAGTTCTCCCTGATTCCGCCCAACCCGCTGAGCTCCGAGGCGGGCGCGTTCGGGTTTCTCGTGTGGTTCGTGGCGGTGGTCGCGGTGATCGCGATCGTCGTGCTGGTGATCGAGGCGCTGTAAGCGCGTCGTCTACCTGCCACCATTGACGGCTGTGCCGCTGCTGTTCGCCGTCGCGCCCGTCCAGACGATCGGCCTGCCGATCCTCGTGGCGCTGAGCTGGATCCCGTATCACCTGCGCTCGCGCACCCTGGCCGCCCATGGCCGCCCGGTGACGCGCTGGCGCCGGATCTGCTTCGTGGCCGGCCTGCTCGTGCTCGAGGTCGCCTTCAGCTCACCGGTCGACCACCTCTCAGACCAGCTGCTGGTGGCGCACATGGCCGAGCACCTGCTGATCGGCGACATCGCCTCGCTGTTGCTCGTGCTCGGGCTCACCGGCCCGGTGATCGCCCCGCTGCTGCACAACCCCGTCATCTCCAAGCTCCGGGTGCTCAGCCACCCGGTCGTGGCGATCGTCGTCTGGGGCGTCAACTTCTACGCCTGGCATTCACCCTACCTCTACCAGGAGGCGCTGCGCCACGACGCGCTGCACGCCCTGGAGCACGCCACCTTCCTGACGTTCGGGATCGCCGTCTGGATGGGACTGCTCGGCCCCCTCCCCCAGCCGCGCTGGTTCACCAACAGCGCCCGCCTCGTCTACATCGTCGCCATGCGCCTGATCGGCACCGTGCTGGCCAACATCCTGATCTTCGGCGGGACCGTCTTCTACCCGTACTACCGGCCCGGGGACGCGCACTGGCACATCAGCGCGATGGCCGACCAGGTTGCCGCCGGCGGGCTGATGATGGTCGAGGAGAGCCTCTTGACGATCGGCCTGTTCTGCTGGCTGTTCTTCCGCGTCGCCCGCGAGCACGAGCAGCGACAGGCGTTGCTGGACTACGCCGGCCAGCATGGCCTCGAGCT
>DATAUL010000420.1:0-8093 GCA_036268255.1 Solirubrobacteraceae bacterium | reverse complement strand
TGCCGTGGACGCGGGCTCTGCGTGGCGACCGATTCCGCGGGCCTGGTCATGATGAGCGCTCACCCCGCCGCCGCGCACCCCGCGTGGCAGACACGCCGCGTCGATGCAACGAACGTGATGTCCGCAATCTCGTGCCCTACGGTCAGGCTCTGCGTCGCCGCCGACACGTACGGCAACGTGCTCACCGGTCGCCGATAGACGCGAGGAACCGCGCATGCTGACGCTCACGACATACCTCGAGCACCGCCCGCCGGAGAGTCTCGAGCCGGTGATCGCATGTGTGTGGGAGGGCACGCCCGCGCAGGATCACATCCAACGTGTGGTGCCGGACGGCTGCGTCGATCTGATCTGGCTGGCGGATCGCGAGCTGGTCATCGCGGGCGCCGACACCGGACCTCGGGAGGTGCTGTTGCCCGCCAACGCGCGGTCCACCGCGATTCGGATCCGCGCCGGGAGTGCAGGCGCCTTTCTCGGCATGCCGGCATCCGAGTTGCGCGATCGCCAGGTGCCGGCCGCTGCGGTGTGGGGCGAACAGGTGATGGGGTTGGAGGAGGCCCTGGCCGGTGCGGACCCTGTCGGGCGGCGGGGGCTGCTCGTGAACATCGTGACGGCTCGCGAGGTGCAGCCCGACACGCTCGTGTCCGCGGCCGCGCACGCTCTGGCCCGACCCACGGCTCGCGTGGCCGCGGTCGCTGCCGAGCTTGGAGTGAGCGAGCGCGGCCTGCGCCGGCGGGTGCTGGCGTCGGTGGGTTACGGCCCCAAGACGCTCGCCCGCGTCGTGCGGCTGCGGCGGCTGATCGCTCTCGGCGACGAGCCGCTGGCGTCCCGTGCGTTTGCGGCCGGCTACGCGAGCCAGGCGCACATGAACGACGAGGTGCGTCGCCTCACTGGGACCACGCCTGTCCGATTTCTGAAAGACGCCATGCTCACGGCGGCGTAGCGTGCAGCGCCATGACCATCGATCTCCGAGCCGCCGAGTGGTTCGTCCTCGCCAACGGACGCCTGCTTGACCGTCACCGGTTGGCCGTGCTTCTGGACGACGCGCCGACCGCCCCCGTCCTCGACGCGCTGCGCGCCTACCGCAATCGCGACGGTGGCTTCGGTCATGCGCTGGAACCCGACGTGCGCGGGCCTGAGAGTGAGCCGGCGGCCACGCTGCATGCGCTCGAGGTACTGGCTGAGATCGATGCGCTGGACGATCCTATCGTCGCCGACAGCGCCGCGTGGATCGCCGCGATCTCCGATCCGGACGGTGGCGTGCCGTTTATCCTGCCGGCCGCCGCCAACTATCCGCTCGCACCGTGGATGGTGTCCTCGTCCGGTGGCTCGGTTCTGACCTTCGCGATCACCGCACTGTTGTGGGAGACGAGCTGGCGGGAGCCGTGGCTGGAGCGCGCGACCGACTGGTGCTGGGCCAAGGTGGAGGAAGCGGACGAGCTCGGCGCGTACGGGGTGAAGTTCGCGCTGGAGTTCGTCGACCGTGTTCCCGATGGGCCGCGGGCGGCGGCATCCATCGAGCGCCTGCGGTCGCAGATCCACAGCGACGGCTCGATACCGGTCCCCGGTGGCACCGCCGACGAGCGCCTCACGCCGCTGGCGCTGTCGGGACGACCGGGGACCCGTAGCCGCGCTCTCTTCACCGACGGCCAGATCGAGGCCGACCTCGACGCACTCCAGGACGGTCAGCAGGACGACGGCGGATGGATGTTCGACTGGCTGGGGTGGTCGCCGGGGCAATCGGTGGAGTGGCGTGGGATCGTCACGCTGCGAGCGTTGGCGACGCTGCGCGCGCACGGGCGCGGCCGATAACGCGGCGAACGTGCCATCGAAGGTCCGGACTGCACGGCCCGGCGATCCCGCGGTTTCTCACTCAGCTCTCCGCGGAGTCCCGGCGTCGTCGCTTCTGAACCGCGGCAGTCGATGCCCGCGCCGAAACGCATCGGGAACTATCCGGGATTGACGATCTCGACGGCGCCGAACGCGTCCAGTGGCTTGTCGAGGAAGAAGGTCTCCATCGTGATGTCGGGTGCGATGTGCGCCTGGGAGAGGAAGGCGACCACGGTGCGCCCGGTGAGTTCCTCGATTGTCTGCTTGAAACGGTTGGCCATCACGCGTTGGAAGTCGTGGCGCATATCGACGACACGGCCTGGGTCGCCGCTGTCCATCATCGTCTTCTCCAGGGGGGTCAGGCCAATCCCGCGAAGGACCACGACGATCAGATCATCGTGAGCGTAGGTCTTGGCCTGCATCGGACCTCGCCCGTAGTGGTCGCGCTGGATCGCCACGATCTGGTTGGAGATCGCCGCGAGAAGCCTGCCGCCTGCGAGCCCCGTCGTCGCCTCTTCGCGTTCATGGCTCTCCATCCACGGCCACCTCCTCGCTCGAGCCAGAACCTCGCCTGAGGTCCCGCCGCACTGGTGTTGTACCCGGAGGGGCGCGCCGCCAACCCGGACGCGAGTGCCAACCACCTGGATCCTGACCTCGCCTCGGAGATCGACATCCTCGACGGTGCGCCGCCGGACCACGCGTTGGGGGTGGTGATGGGACTGCGGGGGGGCCGCACGTCGCGCGCGAGGTCTTCGGGGAACCCACGACGTAGAACCAGCGCCAGGCGCGGGTAGCACGTCGTCGGGCTCCGCGAAGCGGCCACTGAGACCTAGAACCCCCGCCGGCTGTCCAGGCCGTCGCCGCCCACGAACACAATCGCACCGATCTCCGGCAGCGCTCCGGTGGATTCGATCGACCGTGGGGTATCTCCGCCATAAATTGGCGGAGATACCCCAGCCTGAGGCTGCGCTCCGGTCAGGCGGCTTGGGGCTGCCCCTCGGCCCCCGCGGAGTCGACCCCGGAGTCGACCGCGTAGTCGCTCGACGCGGGCTCGGCGTACGCTGACGGACGGCGGCTGCGCAGCACGGCAACCGCCGTCAGGATCCCGGCCGAGACGCACGCGGCACCGATCACGAACGCGAAGTGGTAGCCGCTGACCAAGGAGTCCGCGAGCGCGTGGTGATCGGCGACGAGGGCCTTGGTGTGATTGGTGGCTACCGTACCGAGCACGGCGAGCCCGAGCGCGCCGGCGACCTGCTGGGAGACGTTGGTGATGCCCGAGCCCAGCCCGGCATCCGCCGCCGGGACGTCCGACATCGCGATCGACAGCAGCGGCATGAACGCGCTGCCGATGCCCAGGCCGATTGCGAAGTAGGCGAAGAATACGGTCGGGAAGTAGCCGGTGTGGACTCCGGCGGTGCTGAGCAGGGCGAGACCGGCGATCACCGTGACCATGCCGGCGATCATCACCGGGAAGGCGCCGAAGCGGCCCACCAGGCGGGCGTTCACGCCGAGCGAGAGGATGCCGACGGTCACCGTCCACGGCAGGAAGGCCAGTCCGGTCTGAAGCGCGCTGAGGTGATGCACGTGCTCCAGGTACAGCGTGCCGAGGAAGAACGTGGAGTACATCCCGGTGACGAGGAAGCCGCGAACGATGCTCGATCCGATCAGGCTTCGCAGCCGCAGGATGCGCAGGGGCATGATCGGGTTCGCGATGCGCGACTCGACGGCAAGGAATGCGCCCATCAGCGCGATCGCAATCGCACCGAAGCCGAGCACCTGGGAGGAGCCCCAGCCATGCCCGGTGGCCTGCACGATGGCGTACACGGCGGTCATCAGGGAGGTGGTGACGAGCACCGAGCCGACCCAATCGACTCCATGGCTGAGGCCGGCGCCCTCATCGTTGGGAACGAGGAGCTTCCCGAGAGCCGCGGTGGCGGCGCCGATGGGCAGGTTGACGAAGAAGATCCAGTGCCAGCTCAGGGCCTGGGTGAGCACGCCGCCGGCGAGTAGTCCGAGCGATCCCCCGGCGACGGCGGTGAACACGTAGGCGCTCATCGCGCGGGCTCGGTCGCGCGGCTCCGGGAACTCGGTGACGATGATGGCCAGGATCACCGAGGCCTGCATGGCGGCGCCGATGCCCTGGAGAAAGCGGGCGCCGATGAGCGTGTTCTGGCTCGGGGAGAGCCCGCACAGCACGGAGGCGGCCGTGAACACCGTCACTCCGAACAGGAACACGCGCTTTCGGCCGAGGAGGTCGCCGAGTCTCCCGGCGAGGAGCAGGAAGCTTCCGAAGGTGACGAGGAAGGCGTTGATGACCCAGGTGAGGTTGCCCTGGGTGAAGTGGAGGTCGCGCTGGATCTGCGGCAGGGCGACGTTCACGATCGTCGTGTCGAGCACGATCATGAGCTGCGCGAGGCAGACGACCACGAGCGCGAGCCAGCGACGGCGGTCAGAGGCGGGGGGTGCAGAAGCGAGAGTCATCGATGTCCAGACGTTTGAGCAAAAGAACGGTGGTAAAGTGGAGGACGCCTCCAGAAATAAGCGGAGGTCGCCTCCAGATAATAGCGGAGGCACCCTCCGGTTTGTCAAGTGATTTTCGGAGCGCTCTCATGTCCGCCACCCATCCCCCCGAACAGCCGCTCCGTCCGCGCCCTAAGCGCGCCGACGCCAGGCGCAACTACGACAAGGTGATTGCCGCGGCCCACGACGCGTTCGCCGAGGGCGGCGCCTCGGCGTCGCTGGAGGAGATCGCGCGGCGCGCCGGGGTCGGGATCGGCACTCTCTACCGACACTTCCCCAGCCGCCAAGCGCTGCTCGAGGCCGTCTACGTCGACGAGGTCGAGGATCTCTGTCGATCGGCCTCCGACCTCGACGGCTTGCCGCCGTGGGAAGCGCTCGTCGGATGGCTGCACCGGTTCGTGGGCTACATGGTCACCAAGCACGCCCTCGCCCCCGAGCTGCTCGACTACGTCGGTCGCGATGCGCCGGTGTTCCAGGAGAGCCGCGCGGCGTTGTATGCGGCGGGTGGGCCACTGCTGCAGCGCGCTCAGCAGGCGGGCGAGGTGCGGGGCGACACCGACTTGGCCGAGGTGATTCAGCTGGTCGGCGGGATCGCCAAGATCCAGGTCAGCGAACCCGGCCAGGTCGACCACATCCTCGACATCGCGCTCGACGGGCTGCGTTACCGGCGCTAGTACACGCGTCGGTACGCGCGCACCAGCTGCCGCGACGCTCCGGGGCGAAGCGCCCTGCGGGAACGCCTATCGGCGTGCCATCAGCTGCACCGACATCAGGTCGGCACTCATTCCGCGCACGGTGAGCGTGAAGCGTCCGCCGCGCGGAGTGATCTGCTCAACGCGCTTGCGCCCGTCCCAGCGCAGGTCGGCTCCCAGCCACTGCCCGTCCAGCGTCTCGCCGGACGTCGCGCGCGCCGACGGCGCAACGAGGCGCTGGATCGTGGCACGCCGGCGGCTCGGCAGTCGCAGACTGACCCTCACCGCGCGGGCCGTCCGGCCGATCAGCAGGACACTGAGGCGATGTCCTGTCTGTCTCACCGCCCACGCACGCAGCGGCGCATCCGCCCGTGCCTGCACGCGCACGCGGACCAAGCGCGATCCGGGGCGCAGCATGCGCGTGAACAGGATCAGGCCGTAGAGCAACGGGCGGGGGACGACACCCGCGCGGTCAAAGCCGAATGGGGCGTTGATCGAGAATGCCCGGACATGCAGGTCGGCGCTCCAGACGCCGGCCCGGATGAACGCGAACAGCGCGCTGGGCGCCCACAGGGCCGTCGCGAAGCTGTTGCTCACACCTCGGACGCCGCCACAGGTGACCGAGTTGAATTCGCTGACGCGAACCGGCAGCGCGGAGCGGCGGGCGAGCCGTACGGCAGGTGTGACGGCGTCGGCCATGCTCGTCATCGCTCGAGAGCTGAGCAGCTTTCCGATCGTCGGATAGGCCGCGGCGCCGGGCCTGGCACACGCCGTGTAGGGGTACTCGTGCACGCTGACGGCGTCCAGTCGCGGATGTCGGCCGGCCAGCAGGCGCGAGATCCAACCGCGGCTCAGACGCGGATCGGCGAGCGCCGGGCCCTGGAGCGGGACGTTCGGGGCGACGGAGTGCAGGGCCCGGGCGTCGGCGGCAAACGTCGTCGCATAGGTGCCGGCAGTGAGCGAAGTTGGCAGCACTCCGGTCGCGGTCCGGTTGCCCTGAAGGCGGACGCCCCACACCTGCCGGTTGTAGACATCGGGCTCGTTGCCGATCTCAAAGGCCGCGATGCTCCCGCGCGGGAGCGCGGCGACGGCCTCCCGGGCCAGCTCGGCGTTGAGCGCGGGTGTCGCCGTGATGAGGTTGAGATCGATGATCACCCGCAGCCGGCTCTGCCGGACGATCCGCGCGGTCCTCGCGATCCAGCGCGGAGTGATCGCAAACGCCCATTCCGGCGCGCGGCGCACCGCCAGCTGCCAGAAGGAGTGGTCGGAGGAGACCCCGCCGATGCGCAGGACAAATCGTCCGTCGCCGGGGGCGTGGAGCAGGGCGATGACACGGCGGTAGAGCGCGAGGTGATTCTCGTCCACCGGCAGGGTCCAGTACTCCGTCGAGAACCCCAGAAAGGAGCGAGGAATCGCGACCGTCGGTCCGTTGACAGCGACCCCGATGGTGACTCCGGCCGCGCGCGGGCGAGCAGCGCGACGCAGCGAGGCCGGATCGGGACGGCGGTGCGCGTGAGACAGACGGCGGGAGTCATGGACCATGAGGGTGACTCCGAGGGCGCCGATCACCGCTACGCCCATCGTGAGCGAGCCCAGTCGGCGCGGGGGCTCCCGTGCGGCTGGCGACTCCCGACCGCGATGGGGGGAAACGCCTCTCAGTGGGCCGGCGCGGTGGGCAGCGAATCGAGGGTCATCCGGACGGCGAGCCGAAGATACCCCCGGAGAGCTCACAGCTCCGTAAATACGAGGTTAGGAGTCTGCGAGCTGAACGCGTTACGGCCGTGAGACTCCCGCCGCGGCCAGTGCGTCCGCGGGGTCGGGGTCGTGGCGTGGTGCCTACGAGGGGGAGCGACGGATCAGAGAGTCGAGCCGGAACGCCGACATCGGTGCGCCGAAGTAGAAGCCCTGACAGGAGTCACGGCCGATGCGGCTGAGCTCGTCGCGCCGCAGCACGCGGGCGAGCCGCTCGCCGACGGCCACGAGCAACTCATCGCCCATCCGATGCCCGTAGGAGTCGTTGAGTTCCTTGAACCGGTCGAGATCGATGAAGAACAGCGCCGACATCTTGTTCGTGCGCTGGCCGCGGAGGAAAGCGTGCTTAAGACGCTCGGGTATCAGGGTGCGGTTCGGGAGCCTGGCGGGCGGCGGACGAATCGTCGTAGCGCCACGCACCGCCGATCCGTCCCAGTCGGTAGCCGCCGTCGAGCTGCCGCGTCCACACGAACGTTCCGTCGGGCAGACCGGCAAAGCGCGCCAGCATCCGGCCGGTCTTCTCGCCGTGCGCCTGGGCTACGGCGAGGATCGCCTCGGCGATCGACCGCGGCCGGCCGTTGACCCCTTCTCCGATGCCGACGAGGCCGTGCGCGATCGCGAACTCGGCTCCGGCTGCGGCGGGTGCGTCGCGGACGCACGACCGCGTGGGAGTGCGGAAGATCGGCCGGGCCATCGTCCCGACGCTAACCGAGCTCCGGAATCAGGTCGGCGATCGAGTCGATGATCCTGGATGGGCGGTAGGGGTGGCGCTCGGCGTCCTCGCCGGTCGTCAGACCCGTCAGGACGAGGATCGTCTCCATCCCGGCCTCGAGGCCGGATACGACATCGGTGTCCATCCGGTCGCCGATCATTGCCGCCGTCTCGGAGTGGGCGTCGATCGCATTGAGCGCGGAGCGCATCATCAGGGGGTTGGGCTTGCCGACGAAGTACGGCTCCACCCCCGTCGCGCGACTGATCAGCGCCGCGACCGAGCCGGTCGCCGGGAGGGGGCCGTCGAGGGTGGGGCCGGTGGCGTCGGGATTCGTCGCGATGAACCTCGCGCCCCCGGCGATCAGGCGGATGGCCTGCGTGATGCGCTCGAAGCTGTAGGTCCGTGTCTCGCCGAGGACGACGTATTCGGGATTGCGTTCGGTGAGCGTGTATCCGCTGCTGTGCAGCGCCGTCGTCAGCCCGGCTTCGCCGATCACGTACGCCGATCCACCCGGACGCTGATCCTCGAGGAAACGGGCGGTCGCCAGCGCCGAGGTCCAGATCCTGTCCTCGGGAAGCTCAATTCCA
>DATAUL010000419.1:0-8264 GCA_036268255.1 Solirubrobacteraceae bacterium | reverse complement strand
CGAGCGCGGCGGTCTGCTCATGGTCGCTGATGTCCAGCGTCACCGGCGTGACACCGCCGGTCTTGAAGCGCTCCCCGGACCGTCGAGCTACGCGGCGCGCAGGCTGGCAGTCGCCTCCGGCCCGCAGGCACGGAGATCGTTGCCCAGCTGGGCGGCGGTGACCTTCTCCCAGCGACCACTGTCGACCAGGGAGCGGCACAGTCGGACCGTGTCGTCGAGGGCGGCCTCGGCAAGACCGTCCGGCTCCAGTTCGGAGGCGAAGATCAGGTTGTCGGCGGCATGACGGATCCGATCCTGCTCCTCCTCGAGAAGCTTGCTCGGACCGAGCTCATCCAACGTGTGCATAACGCGGCGGTAGGCCTGTGAACGCTCTGGACTCATGACATTGATCTTAGGAACCTGCGACGACGTCCATGATGCCGACCGTCACACAGCGCGGCCTTGGCCCGATGTCCAAGGATCACGCCGTTGGCTTGTACGGACGCAGCGATCATCGCGTCGCGGTTCCGTCGAGCTCGCGCAGCGAGCCTCCGGTGGCCGGGCGGTGGTCGGGCACGCCCCCCGGCTGCTGGTCGGTCGTCTCGGGGAGCGGCCGGCCGGCGGCGGGCTCGTCACCGGCCGGCAGCGCGGGGTCTCGCACCTCGCCGTCGACCACCTGCATGACCGCCTCGCGGATGTGACCGGACTCGTCGTGGTAGCGGACGAGCGGACGCTCGGGCCGCTCGGCGTTCACCCCGGCGACCACGGCCGGGCGCCCGCTCGGCGTCGCGATCGAGTATCCGACCGGGTACGGCATGACGACGCGGAGGAAATGCTCGACGACACCCGGGTCGAACTGGCTTCCGGCGCCCTCGCGGACCACGCGGACGCCCACGTGCGGGGCATTCGCCGGCTTGTAGGGCCGGTCGGCGGTGATCGCGTCATAGACGTCGGCCACGGCGGCGATCCGGGCGAACTGATGCGTGTCCGAGCCGGTGCGCCCGCGCTCGTAGCCGAGGCCGTCCCAGCGCTCGTGGTGGTCGCGCACCACGCAGATCGTCAGCGCTGACGCGCGGTCGGCCGACAGCATCGAGGCTCCGGCGCTGGGGTGGGTCTTGATCAGATCCCATTCCTCGGAGGTGAGCTTGGCGGGCTTGTTGAGGACCGACTCGGGAATCGAGATCTTGCCGATATCGTGGATCAGCAACCCCATCGCCAGCTCGGTCATCCGCTCGGCGCTTCGGTCATAACGCCGCCGCCCGCGCCAGTCGATCCAGCCGTCCAGCCGGTTGATCCGCTGGCCGAGCAGCAGGCCGAGGGTGGCGACGCGCACCGAGTGGCTGTAGGTGTAGCTGTCGGCGCTGGCGAGGTCGTCGAGCGCGAGGGCGGCCTCGGGACAGTTGGCGAGGGCGTTGAGAATGCCGGCCGCGGCGTCCTCGATCTGGACCAGCGCGGACGTGGGCAGACCGGCGATCCCGCCGGCGGCCGAGCGGGCGGCGCGCAGGCACGTGCCGACAGCCTGCTCGGTGGAACGCCGCACGTGATCGGGCAGCGGCTGGGCGGGGATGATGCCGTCGCCCAGCCCGTCCTCGATCCACACCGCCCGCACGCCGCGGGCGGCCAGGCGGTCGGCGAGCGAGGCCGAGAGCCGCACCCCGCGGCGCAGCAGCGGCAGGGCCCCGAGCACCGCCGAGGGGATGTCGCGAGCGAGCTCCATCTCCTCGCGGATCGAATCGAGTCGGACGAGCCTCATGCCAGGCCCCGGTCAGGACGATGGACGCCGCGGTCACGCATATGTGTCCGGTTTATCGGCAGACGGCCGCCGACCTTCAGGCCCGGGTGGATCTGCGCCTGGATCGCGGCGCCGCTCTAAGCTGCCGAGGCTCGATGAGCTCCACCCATCCCCAGCGCGAGGCCGGAGTCGGCGAGCATCACCTCGCACGCCTGGCCGAGCAGGCCTATGAGCGCCGCGGCGACTACCCGTCGATGCTCTACGAGGGTGCCTGGCTGGGCTCAGGGGAGATCTTTCAGCGCGCGGCACGGCTCGGCGGCGGGTTCGCCTCGGTGGGACTGGAGCCCGGGGAGCGGGTGGTCGTGACGATGGCCAACTGCCCGGAGGTCTCGATCGTCTATCAGGCGCTGTGGCGCGCCGGCCTGATCGTCACCCCGGCGACGTTCCTGCTGCCTGCACTCGAGCTGCGCCATGTGATCGCCGATTCCGAGGCCAGCGCGGTGGTGACCACGCCGGAGTTCCTGTCGAAGGTGACCGAGGCCGTCGACGGTCTGCCGAGCGTCCGTCTCGTGATCTGCACCGAGGACTCCGAGTACGACGTGCTCGCGCTCGAAACGCTGCTGCACGGCGAGGCGACCTCGATCGTGCCGCGCGCCGACGACGACCTCGCGGCTCTGCTCTACACCGGCGGCACCACCGGGCAGGCCAAGGGCGTGATGCTCTCGCACGCCAACCTGCATTTCTCCGGGCGTGCGGCGCACGAGGCCGCGTACGTGCCGGGGCTGAACCGCAGCCTGATGACACTCCCGATGTCTCACGCCTACGGGCTGCTCGTGACGGTCGCCGGCATGCACTCGCCGGAGCTGGGGATCTCGGTCCTGCTGCGGTGGTTCGATCCGCGTGCGTTTCTGTCGCTGATCGCCGAACATCGCCTCGAGCTGAGCGCGGTCGTCCCGTCGATGCTCCAGATCCTGCTCGCGAGTCCGCTGGAGCAGCACGATCTGAGCTCGTTGCGCTACCTCACGTCCGGCGGAGCCCCCTTGGCACCTGACGTCGAGCGGGAGTTCCGCAGCCGCGTCCCGACCGTCTCGATCCGGCAGGGCTACGGCCTGACCGAGTCCGCGGCGCTGATCTCCACCAACCCGGCGGGACGCGAGCGCACCGGATCGGTGGGGCTGCCGGTCCCGCGCACCGAGCTGGAGATCCGCGGCGAGGACGGCGGGTCGCTTCCCGCCGGGGAGATCGGGGAGGTGTGCGCTCGCTCGCCGGGCGTCATGCGCGGCTACTGGCGCGCTCCCGAGGCGACCGCCGAGGCGGTGCGCGACGGTTGGCTGTACACCGGAGACGTCGGCTACCTCGATGGCGACGGCTACCTGTTCCTCGTCGACCGCAAGAAGGACCTGATCATCCGGGGCGGGTTCAACGTCTATCCGCGCGACGTGGAGGATGCCCTGGTGGAGCATCCGGCGGTCCAGATGGCCGGCGTGATCGGCCGCCACAGCACCGTCCACGGCGAAGAGGTGGTGGCCTTCGTCTCACTCCACGACGGGACGGAGATCGACGCCGAGCAGCTGATCGGCTGGGCCCGGGACCGGATCGGCGGCTACAAGTATCCGCGCGAGGTCCACTTCGTCGACGCGATACCGCTGACCCCCGTGGGCAAGATCGATCGCAAGGCCTTGCGCCGCTGGCGTGGTGATTGAGAGCGCTCAGGCGCCGAGCACCGCCGCCACGGTAGCTGAGAGCGCTCAGGCGTCAGGCGGCGAGCGCCGCCGTCGCGGCGGCCGCCGCCAGGTCAGCCCACAGGTGGATCACCGCGTAGGCGCGGTATGGGCGCCAGCCCTGTGACAGGCGCTCGGCGGCCGCGGGGCGCCCGTCGAGCCCGTGCCGTCGCAGCGCATGGTGGATTCCCAGGTCGCCGGCGAGAAACGCATCGGGATCTCGAAGGGCGCGCATCGCGACGTACTCGGCCGTCCACGGCCCCACCCCCGGGACCCCCAACAGGCCGCGGCGTGCCTCCTCGCGGTCGGCGCCCCCGTCGAGTGTCAGCTCGCCGCTGGCCAGCCGCGCCGCCAGGCCCGTCAGTGCACGGCCCCGCGAGGCCGGCATCGGCAGCGCTTCGGGGTCGAGCGCGGCCAGCGTCCCAGGGTCCGGAAAGGCGTGGGTCACCCCGTCAAGCGGTCGCTTCAGCGGCTGTCCGTGCGCGGCCACGAGGCGCCCGGCAGCCGTCGCCGCGGCCGCCAGCGAGACCTGTTGGCCGAGGACGGCGCGGATCGCCAGCTCGGGACCGTCGACGGTGCCGGGGACGCGCATCCCGGGCGCACGGCGGCGCAGCGGCCCCAGCAGCGGGTCGCCGCCGAGGGCGTCGGTGACTGCCGCCGGGTCGGAGTCGAGGTCCAGCAGCGCGCGGGTGCGCTGCACGGCCGTAGCCAGATCGCGCGGGTCATCGACGGCGAAGTGGACGCCGAGGTGGCCGTCGGCGGGACGCAGCTGGGCGGTCGCTGACCCGTGCGGCAGACGCAGGCTGCGCGTGTAGACGCCGGCACGGACCTGCTCGATGCCCGGGACCGCCCGGCGCGCCAGATAGTCGAGCAGGCCGGACGTGTCGAGGGGCGAGCGATAGGGGAGGCGGAGGGCCACGCCGGCATCGCCCTCGGCGATGTCCGGCTCTCGGCGCACGCGGGCGCGCAGCTCGGTCGGTGACATCGCGAACACCTCGCGGATCGTCGCGTTGAACTGACGCACGGAGCCAAAGCCGGCGGCGAGAGCCACCTCGGCGATGGCCATCGTCGTCGTCTGCAGCAGGATTCGGGCGGTCCGGGCGCGCTGGGCGCGCGCCAGCCCGAGGGGTCCGACGCCGACGACGCCCACCAGCAGCCGGTGCAGGTGGCGCTCGGTGTAGCCCAGGCGGGCGGCCACGCCGCCGACGCCCTCGCGGTCGACGACGCCGTCGGCGATCAGGCGCATCGCCCGGCCGACGGCGTCGCCCCCCCGGTCCCACTCGGGCGAGCCGGGGGAGGCGTCGGGGCGGCAGCGCATGCACGCGCGCAGCCCGGCCGCCTGGGCGGCGGCGGCCGTGGAGAAGAAGCGGACGTTCTCGCGCTTGGGGGTGCGGGCCGGGCAGCTCGGCCGGCAGTAGATACCGGTGCTCGTCACACCGACGAAGATCCATCCGTCAAAACGCGGATCCTCCGCTTGGGCGGCCCGCCAGCAGCTGTCCGCGTCGGGGAGCATGGCCCTCACTGTGGCACGCAGCGACCGGTCTGTCTGGCGGGAATCGGACACCGACAACAAGCAACTGTCTGGTTGCGTATAATCAGAGCGATGACGATCGGCGACGAGCAACGGCTGCGGAACCTCTACGCGAGCTTCAACGCCCGCGACGCCGACGCGGTGCTGGCGGCAACGGCTGCCGACGTCGACTGGCCGAACGCGTGGGAGGGCGGGCGCGTCATCGGCCACGCCGCGGTGCGTGACTACTGGACGCGCCAGTGGCAGCAGATCGACCCGCGGGTCGAGCCGGAATCGATCGTGACCCGCCGCGACGGACGGATCGCCGTCGACGTGCACCAGGTCGTGCGCGACCTGTCAGGCGCGGTGATCGCCGACGGGCACGTCGTGCACGTCTACGAGCTGCGCGACGGGCTCGTCGTGCGGATGACGGTCGAGGAGTCGGGATAGGCTCGAACGTGTGGCGAGGCGTGAGCTGACCACTGACCTGCAGGTCCTCGACGCCCTTGTCGGGCCGGAGGGCAAGGACGTGCTCGATGTCGGATGCGGCGGCGGAGCGCTCGTGCGTGAGCTCGCCGCCCGCGGTGCCCGCGCAGTCGGCCTGGAGATCTCCGAACAGCAGCTCGGGGACGCCCGGGCCAGCGGCATCGGGCGCTTTGTCGTCGGCCGCGCCGAGGACCTGCCGCTCTACGACGACACGCTTGACCTGGTGCTGTTCATGCGCTCGCTGCACCACGTACCCGAGTCGTCGATGCTGCCCGCCCTCGTCGATGCGCGCCGGGTGCTGCGGCCAGGTGGTGTGGTGTACGTCGCCGAGCCCCTGGCCGAGGGCGACTACTTCGAGCTCGTGCGCATCGTCGACGACGAGACGGACGTGCGCGCGGCAGCTCAGCGGGCACTGGCCGACTGCGAGCGAGCCGGCCTCGCGCGGATGCGGACGCTCGAGTACGAGGTGGGAGCGCTGAGCGCCGGGATCCACACCCTGCGCAAGCGGATCGTCGACGTGGACCCCGAGCGGGCCGCGGTGTTCGACGCCCACGAGGATGAGCTGATCGAGGCGTTCGCGCGGCTGGGCGACGAGCGCGAGGGCGGGCGTTGGTTCACCCAGCCGATGCGCGCCGACCTGCTGCGGGTGCCAGAGATAGGCTCGATCTGACCCACCGATCAGGGAGAGCACCGATGCACTACGTCAATCTCGGCCGTACCGGACTGCGCGTGTCGCGCATCTGCCTGGGGATGATGAGCTACGGCACGCACGAGAGCCGGCCGTGGACGCTCGACGAGGCCGAGGCCGAGCCGATCCTGCGCGCGGCGACGGAGGGCGGGATCAACTTCTATGACACCGCCGACGTATACAACGGCGGCGAGTCAGAGGTGCTGACCGGCCGGCTGCTGCGGAAGTTGTTCGGCACGCGCGAGGAGTACGTCGTGGCCACCAAGGTCAACGGTAGGACGATGCCCGGCGAGAACGGGCAGGGCCTGTCGCGCAAGCACATCATGGCTTCGATCGACGCTTCGCTGCAGCGCCTGGACATGGACTACGTCGACCTCTACCAGATCCATCGCTTCGATCCGAATACGCCGGTGGAGGAGACGATGGACGCCCTGCACGACATCGTGCGCGCCGGCAAGGCCCGATACCTCGGCGCCTCCAGCATGTTCGGCTGGCAGTTCGCCAAGGCCCAGTCGGTGGCCCGCACGCGCTTTGTCTCGATGCAGGACCACTACAACCTGATCTACCGCGAGGAGGAGCGGGAGATGATCCCGCAGTGCATCGATCAGGGCGTGGGCGTGATCCCGTGGAGCCCGCTGGCCCGCGGGATGCTGACCGGCAACCGCACCCGCGGCGGCGAGAAGCTCACCAGGCGGGCCCAGACCGACGGGTTCGGCGACAACCTGTACAAGCCCGACGTCGACTTCGACGTGATCGAGCGAGCCGACGAGATCGCCGCGGAGCGCGGCGTGCCCACCGCGCAGGTGGCGCTGGCGTGGCTGCTGCATCGCCCGGGGGTCACCGCTCCGATCATCGGCGCGACCAAGCTGAAGCATCTTCAGGACGCGCTGGCCGCCGAGCAGCTGCCGCTCAGTCCGGAGGAGATGAAGCGCCTGGAGGAGCGCTACCGGCCCCACGCGATCGCCGGTCACGCGTGATCCTGGCCGGCGCAACCGTGTAGGTTGACGCGATGCCCGACCACCAGCTGCCCCGCCCGTCCAACCGCGTGCTCGCGGTCTTCGGCGCGACCGGCGACCTGGCCGGGCGCAAGCTGTTCCCGGGGTTCTTTCACCTTTATCGCGAGGGCCTGATGCCACCGGACTTCCGGATCATCGGCTCGGGCCGTCATTCGCCCGGCTCTGACGACGACTTCCGCGGGCATGTCCGCAAGGCGCTGGAGCAGCACGGCCGGATGGAGCTCGACGAGCATTGGGATGCGTTCGCGCAGCGGCTGAGCTTCGTCGTCTCGAGCGCGGATGACGGGCGTGACCTGGCGCAGGCGGTCGTCGACGCGGAGGCAGAGATCCGCGCCGAGGGAGAGCGCCTGGTGTACCTGTCGGTGCCGCCCGGCGCGATGCAGGACATGGTCGCGATGCTCGGCGAGACGGGCATCGCCGATCACTGCTCGCTGGTCGTCGAGAAGCCGTTCGGCCACGACCTCGCCTCGGCGCGGCAGCTCAACGCGGCTCTGCATGCGGTTCTCGACGAGGAGTCGATCTACCGGATCGATCACTTCCTCGGCAAGGAGGCCGCCCAGAACATCCTCGTGGCGCGGTTCGCCAACGGGATCCTCGAACCCGTCTGGAATCGCGACCACATCTCCTACGTGCAGATCGACGTGCCCGAGGAGCTCGACATCCAGGGCCGCGCCGGCTTCTACGAGCAGACGGGGGCGTTTCGCGACATGGTCGTGACCCACCTCATGCAGATCCTGGGGATCGTCGCGCTCGAGCCACCGACGCGCATCGATGCCGACTCATTGCACGTCGAGCGCACGAAGGTGTTCGCCGCGATCCGGTCCCTCGACCCCGAGCGCGTCGTCTTCGGCCAGTACACCGGCTACCGCGACGAGCAGGGCGTCGCCGACGACTCCGAGGTGGAGACGTTCGCTGCCGTCGAGGTGTTCGTCGATACGTGGCGCTGGAGTGGGGTGCCGTTCTACCTGCGCACCGGCAAGGCGATGGCCGAGGGCCGCCGGACGGTGACGATCGGCTTCACCGAGGCGCCGCTGCGAATGTTCCCCGAGCACGATCCCGACAAGCCGGTGCGACCCTCAGAGCTGATTTTCGAGCTGTCTGACGATCCCGAGGTGCGGATCGAGGTCGAGGC
>DATAUL010000418.1:0-2473 GCA_036268255.1 Solirubrobacteraceae bacterium | reverse complement strand
GTCCGCGCTCGAACGCAACCGCGCCTTCGCCGCCGCCGGCGGCCACGAGGGCGCCGTCGTCTTCCCCAACCTGCGCCTGTTCGTGATCACCTGCCTCGATCCGCGCGTCGACCCCGCGCATTTCCTCGGCCTCGGTCTCGGCGACGCGATGGTCGTCCGTAACGTGGGCGGACGGGTTACCCCGGAGGTGATCAACGACGTCGCCTTCGTCGGCCAGCTCGCCGAGAACCTCCTGCCGGACGGCCCTCTGTTCGAGGTTGCCGTGATCCACCACACCCAGTGCGGAACCGGTGCGCTCGCCGACGACACCTTCCGCCGCCGCTACGCGCGGCGGATCAGCGCCGCGGAGTCCGCCCTGCGCGAGCACGCCGTCCTCGATCCTCTGGCGACCGTCAGCCGCGACGTCGAGCGCCTGCGCTCCGCACCCGCTATCTCCCCGCGCGTCACGGTGTCCGGGCACATCTACGACGTCGTCACCGGCCTGGTGCAGACGGTCATCCCGGCTTGCGGCTCAGCAGATCCAGCCGTTGAACAACCCCAAATCTCCCAAGGAGACGAAACACGATGACAACCACAGCTGCTCCCGACCTCAAGCCTGACCACACCGGAAGCGAAGAGCGGCCAACCCAGGGCCGAGACCTGGCTGATACAGCGCGCCAAGAGCCCGACACGCGCTCTTTCGCCCCCACCCGAGGCCACAAGCTCGGCTCCGACCCCTACGACGACCCCACCCGAGCTCGCTCGGCACTTCACGGTCGATGAGACGACAGTGTCGACTGGTTCCGAGCGCTCAGGAGATCACGGCCGTCAAGACACCTTTTCACCCGACACGCGCTGGACCGAGGTATGGGCCGCCAACTACGCGCTCTCACTCCAGCTCGCCCGGCATGTCGAGCAGGCCGGCGCGCTGGAGCTCCTCGAGCGCACTCGCCCGCACGCTGATCTCGTCGACCTGGTCCTCAAGGCGTCGCGTCGCAGAACCTACGTCCGCGAGCTGCGCTGAGAGCTCCGCGGCGGACTCTCCGGCCGCAAGCTGCGCCTGCGCCGCAGAGTAGGTTGCTTTGACGACCTCCTTCTGGGTGCCCACCCGCTTGAGTCGGCCGCGATCGGCACGCTCTGAGGCGATCATCCTTGCCTGCTGTGCCTCAAGATCCGACACCTCCCCGACAAGCGCAATCAGCTCTGCGGCAATCGACTGCTTGCGCTCGATCGCCCGCCGGGCCAGCTCCTCATTGCCGAGTTCAAGAGCCGTTCGCGCGCCGGCCTCCAGACGAGCCACATCAGCGCGTCGCTGCTCGGCCTGGCGCTCCAGACGCTTTTTGGCGGTCACAAGCTCAAGGATCGCGTTGCGCAGACCGGTCAGCTGCTCCATCTGCCGGACGTAGCCGTAGTCCAGAATCGCGCCGGGATCCTCAGCGCGGTCAAGCAGCCCGGACAGCTTGGCTTTGATCAGATTCCTCAGCCGCCTAGCCACTGGTCGATTCCTTTCCTGGAAGAGAGCGTCAGCGGCGCAACTCCGCGCCGGCAGATCGCATTGTGCTGCTTCGCGCGCGATTCCGGCCAACAACGCGTACGACCCGCCACGGCGACAGCTGCAATGGCTCAGGAAGGGGTGCCATAGGATTGCGCCGTGCCGTTCACGCTCAGGAACCTCAAGGAGGACCTGGAGGATCTCGGGTCCGGGTTTGACGGCTCGCCGGACCTGGAGTTCCGCTCGGCGACCGGCGCGCTCGAGCTCGAGAAATGCGCCCTGACCCACCAGCGCGTCCCGCCCGGCTATCGCTTTCCGTACGGCCACACGCACAAGAAGCAGGAGGAGGTGTACGTGGTCGTGCGCGGGAGCGGGCGGATGAAGGTCGACGACGAGGTCATCGAGGTCAAGGAATGGGACGCGGTGCGCGTCCCTCCCGGTACGTGGCGAGGCTACGAGGCCGGGCCGGAGGGGCTCGAGATCCTCGTCATCGGCGCGCCCAATCTCGGCGAGGCTCCGCGCGACGACGTCGAAGGCCAGCGCGCCTGGTGGGCTGACTAGCGCCAGATAGATGAACATAAAGCGGGAGCAGGAACGCACTCAGGTGCGATGAGCTTGAGGCCATGCTGATCTACTCGATGAGCGTCTCGGGTATTCGCCGCGCTGACTGGCTCCGACGTGGTCGACGCCATCGGAGCTCACCCCGTCAACGCCCGATGTCAGCTGTCCCGATCAGAGCGTGCGTTTCGGCGTAGCCTGCCGGCGATTGTGAACAATGGTTGGAGCTGGCGGTGGGCGATGATCGCGGGCACCGCGACGAGTAGGAAGTTGAAGAATCGATACACCAGGACCGCCGCCAGCGCGGGAGCCAGCGGCTCTCGCACCCAGTAGAGCGAGTACGTCATCAGGGCTTCGGTGATCCCGGCTCCGCCGAGCGGAAGCGAACGCCGCGTGGCCGCGTATCCCGTGGCGTAGGCAATGATCACTCTCCCGATGCCAGGG
>DATAUL010000417.1:0-4094 GCA_036268255.1 Solirubrobacteraceae bacterium | reverse complement strand
GACGTCGCCGCCATCGAAACACCGTTTCAGCCACCACAGCAGACGGCCGACGTCGTCGCCCGGACCGACGATCGATCCGGCGCGGGCGATCAGGGCGCGGTCGCCAAGGGCGGCGACGACCGCCAGCTCGGCGCCGCGCTTGTTGGCCGCGTAGTCACCGTCGCCGTCGTCCGGATGTGCCGTCACCGTCGGGGCGTCCGCGATTGAAGGTCGTCACCTCCCAGCCGCGGGCGAGACCCTCGGCGACGAGTGCGCCGCCGACGAAGCCGGACCCTCCGAGGACGTGCAGACGGGTGGTCATCGGGAGCCACCCTAGCGCAACTTGCAGGTTGCGCGTGGACGTTACGCCGGGGCGCCGACCGGCGCCGCTCCGGACTCCGGGCGAATCTGCTCCAGCCGGTCGACGTCGGCCAGCGCGGGGAAGATCCGCGCCCAGCTGAGAGCGATGAGCATCGTCATCACGCCGCCGCCCACGACGGCGGGGATCGTCCCGACGAGCGACGCCGCCACGCCGGACTCGAAGTAGCCCAGCTGGTTCGAGGCGCTGATGAACACCATCTCGACGGCGTTGACCCGCCCCCGGAGGCGGTTGGGCGAGGCGAGCGCGACCGTGGTGGAGCGGATGTTCATGCTGTAGAGGTCGACGAAGCCGCTGACCGCCAGGGCCGCCAGCGACAGCGGATAGAACCGCGACAGGCCGAAGACGACGATGGAGGCGCCGTAGAGCAGCACGACGGTGAGCAGCAGCCGCCCGGCCCGTCCGCCGATCGGTCGGCGCGTGATGACCGCGGCGCCCACCAGTGCTCCGACCGCCGGCGCCGCCCGCAGGACGCCCAGCCCGGCGGCGCCCACATGGAGGATCGAGCGAGCGAAGATCGGCAGCAGGCCGACCGCCCCGCCGAACAGCACGGCGAGCAGGTCGAGCAGGATCGCGCCGAGCAGGATCTGGCTGCGGCGCACGAAGCGCAGCCCCTCGACGAGGTTGGCGACCCCGCGGGTCGGCTGGGACACCTCGTCGGCCACGTCGGCGGCCTGGGCGGGGCGCATCGCCATCACGCACGCCGCGGCGAGAAGGCACGCGCCGGCGGCCAGCAGGTAGACAAGCGACGGCGAGGTGCCGTACAGCAGTCCGCCGATCGCCGGTCCGGCCACCTGCGCCGACTGGGTGGCGATCGACCGCAGCGTCATCGCGCTCTGCAGCAGCTCGGCCGGGACGAGCGTCGGCGACATCGCCCGGGCCGCCGGCGTGCCGAGCGCCATCGCCGTCCCGGAGCCGACCGCCAGGGCCAGATAGGGGATGATCGAGGTCACACCCGCGCCGCTGATGAGCGCCAGCCCGACGCCCACCCCAGCTCCCATCAGCAACGAGCCGGCGAAGATCAACCGGCGGGACACGCGGTCGGCGAGCTGACCGGCGGGCAGGGCGAGCACGAACAACGGCACGAACTCGGCCAGCCCGATCCACCCCAGGTCGAGCGCCGAGCGGTGCTGGGCATAGACCTCCCAGCCGATCGCCACCTCGAGCATCTGCAGGCTGATGCCCATCCCCAGCAGCGCCAGCCACCACAGACGGTAGTCGCGCACCTCCAGGGCGGGGCCGAGCCGTCTCACGCCGACTCAGGCTAGTGGCGGCCCCGTGGAGGTCAGTCGTCTTCGATCAGCGCGGGCGGCAGCACCGAGGCCACCGCGCCCGTGACCTCGATCGCCGTCAGCCGGCCATAGAAGTCGAAGTGCAGCGTCAGCGAGTCGAGCGTCGGGATCCGGTCGGCCTCATCGTGCTCGGACAGCTCGACGGAGTCACGCACCTCGGCATCGCCGAGCTTGACGTAGGCGTGGCCCCCGTCTGACTGGGTGACGGTGATCTGGCGCTCCACGGCGGCCACAATAACCAGCGGCGGGCGCCCGCTTCAAGAAAGGTCGCCGTTTTCCAGACCTGGTGTCGCGGTCCGGAGCATCAGCGCCCGGCGGCGCGGATCAGCTCCTCGAGCGCCACGAGCTTGACCCGGGGACGTCCCAGGGGCTCGCCGAGGCTGGCCTCGCGAGCGTCGATCATCTCCCAGCCCTCCCAGGTGACGTGCTCCGGCATCCGCTCGGTCAGCCACGCCTGCACCGCCTCGGCCGTCGCCTGCTCGGCCTCGGGGCGACCCAGGCGGCCCGCGTCGGCGTCCTCGACGATCCGGGAGACGGTGTCGGCCGCGTCCTTCTTGTTGGTGCCGATCACCCCCGACGGCCCGCGCTTGATCCAGCCGACCACGTATTCGCCGGGGCAGGGCTGACCGTCATCTGAGACGACGCGCCCGCCCTCGTTGCGGATCAGGCCGCGGCGGTCGTCAAAGGGAATGCCCGCCAGCCGCTCACCGCGATAGCCGATCGAGCGGAGCACCAGCCCGCACTCAATGATCTCCTCCTCCCCCGTCGCCACGGCGCTCACGCGCCCGTCGGAGCCGTTCACGAGCTCGTTGACCGCGACCCGCACGCCCGTCACCGGCCCGTTCTCCCCCTCACCGAGGATCTCGACCGGTGAGCGCAGAAACCGCAGCTCCAGGCGGTGCGACTTGCCCGCCGGCGCGCGCTGGGCGTAATCGCGCAGGATCTCCACGTTGCGGCGCTTGGTCGCGTCACCGTCCTCGGGCACCTCCACCCCTTCCAGCTGCGCCGGATCGACGATCACATCGGCGCGCTCGAGCTCACCCAGCTCACGCAGCTCCGGGTTGGTGAACGCCGCCTGCGCCGGCCCGCGGCGCCCGAGCAGCACGACCTCGGTCACGCCCGCCGTCTCGAAGGCGTCAATCGCGTAATCGGCCGTATCGGTCGGGGCGAGCTCACCCGGATCGAGGACGAGCATCCGCGCCACGTCGATCGCCACGTTGCCGTTGCCGACGACCACCGCACGTCCACCATTGAGGTCGAACATGTGGTCGGCGAAATACGGATGGCCGTTGTACCAGGCGACGAACGCCGTCGCCGGATGCGAGCCGGGGCGATCCTCGCCGGGGATGCCCAGCCGGTTATCGGTAGAGGTGCCGATCGCGTACACCACCGCGTGATACCGCGCCCGCAGGTCCTCGCGCGAAACCTCGGACCCCAGCGTCACTGCCCCGAAGAACCGAAACGCCTCGTGGGCCGCGGTCTTGGCGTAGACGCGGGTGACCGACTTGATCTTCGGATGATCGGGGGCCACCCCCGCGCGCACCAGCCCGAACGGCGTCGGCAACGCGTCATAGAGGTCGACCTCGAATCCCGCCTTGAGCAGCTGATCGGCGGCATAGAAGCCTGAGGGCCCCGCACCGATGATCGCCGCGCGCTTGATCGTCATGACCACAACAGTAGAAAGGAACCGGGGGTTATCCCCCCGTCGCGGACGGGGGCGCGCCGACCGCGGGACGCCCGGGCGCCCCAACGACACGGCAATCGTCCGGCGGAAGGCTGCCGTCATGTCAATCACAACGCCTGATCCCACCCCCGCCGCCGAGAATCGGACACCACCCACCCTCGCGCGGCTGGTCGGCGGCGCCGCTCGCGGCGCCTCGCGCCGGCCCAGGCTGACCATCTTCCTCTGGCTGGCGCTGGTCGTCGGCTGCCTGGTGGCCGGCGGCCTGAGCGGCACTCACCAGCTCTCCAACGCCGCCTCGGGCACCGGCGAATCGGCGGCCGCCGAGGCCCGCCTGCACCACGCCGGGCTGGTTGATCCGGCCACCGAGAGCATCATGATCGCCGCGCCGCGCCGCGCACAGACCACAACCGCCGTCGCCGCCCTCCAACGGCGGGCGCGCCGGCTGCCGAGCGTCGCCGCGGTCGCTGCGCCGGTCACGAGAGCCGGCGGCCGGACGACCTTGGTGGTCGTCAGCCTCCGCGGTGACCCCAACGACGCCGACAAGCACGTCGCCGCGCTGGAGCGGACCGTCGCCGCCGTGGCCGCCGCGCATCCGGGCGTGACCGTGCGCGAGTCCGGTGGCGGGTCAGGCGGCCGCGCGATCTCCCAGGCCGTCGACAAGGGCCTGCACCGCGCCGAGCTCATCTCGGTCCCGATCACGCTGGTCATCCTCGTGCTCGCCTTCGGCGCGCTGGTGGCAGCCGCCGTGCCGCTGCTGCTC
>DATAUL010000416.1:0-6037 GCA_036268255.1 Solirubrobacteraceae bacterium | reverse complement strand
CGAGGGATGCGCCCGACGTTCATCGCGTGGGTGAGGATGGCTTCGAGCAGACCCAGCCCGTAGCGAAGGCCGATCTCACGCCAACGTTGCCAGCCCAGGACGGCCGGCCCGTCGAGAAGCGCGATCCGCTGGACCTCGGGCTCGGCGCACGCGTCCAGCCAGACCTCCGCACCGAGGCGCATCATGGTCAGCGGGTCGGTCTCCCCGGCGGCCGAGATGCGGTCATCGACGCGTTGTCCGAGTCGCTCCTCCACGCTCTCGTAGACCGCCGCGAACAGCTCCACCTTGTCGGCGAACTGGTGATACAGCGCACCGCGGGTCACGCCCGCCGCGCGCACGATCGTCTCCGTGCCCACGCCCGCGAAGCCCCGCTCGGTGAAGAGCTCGCGGGCGGCATCGACGAGCGCGGCGCGCGTGGCGGCGGAACGCTCGGGTTGCGTGCGGCGCTTGTGTTTCATACAGACAGTATGTATGTTGATGGGGACGTTGCGAACACAGACAGGAGGGCGTCATGCCGTCAATCGAGCTCCCGCACGGCACCGTGCACTACCGCCAGACCGGTCCCGACAACAGTGTCGCTGCGCCGGTCGTGTTCGTCCACGGCTTCTTGGTCAACGGAACGCTGTGGACGCGGACGGCGGATGCGCTGGCCGTCGCCGGCATCCGTTCCTACGCCCCCGATTGGCCGCTCGGATCGCACTCCGTCGCGCTCGCGCACGACGCCGACCAGTCGCCGCGTGGGGTCGCGCGGCAGATCATCGCCCTCCTCGAGGCACTCGACCTGCGCGATGTGACGCTCGTCGGCAACGACACCGGCGGCGCGCTGTGTCAGTTCGTCCTCGACACGGATCCGGCGCGCGTGGGCCGGGTCGTGCTCACCAACTGCGATGCCTTCGACCAGTTCCCGCCGCCTCCGTTCGGCCGCCTGTTCACGGCCTTCGGGCACGCGAGCCTGATCGTCCCTCTGATGGCGCCGATGCGCCTGGCGGCGGTCCGCCACAGTGCGCTGGGCTTCGGGCTGCTGGTGGCCGAGCCGATGGACGCCGGCCAGACCCGCGGCTGGGTGGAGCCATGTCTCACTGACGCGGGCGTGCGCCGCGACGTGTCGCGCTTCGCGCGCGCGGTCGACCCCGCGGAGCTCGACGCCGTCTCCGGGCGCCTCGGCGCGTTCGCCGGCCCGGCGCTGCTCGTGTGGGGAATGGCCGATCGCTTCTTCAAGCCGGCCTTCGCCCACCGCCTGCGCGACGCCTTCGCCGATGCCCGGCTCGTGGGGATCGCGGGCGGCCGGACGTTCGTCCCGCATGATCAGCCCGATCGCCTGGCGCAGGAGATCGCGGCCTTCCAGCTGGCGCGGGTGGGCTCGCTCTAGGGGTCGAGGTCGGCGAGCGCGACCTGGCAAGCTCCGCCCGCACATGGCCTACATCGCATTGGTAACCGGTGCTTCGAGCGGGATCGGCGAGGCGACGGCTCGCCGCCTGGGCCGCGAGCCTGACACGCAGCTCGTGCTCGTCGCCCGCCGCCGGGAGCGCCTCGAGCGCCTGGCTGACGAGCTCGGCCAAGCGACCGTCATCGCCGCCGACCTCACTGACGCCGACGCGCCCGCGCGCATCCGCGACGTCGTCGAGCGCGAGCACGGCGGTCAGCTCCACATGCTCGTCAACAACGCCGGCGGCGCCTGGCGCGGGACGTTTGGCGAGACCGGGTGGGCAAATCTCGAGCGCCACATGAAGCTCAACTTCGAGGCGCCGGCACGGCTCACCGAGGCCCTGCTGCCGCTGCTGCGCGCGACCGCTGCGAGAACGCCGGCGAATACGAACCGGCGCGTGTGCATCGTCAACGTCGCCAGTACCGCCGGCCGCGTCTCACGTCCGGGTTCGGGCGCCTATTCGGCCAGCAAGTTCGCGCTCGCCGGCTGGACCGACGCACTGCACGCCGAGGAGCGGGCGCACGGAGTGCACGTGGGGCTCGTGCTCCCCGGCTTCATCGTCACCGAGGGGTTTCCGGGGGCCGAGCTGCTGGCCAGCGCAAAGACGCGGTGGCTGGTCGGAAAGACCAATACGGTGGCCGAGGCGATCCTCGACGCCGGACCGCGCGGGCGGGCGGAGCGCTACGCGCCGCGGCCGTATGGCCTGGTCGCCGCAGCGCGGACGGTGGTGCCGAACGTCGTCCGCCGGGCGGTGGGCGGCGGCGCGTTCACGACGAAGACGGGCAACCGAGACTGACCGGCGCCCGTCCGCCGAGCTTAAGCTACGGTGGTGTAACTATGGAGCACGGAAACCTGCGCCGGGTCGCTGTCCTGGGCGGCAGCCGGATCCCCTTCGCGCGCCAGAACGGCCCCTACGCCCGGGCCTCCAACCAGGACATGCTGACCGCGACGCTCGATGCGCTCGTCACGAAGTTCTCACTTCAGGGCGAGGTGATGGGGGAGGTCGCCGCCGGCGCGGTGCTCAAGCACAGCCGCGACTTCAATCTGACGCGTGAATCGATCCTCGGGTCGCGCCTCGCTCCCGAAACCCCCGCCTACGACGTCCAGCAGGCGTGCGCAACCGGCCTGGAGGCGACGATCCTCGTCGCCAACAAGATCGCGCTCGGTCAGATCGACAGCGGCATCGCCGGCGGCGTCGACACCACCTCCGACGCGCCGCTCGCGCTCAACGAGGATCTGCGCGAGTTGCTGCTTGAGCTCAACCGGACGACGTCCAACACCGGGCGGCTGAAGCTGCTGGCGCGGCTGCGCCCCGGCCAACTGGTGCCGGAGGTCCCGCGCAACGCCGAGCCCCGAACCGGGCTTTCGATGGGCGAGCACACGGCGATCATGGCCCGCGACTGGGGCATCGAGCGCCAGGCGCAGGACGAGCTGGCAGTGTCCAGCCACCAGCACCTGGCCGCCGCCTACGACACCGGCTGGATGGACGATCTGGTCGTTCCGTTCCTCGGCCTCGAGCGCGACCAGAACCTGAGGCCGGACTCCAGCGTGGAGAAGCTGGCCAAGCTCAAACCGGTCTTCGGCGGGGCCGATGGCACGATGACGGCCGGCAACTCCACGCCGTTGTCGGACGGTGCCTCGACCGTGCTGCTCGCTTCCGAGGAGTGGGCCAAGGCGCACGACATCCCGGTGCAGGCCTACTTCTCGACCGCCCAGACCGCCGCCGTCGACCACGTGCACCGGCGCGAGGGTCTGCTGATGGCGCCCGCCTATGCGATGCCGAAGATGCTGGCCCGTGCCGGCAAGCGGCTGCCGGGCTTCGACTTCTACGAGATCCACGAGGCGTTCGCCGCCCAGGTGCTGTGCACGCTCAAGGCGTGGGAGGACCCGGTGTTCTGCTCTGATCGCCTCGGGCTTGAGCAGCCGCTGGGACCCGTGGACCGCGCCCGGCTCAATGTCCACGGCGGATCGCTGGGCGCCGGCCATCCCTTCGGCGCGACGGGCGGGCGGATCGTCGCCAGCCTCGCCAAGACCCTCAGCGAAAAGCCTGGCGCGAGCGGCGTGATCTCCGTCTGTGCCGCCGGCGGGCTCGGCGTCACCGCGATCATGGAGGCACCCAGCCAACGATGACCGACCGCTACCAGCAACTCGTCAACACGCCGATCGGCAAGCTCGTCACCAAGCAGGTCGGGCTCCCCGCCCCGCCGCGTCTGGAGCGCTGGAATTCGTCCCCACCCACCCAGCCGGTCGTCACCGGCCCGGTGCTCCTCGGAGCCCCGGGCAACGCGCGGCTGAGCCGCGAGCTGACGCGGATCCTGGCCGCGACCGACGCCGAGACGCTCACGCCGATGGACGACGCGCTGCGGGCCGCCGCGGCGGCGGCGAACCTGCGGGCGGGCATCTTCAACCCGAGTGCGGCGTCCCCCGAGCAGCGCTTCAAGGCGCTCGTGCTCGACGCCACCGGGATCGAGTCAAGCGAGCAGCTGACCGAGGCCTACGCCTTCCTGCACCCCGCGATCCGGCGGGTGATGGCCTCCGGCCGGGTGATCGTGCTCGGCACGCCCCCCGAGCAATGCAGCCAGCCGGCGGCGGCGATCGCCCAGCGCGCGCTCGAAGGGCTCGTGCGGGCGATCGGCAAGGAGGTCAAGAAGGGCGCCACCGCCCAGCTCATCTACGTCGCCCCCAAGGCCGAGGCCCAGCTCGAGTCCACGCTGCGCTTCTTCCTCTCGCCCAAGTCGGCGTTCGTGTCCGGCCAGGTCGTGCGTATCGGCAAGCGCGTGGCCGCGTCCGGGTCGTTTGACTGGGAAGCCCCGCTGGCCGGAAAGGTGGCGCTCGTCACCGGCGCCGCCCGCGGGATCGGCGCGGCGATCGCCGAGGTGCTGGCCCGTGACGGCGCCCACGTCATCGGTCTCGACGTTGCGTCGATGGCCGCTGAGCTCGTCGAGGTCACCTCCGCGCTCGGCGGCTCCTCAATCACGGCCGACATCACCGACGCCGACGCCCCGGCGGCGATCGCCGAGCGCCTGCAGCAGGCCCACGGCGGCGTTGACGTCGTCGTCCACAACGCCGGCGTGACGCGCGACAAGACGCTCGGGCGGATGACGCGCGAGCAGTGGGACGGCCTGATGGCGATCAACCTGACGGCGCCTCAGCGGATCACCGAGGAGCTGCTCGCGCTCGAGCTCGTGCGCTCCAACGGGCGGATCGTCGGCGTCTCCTCGATCAGCGGGATCGCGGGCAACGCCGGGCAGACCAACTACTCCACCTCCAAAGCGGGAGTGATCGGGATGGTGCAGGCCACCGCGGCGGCGCTGGCCAAGCAGGGCGTGACGATCAACGCGGTGGCGCCCGGGTTCATCGAGACCCAGATGACCGCCGCGATGCCGTTCGCGATCCGCGAGGCGGGCCGGCGGATGAACAGCGTCTCCCAGGGCGGGCTGCCGGTCGACGTCGCCGAGACGATCGCGTGGTACGCCAACCCCGGCTCGGCGGGGGTCACCGGCAACGTCGTGCGCGTCTGCGGCCAGAGCCTGATCGGGGCCTGACGCCACGATGGCCGATCGAGAGCTGAGCGGCGCCCCATCGATGCTGCCGCTGTTCGCCCGGGCCGGCGTGTCGCTGATCCCCGGGGCCTCGCGTCTGCCGTTCGTCGGCGGTGGGGGCGGTGACGTGCCGGCCAACGCGCTGACGGTGTCGGACGTCGCCGTCGACCGCGACCGCCTGACCGCCTATGACCGGGTCTGCGGCTTCCGGCTGTCGGACACGCTGCCGCCCACCTACGTGCACATGCTCGCCTTCCCGCTGCACCTGGCGCTGATGACGAGCGGCTCGTTCCCGCTGCCGGCGATCGGCCTCGTGCACATCGCCAACCGCATCGAGCAGCACCGTCCGCTCGACGCCGGTGAGCGGCTCTCGCTGCGCGTCTGGGCGACCCCCATCTACCCCCATCCGCGAGGACGGCAGTTCATGATCCGCACCGAGGCCCGCGTCGGCACCGAGCTGGTGTGGGAGGAGGCCGCGACGAATCTCGCCCGCGGTCGAGGCGACGAGTCCGCGCCGTCGCCGGAGGGCCCGCCATCCTCGGAAGCGCTCCCGGCCACGGCGACGTGGAAGCTCGCCGGCGACCTCGGCCGCCGCTACGGCTCGGTGTCGGGCGACCTGAACCCGATTCACGTCCACCCGCTGACCGCCCGGCTGTTCGGGTTCCGCTCGGCGATCGCGCACGGGATGTGGACCACGGCACGCTGCCTGGCCGCCCTGGACTCGGAGTTGCCGTCGCGCTTCAGCGTCGAGGTCGCCTTCAGGCGTCCGATCCTCCTGCCGGCGACCGTCCAGTTCGCCGAGCGTGCCGCCGCTGACGCGATCACCTTCGGTGTGCGAGACGCCAAACGCGACACCCCGCACCTCGATGGGTTAGTCGCTCGCTGACTCCGCGGCGGCGGGCGGGGGCGGCGTCAGCTCGTCGAACACGGTGCGCAGGCTGTCCATGACCGCCGCCGCCGTGCGCAGCTCGTCGTCGGAGAAGCCGCTCAGGGCGGCGTTCCAGCGCGGGGCGATCCTGGCGTGGCGCTCCTCGAGCAGAGCGTGGCCGCGTTCGGTCAGCGAGGTCAG
>DATAUL010000415.1:0-7390 GCA_036268255.1 Solirubrobacteraceae bacterium | reverse complement strand
GCGCCGCGGCGCCGCTTCAGATCGAGGTGCTCTTTTATCGCGTCGTCAAGTAGACCCATGGATGCAAGGCTACTCCCCGGCAGACACGTTAGCGGTCTGCGGTTCGGCTCTCACGGTGCGGTTCTTACCCTCGTGCTTTGCCACGTACAGGGCGTTGTCGGCAGCAGCGATCAGGTCGTCCTTATCGCCGTCTGAGGAGGCCGCGACGCCAACGCTGGCGGTGATCTGCAGGACCCCGTCGCCTTCCAGCTGGGGGACGGCGCGCTCCTCGATCGCCTGACGGGCGCGCTCGGCCATCTCGTAGGCGCCCTCGAGGTCCGTGTGGGGCAGGATCAGGGCCATCTCCTCGCCGCCGTAGCGGGCGGCGAGGTCGACGTCGCGCGAGGTCTCGCGCAGCGCGTCGGCCACATATCGCAGCACGAGGTCGCCCTGGAGATGGCCGTGTGCGTCGTTGACCGACTTGAAGTTGTCGATGTCGAGCATGATCAGGCCTACCGGGTACCGATACCGGCGGACCTGCTCCATTTCGGCGCTCAGGACCTCCTGGAAGCGACCGTGGGAAGCCAGGCCGGTGAGGTCGTCGGTGACCGCCTGGCGCTGGGTCTCGAGATGCAGATTGACATTGGCCATGGCCAGGGTCGCGCGAGCGGCCAGCGACCGCAGCAGCTCCACGTCCTCGCCGGTGAAACCGCGGCCCTGGCGACAGATGGTGATCAGACCGTGGGTGGGACCGCCGGGGACCATCTCACCGAGCGCGACGGTGGCGATGTGCATGCCTCCCTCGGAGGCCTCCCCGATCCCGTCGTCCTCCAGGGCCCGGCGCTCGGCCGCGAGGATCGACTCGTCGAGGCCGGCGAGGCGTCCGACGCGCGTCGTCTCGGTCAACGGTTCGCTCGTGGTGGCACGCACGCTGACCCGCCCACGGTCGGCGGCGGTGGCGTCGATTGCCGTCTTCAGCGACAGCTCGAGCAGTGCGTCGCGATCCAGGCCGGAGGCGAACGCCTCACCGATGCGCCGGATCCCGCTGAGCACCCGCGAGCGCTCCTCCTCAAGCTCCTCGAGCCGGCGCTCGAGCTGTCGCGACATGCTGTTGAACTCCTCGCCGAGAGCGGCGAACTCGTCACGGCCGGAGGTTTGGATGGGCGATGAGAAGTCGCCGCCGCCCAGGCGCCGGGCCGCGTCGAGGAAACGGGCCAACTGGCCCTGAAGCGCCCGCGTGGCGAGCAGGGCAAAGAAGAACGCGAGGATCAGGAAGGCGGCGATGAACCCCGCTGCGAGCAGCCGGTCCGCGTTCAACGAGCCGTTGGTGACGATGACGTCGGAAAGCACCGACACATCGATCCGGGCGTTCTGAAAGCCGGGGAGGTGCTCGGTGACGACGCGAAAGCGATCACGGCCGACCGTGACCGTCCCGTGTCGCGCGGGCAGCCTCACCCGCGCGGCCGCGGGCAGGGTCGAGGCCAGCGTGGTCGCTCCCGAGCGGACGACCACGTCGATGCCTTGGCCCGTCAGCGAGCGCGCGTAGGCGGCCGCGGACAGCTCTGAGACAGCGATCGACCATCGTGGCCGGACGTTGGTGGCGCGGACGATCGCGATTCCCGGAGCCACCGCCGTCCGATCGCCGATTGTCAGCGTCCGCCCGGAGCCGATCGTGACATCGACCCGCGCCAGGCCGGCCTCGCGGGCGAGCGCCGTGACCCGGCGCCTGAGCTGGGCGGCCGGGGCGCCTGCGACGCGACCCGCGATCGTCCGAGCGTCGAAGCTCGCCGAGCTGCTGGCGGCGTCGTAGGCGTTCTGTGCGGTCGTCGCGATCCCCGCGGCGCGAGCGTCCGTCTTGCCGGTCTGGGATTCGTCGATCAGGCTGAAGACCAGGAACCCGACGGCAGCCATCGGGACGACGACGATCAGAATGAAGAAGGTGGCCAGGCGCGCGCGAAAGCTCATGGTGCCTCGAGGGGTGCCGAAGGTATCGGCCGTTTGCGGCCTGTCCAAAAGCATCGGCCGACACTTCCCGTACGTTCGGCCGGACGGCGGACGAACGGGGCACTAAACTAGCGCGATCACCGTGCGGTCAACGCCGCCGCCCGGGGCTATAGCTCAGTTGGGAGAGCGCCTGGATCGCACCCAGGAGGTCGGGGGTTCGAGTCCCCCTAGCTCCATTCGCTTCCGCTTACGAGGTCTCCGACGG
Organism: Solirubrobacteraceae bacterium; assembly: GCA_036268255.1. Lineage (GTDB taxonomy): Bacteria > Actinomycetota > Thermoleophilia > Solirubrobacterales > Solirubrobacteraceae > Palsa-465. The sequence goes on along the minus strand of DATAUL010000415.1, from coordinate 5,202 downwards.
CGGGAGCCTCGTGCACAATTCCTGCAGCACGTGTCTGCGGTAGCGTCCGCCGATCATGCGCGCGATCGGTTCACACGACGGTTTGCCGATCTCGGATCCGCAGAGCCTGATCGACGTCGAGCTGCCGACACCACGGCTGCGCCCGCGCGACGTGCTCGTCCGCGTGCAGGCGGTGTCGGTCAACCCGGTCGACATAAAGCGCCGCGCCGGCCTGGAGCACAGCGATACCCCGGTCGTGCTCGGCTACGACGCTGCCGGGATCGTCGAGGAGGCCGGCCCAGAGGTCTCGACGCTCGCGGTCGGCGACGAGGTCTACTACGCGGGGGATGTCACGCGGCAGGGCTCCAACGCCGAGCTGCAGGCCGTCGATGAGCGCATCGTCGCCTACCGACCGGGCTCCCTGAGCTTCGCCGAGGCGGCCGCGCTGCCGCTGACCTCGATCACCGCGTGGGAGACGCTGTTCGACCGTTTCCGCCTGGAGTCAGGATCGACGGGGAGGCTTCTGCTCGTCGGCGGCGCCGGGGGCGTGGGTTCGGTGATGATCCAGCTGGCGAAGCAGCTGACCGAACTGGAGGTCCTGGCAACGGCGACGCGGCCCGAGTCACGCGACTGGGTGTGCGCGCTCGGCGCCGACCACGTCGTCGACCATCAAGATCTCGTCGACTCGGTGCGCTCCCACGGCGTCGACGAGGTCGACTACATCTTCAGCCCTCACTCGCGCGACAACATCGACGCCTATGCGGAGATCATCCGCCCGTTCGGCGAGATCACCGCGATCGACGAGCCCGCGGGCCTGGACCTGCTCCCCCTCAAGACCAAGAGCGTCGCCTGGCACTGGGAGCTGATGTTCACACGATCGCTGTTCGCGACGCCGGACATGATCGAGCAGAAGCACCTGCTCTCCCGGGTCGCGCGGCTCGTCGACGAACAGCGGTTGCGCACGACGGTGACCGAGAGCATCGACGACTTCTCCGCCGCCGGGCTGCGGCGCGCGCACGAGCTGGTCGAGTCAGGGCGGATGACCGGCAAGGTCGTCGTCTACCGCTGAACGGCCCGAGTGTCGACGCGTCCGCCGGGCCGAATAGGTTCGCGGCCTCGATGGTGATCTCCAGCATCGCCGATTGGATCTACAACGCCGGCCGGTGGACCTGGCACGACCCCGACGGTTACAACTTCATCAGCGGCCCGCTGGCGGACATCACGCTGCTCGGCGGCGGGTATGCGGTCGCGCGGCACCACAACTGCCACGTCAAGGGTTGCTGGCGGATCGGACGCGCGCAGGTGCCGGGCACGAGCTACATCGTCTGCCGCAAGCACCACCCGCACCAGCCGCCGTCGGCGCAAAAGGTGCTCGACGAGCATGCCGCGTTCGTCAGGGCGCGAACGGCGCCGGGGCCGGACCCGCCGAAACACGGGTCCGGCGGCCAGGCCGAGGGGTCAGTCGCCGGCTGACGCGGGGGCCGCGGCGCCCCGGCCGATCTGCGGTCCGAGCTCCGTCAGGCGCCGCGCGGCCTTCCCGATCGCATCGGCGTCGATCCCGGCGGCGTGCAGCAGCTCGGAGCCCTTGCCCGAGCCGGGGATCTCGTGCACGGCGAGCTGGACCACGCGCGGGCGCTCGTCGGCATCGGCGAACGCCGTCAGCACCGCCTCGCCGATCCCGCCCTCGACCCAGTGGTCCTCGGCGACGACGAACCGCCCGCCGGTCGCTCGCGAGGCTGCTGACAGGGTGTCGACGTCGAGCGGCTTCACCGAATAGAGGTCGATGACGCGCGCGTTGATCCCGTCGGCGGCCAGCGTGTCAGCGGCCTTGAGCGCCTCGTGCAGGGTGACCCCGGCGCCGATCAGCGTGACCTGATCGTCCTCGGACTCACGAACAATCCGCGAGCCGCCGATCGTGAACTCCTCGTCGGGGCCATACAGCGTCGGCATTCCGGAGCGCGTCGAGCGCAGGTAGGAAATGCCGTCGTGCTCGGCCATCTGCTGGACGAGCTTGACCGTCTGGTTGGGGTCTGAGGGGTACAGGACCACCGAGCCGCCCAGCGCTCGGAATTCGGCGAGATCCTCGAGGGCCATCTGCGAGGGACCGTCCTCGCCGATCGAGACACCGGCGTGGGATCCGTTGATGCAGAGCTTCGCCTGCGAGATCACGGCCATGCGCACGAAGTCGTAGGCGCGCGACAGGAAGGCGGCGAACGTCGCGGCAAACGGGGTCCAATCGCGTACCTGGAAACCGACCGCTTCGGCCATCAGCATCTGCTCGGCGATGTAGACCTCGAAGTAGCGCTCCGGGGTGTGCTTGAGCACCTCCTCGAGGTGGGTCGAGTTGCCGACCTCACCGTCGAGTGCCACAACGTCGCCGCGGCGGCGCATGAGCGCTGCCAGACCCTCGCCGAACGCCTTGCGCGTCGGCACCGCGTCGCCACCCACCTCGTAGGTGGGAAGCGGAGCCGAGGGATCGCTGTCGAAGCGGTGCGGCTTCCCAGCGCTCTCGGGCTTGGCCACGTCTACGTGGATCGGTCCGACGTCGCCGAGCTCGTGGATCGCCTTCTCGGGATCCTTGAGCGGCTGGCCGTGCTTGCCCTCGACGTTCGCAGTCTCGCTCGCTCCGTAGCCCTTGATCGTGCGGGCGACGATCATCGTCGGCCGGTCGGCGGTCGACTCGGCCTCCGTGTAGGCCCGGTCGATCGCCTCGATGTCGTGGCCGTCGATCTCAATCGCGTTCCAGCCGCTGGCCTCGGCCCGTCCGCTGTAGGAGCTGAGGTTCCAGCCGTGCATGGTCTCGCCGCGCTGGCCGAGCCGGTTGACGTCGACGACCACCACCAGGTTGTTCAGACCCTCCTTGCCGGCATGCTCGACCGCCTCCCAGATCGAGCCTTCGGCCATCTCGGAGTCGCCGCACAGCGCCCACACGCGATAGGGCAGTCGGTCCAGCTCACGCGCACAGAGTGCGATCCCGGCGGCAATCGGCATGCCCTGGCCGAGCGACCCGGTGGCGACGTCGACCCACGGCAGATCGGGCGTCGGGTGGCCCTCCAAACGAGACCCGAACCGGCGGAAGGTGAGCAGCTCCTCGTCGCTGACCACCCCGGCGGCCACGAACATCGCGTAGACGAGCGGCGATGCGTGCCCCTTGGAGAAGATCAGGTGATCGTTGTTGGGGTTCTTCGCGTCGTCGTAGTCGTAGCGCAGGTGACGGGCCATCAGGACCGCCATCAGGTCGGCCGCCGACATCGACGAGGTGGGGTGCCCCGAGTTCGCGGCGGAGGACGCGCGGATCGAGTCAATTCTCAGGCGCTGGGCGAGCTGGTGAATTTCTTCGTTGGTCATGTCTGGCCTACCTCTGGGATCGGGGCCTTGTCACTGAATGCCGTGTGCGACGGCATCGCTTGAAACATATCTACCCCACGCACGCGCGCGCGACCGAATTCAGCGCCTGTCAGGTCACCTCGGCCGAGGGTGAGCTACGGCGCGAGACCGCCGAGCCCGCATCGGGGTGCAAACGCAGCGCCGCCGCGGTGGCGATCAGCACAACCGCCGCCATCAGCACGAAGGCCACCGTATATGCGTCTCCGGGCGTCGGGCGACTGCTGAGCACCCCGGCGAGGGAACGGCCCGCGCGAATCGCGATCGCCGCCAGCGGCACGCCCAGGCCGATCGACAGCTGCTGCGCGGTCGCCTGCAGCGTGTTGGCGTCGCGCATCTGCTCGGGCGGGGTATCGGAGAAGACGATCGTCGAGTAGCCGGTCAGTCCAACCGAGCGGCCCATCCCGTTGAGCACGCTGACCAGGGCGATCACGACAAGCGGCGTCGTCGCTGTGAACAGACCCGCCGCCACCATCGTGACCGCGGCGCCGGCGGTGGCGGCCACCAGCACCGCGCGGAAGCCGAAGCGGCGCAGTAGCGGCGTGGTCGCGGGCTTGATCGTGATGTTGCCGACAAACACGAACAGCACGAGCGCGCCGGACTTCACCGGGCTCCAACCGAACACCTCCTGAAAGAGCAGGGTGAGCAAGAACGGGACCCCGGTCACGGTGCTCCAGAACAGCGAGCCCGAGCCGATCGCGGCCCGAAACGTCGTCACCCTCAGCGTGCCCAGATTGATCAGGGGGTGGGCGGCACGCCGCAGGTGGACGACGGCCCCCGTGAGCAACACCGCCGCGGCGACCGCGAGGACGACGACGAGCGTCCAGCGCACGACGCTCTCGGAGAGCAGCTGCGCGGCGTACGTTGCGGCCGCCAGCCCGGCGCAGGTGAGCACCACCCCGGGCAGATCCAATGGCGGCGTCGTGGCCGACCGCGCGCCCTCGATCAGCCGCCAGGCGACCGTCCAGGCGATCACGCCCAGCGGCACGTTGACGAGGAACAACCAGCGCCAGCTGGCATAGGTCGTGATCACGCCGCCCGCGAGGGGCGCGACGACGGACGCAATCAGGCCGGGCCACACGAGCAGCGACGTGACGGTCAAGAGCTGTGACTTCTCGCTCCGCGAGAGGACCACGAGCCGTCCCACCGGCACCATCATCGCTCCGCCCGCGCCCTGGGCCACCCGGAAGGCGACCAGCTCCGCGAAGGCAGTGCTCAGCGCGCAGCCCAGCGAGGCGACGGTGAAGATCGCGATCGCCGCCAGGAACACCGGGCGAGCACCCCATCGCGCCGCCAACCAGCCGCTGAGCGGGATCAGCACGGCCAGAGTGACCAGATACGCGGCGATCACGAGGCTGACGGAGGTGGCCGGCACGCTCAACGCACGTCCGATCCGGGGCGCCGCGGTGGTCACGATCGTGCCGTCGAGGTTCTCCATGAAGAAGCAGGCGGCGACCAGGAGGGCGACGTTGCGCAGCCGCCGGTCGATGGTCGGCGTGGAGATCACGCACTCAAACCTATTGCTCGGGCGCTCACGAGCGTACGATTGAGAGGATGACGACGCTTGGGATGGTTCTGCTGGTGTTGGGCGCGCTGGTCGCGACAGCCGAGGCGCACTATCCCGCCCACGGGGTCGCGGGGGGAGTCGGCGTTCTGGCGATGGCGCTGGGCGCCGTGCTCGCGATCAGCGGGCTGGGCGCCGGACTGGCGCTCGGGCTGCTGTCGGGGCTCGCGCTCGCCGGGGTCGGCGGAGGCGCGCTGCTGTTGTCGGTGAGAAGCGGCTTTGCCGTGCGCCAGCGCCGGGTGCGCACCGGCGCCGAGGGACTCGTCGGCGAGATC
>DATAUL010000414.1:0-2882 GCA_036268255.1 Solirubrobacteraceae bacterium | reverse complement strand
GCGGGCGGCGTCAGCCACGCCCAGCCACTCACCGGATCCCGCCACTTACTCGGTCGCGGACCCTAGGCCCAGTAGCCGCCGGGCCCGCGACGGCGGCCACCCATGAGGTGGCGCCGGGCGTGTGCCCACGGCGCGGCGCCGAGGCGCGGGCGACCGCCGAGCACGAGCACGACGACCATCAGCACGAGCCACACCATCGTGACCGCCAGCAGCATCGCCGCGCTGACGGCGAGCACCGGGATCGCGAACAGCAGCAGGACCGGGTTGGCGGTGACCGTCGAGATCGCGCGACGGCCCGCCGAGCGGTGCTCCGGTTCGCGGCCACCGCGTGAACGCGGCGCCGGGAGGTCGGCGACCGTCGAGTCCAATTCGTCGTATGTGCGCGCCTTGAGCGCCGAGCTGACCCGGTGCTCGAGCTCTTCGGCGGCGATGCGTCCCTCGGTGGCGGCCTTGTGCAGGCGCTCGATGATGCGCTCGCGATCCTCGTCCGAGGCCCTGAAACTTCCGCGTCTGGCCATGCCAGGAGGCTACTACGCGCAGGAGACTGCGCAAACGACGTTCAGTGGGTCCGGCGCACGCCGACCTCGTCGAGGTGGGCGAGCAGGTCGGCGGGATCCTCGAAGACCCGAAACGCGCCCGAGTAGAACAGCTCCTCGCGCCCGTAGCCGCCGGAGAGCAGGCCGATCCCGAGGGCGCGCGCCCGTTGGGCGGCGAGCAGGTCCCACACGCTGTCGCCCACGACCATGCTGTTGCGGATGTCGACGCCGATCTGCCGGGCGGCGGTGAGGAACAGGTCGGGGTCGGGCTTGGCGTAGCGCACCTGGTCACGGGTCACCATCGGGGTGCCGGCGGGCAGCTCGAGCAACTCGCGGGCGAGCCCGGCGTAGCGCTCGAGGCCGCTCGTGGCGATCGCCCACGGGACCTCGTGGTCGGTCAGCGTCCGCAGCAGCTCGACGGCGCCAGGGAGTGGGGACACGGTGTCGTAGTGGCGGATGAAGGCGTCGCTGTGCAGCTGGGGCAGGCGAACCAGCGACTCGGCATCGAGCCGGTCGCCCAGCTCCCGGGCCAGGGCGTTGACGAATAGGCCCCCGCTCATGCCGATCCGGCGGTGGATCTTCCACACGGAGAGGCTCAGCCCGAGTTCCTGCAACGCCTCGTTCCACGCCAGCACGTGCTGGTAGACGCTGTCGATCAGCGTTCCGTCGAGGTCGAACAGGAACGCTGGCTGGCCCGGCATCTCAGGACCGGTCACGGCGGACATGGCTGCGAGGATTGTCGCACCCCGGTCCTCCTACGATGAGGGCATGAAGCGCCTGGGCTTTCTCTCCTTCGGTCACTGGCAGGCGGCGGCGGGTTCGCAGACGCCGACAGCGGCCGACGCCCTGCGCCAGACGATCGAGCTGGCCGTCGCCGCCGAGGAGCTCGGGATCGACGGCGCGTACGTCCGGGTCCACCACTTCGCCCGCCAGCTGGCCTCGCCGTTTCCGCTGCTGGCAGCGATCGGGGCGCGGACGAGCCGGATCGAGATCGGGACCGGCGTGATCGACATGCGCTACGAGAACCCGCTGTACATGGCCGAGGAGGCGGCGGCCGCCGATCTGATCGGCGGCGGACGCCTGCAGCTGGGCATCAGCCGCGGCTCGCCGGAACCCGCCCTGCGCGGCTATGAGTCCTTCGGCTACCGCGCCCCCGAGGGCCACAGCGACGGCGACATGGCCCGCTCGCACGCTGCGCTGTTCAGGGCGGCGATCGCCGGCGCGGGCGTCGCCCCGGCCGACCCGGAGATGACCGGCTCTGATGGGCACCTTCCGATCCAGCCCCAGTCGCCCGGGCTCGCCGACCGGATCTGGTGGGGCTCGGGCACCCGCGCGACGGCGGCGTGGACGGGCGAACAGGGCATGAACCTGATGAGCTCCACACTGCTCACCGAGGACACCGGCGTGCCCTTCGACGAGCTGCAGGCCGAGCAGATCTCGATCTTCCGCTCGGCGTGGGCGGAGGCCGGATGGGAGCGCGAGCCCCGCGTCTCGGTGAGCCGGAGCGTGATCCCGATCGTCTCTGACCTGGACCGCGCGTACTTCGGCGGGCGCGGCGACGGTCACGACCAGCTCGGCTACATCGACGGTGCCTACGCCCGCTTCGGGCGCAGCTACACGGGCGAGCCCGACGTGATCGCCGACGAGCTCAGCCGCGACGCCGCGGTGCGCGAGGCGGACACGCTGCTGCTGACCGTGCCCAACCAGCTCGGCGTCGAGTACAACGCCCAGATGCTGGAGACGATCGCGCGCCACGTCGGGCCGGCGATCGGCTGGGAGCGCGCCGGCACGCGCGCCCCGGCCTGACCGGTCACAACCCGCCAGGCGCTCGGCATCTCGTCAGCTGTCCTGGGCCAGCGCGGGCGGCACGATCGCGGCGAAGCCGACGATGATGAAGCCGAACAGGCTGACCACCCCGATCGCATGCGCCCACGGGGCGTCGGCTGCGTTCAGCATTCCGACCCCGACGATCAGCAGCGCCACCGCCGCCCGCACGCCCAGGCCCGGCTGCAGCGGGATCGCCGTCAGCGGGGATGCCCTGGCGCGCTCCGCGGTGGCCGGCTGCAGGTGGCCGCCGAGCATCAACCGGAACAGCAGGGCCAGCGACGGGAACAGCAGCGCGCCACCGGCCAGCACGGCCACGATCAGGCAGACCAGGGTGTCGTGGGGCGCCGCCGCCCGGTGCACGCTCAGGCCCGGCAGCAGGGTGGGATAGCGGGCCAGTGCCCAGCCGGCGATGACGGCCGCGATCGGCACCGCCACCCCGTAGCGCGCGAGCTCGAAGCGCCGCGTCCACACGAGCCCGACGATCACCAGGCCGCTCAGCACCGAGACGATCACCGTGGC
>DATAUL010000413.1:0-37044 GCA_036268255.1 Solirubrobacteraceae bacterium | reverse complement strand
GTGGTCACGGCGCCCAAGCCTGGCATCCTGCACCTCCAGGTCGTCCACAAGCGCACCGCGCCGATGCAGGGCTTCACCAGCTCGCGAGGCGTCGCCTCGCTGGACACCCAGGTCGGCTTCGGCGCGACCGGCGGGTTCGTGCAGCTGATCCAGCAGAAGCTGGCCGCGGTGCACATCTACATCCCGCAGTCGGGCGTCTATGACGAGAAGACCGGCCTGGCGATCGATGCTTACCATCGGCTGCTGCGTCACGGCACGTCGCAGAGCCTCGACGGTCTGACGGTCTCCGAGCTGCTTGCCGGCCGCGGTTCCTTCCCGATTCGCTATCCCAAGGACGGCCGGCATGCGGAGGGCAACCTCGGGCTGCAGCTGCTGGCGCTGATCGACCACGGCAAGGTTGAGGCGATTTACCCGATCAGCTCCGGCAAGCCGTCGACGCCGACGATCCTCGGCCGGTTCCACGTGTACCTGCGGACGCCGGGCTATCTGCCCGACGGCATGTACTTCTCGAACTTCTTCACCGGGGGATATGCCATCCACGGCTTTGACCCGGCGCCCGATTACCCCGCCAGCCACGGCTGCATGCGGCTCCCGATCACCGACGCGATCTCGGTCTGGGACTGGCTGGCCATCGGGGACGGCGTCGACGTGTATTACTAGAAGGCGATGACCGTCGGCGCATCGGCTCGCGAGCGGCTGCTGGCCGAGCTGCGCACGCACGCCCTCGTGATCGGCGAGGTCGTGCTCACCAGCGGCCGCACGGCCCAGTACCTGGTCGATGCCAAGCGCGCGATCCTCCTGCCCGCGGGGTTCGCCGCGCTCTCCGAGCTCGTGGCCGCGCAGGCGGCCGAGTGGTCGGCGACGGCGGTCGGCGGGATGACGATGGGCGCCGATCCGATCGCCTGCGCGGCGCTCGCCGGGGGCGCCGACGTCAAGGCGTTCTTCGTGCGCAAGGAGACCAAGACCCACGGTCTGGCCCGGCGGATCGAGGGACCGCTGCTGGCTGCCGACGACCGCTGCATGCTCGTCGAGGACGTTGTCACCACCGGCGGCTCGACGATCCGGGCGCTGGACGCGATCCGCGAGGCAGGCCATGGAGTCGTCGGCGTGCTCGCCATCTGCGACCGGCTGGCCGGCGGGGGGGCGGCGATCGCCGAGGCGGCCAGCGTGCCCTACCGGGCACTGACGACGATCGACGAGGTCTATCCCGAGCGCCCGGACCGGACTGGCTGACCGCGCCCCGCCGGCCGGTCCGGCCTCAGCGGTTGATCTGAGGCAGCGAGCGGCAGCTCGGCGCGACCTGGTGCATCGGGCGCACCTGCCAGCCGATCCCCTTGGCGTACGGCGTGAACAGGACGATCGGGTTGCCGTGGGCGATCGCCTGGCCATACTTGAAGCCGACCGACTTGACATTCTCGCCCAGCGTGTAGGCGAGCGCCGTCTGGTATTCGAGCCGGGTGAGGGGCTCCCCGCAGGCCCGGACCCGCGCGGCGCCGCCGAGGGCCGAGACGACGCTCACCAACCGATTGATCTCCGCGGTGCGCTTGCGCTGATGCACGATGTCCTTGTGCTCGTTGTGCGCGGCCGAGACCGCGGGCGGGATCAGGGCGATCACCAGCAGCCCAACGAGCCCGGCGCCGGCCCATGACGGCAGCGAGGATCGCTGCACGCGGACGCCCGCGAGCAGCCGGCCCACGCACGCCCCGGCGAGCACGACCATGACCCCGGCGGCCTCGAACATGTAACGGCCGAGGCCGGGCCAGCCGTGCAGCGCGAAGGCGATCTCCACGATCACCCACGCGACGATCGCGGCGGCGAGCGCGATCGACGTCCAGTCGCGGCGCAGGGCCGCCAAGCCCACCCCGAACAGGGCGGCGAGCTCCACGGGCCAGTGCTGCAGGTCGACGAAGCGGTGGATGACCGCCGTGATGCGGTTCCCGGAGGGCGCGCGGCCCGAGCCATTGGCGTTGTCGGCGGCGACGAACCATGAGCGGGACGTGAGCGCGGGGATCCCGAACCACAGCAGCGCCATCACGACGACGCCGATCACCAGCAGCAGGCGGGTGTGCGGACGCTCGCGCCAGAGCCAGATCGTGTAGAGCCCCAAAAACGGCCACACCTCAGGCCGGCCGAGGGCGGCGAGCGAGCCCATCACGAACGCGGCCCGGGGCCGGTCGTCGAGATGGCAGTCGATGGCCGCCAGGCAGAACGTGACGATCATCGGATCCGACTGGGAGCTGAGGATGTAGTGGAAGTAGCTGTAGCCGAGCTCGTCACGCATGCCGAGCAGAGCCAGGCCGGCGAACGCGCCGGCGACCCACGGCGCCCACCGCCGCTCCGGCGAGTCGCCGGTGAGCTTGTAGGCGATCCGGCCCGCGAACACGACCCCGGCAAGCGAGATCGCCGCCGACGTGATCATCCACAGGCGCATCTCGTAGTGGCCGGCGAACGCGAACACCGTGGTGAACAGGTACGGCAGCGGCTTCCACGAGGGCGCGGCGTTCGTGTCGAGGTTGCCGGCGCGCGTCTGGTGGCCCCATGACAGCCATCCGTAGGGATCAAAGCCCGGTCGCGTACCCGCCCACAGCACGAGCAGGACGGACAGAACGAGAACGCCCACCGCGACCGTCCACCACGGATGGCGCCGCGCGAAGCGGCGCAGCGTCCACAGCTCAGGGTCGGGCGGGGAGGGCGCCGTCGCCCGCGGCCGGGGCGGAGGGGGCGCTTGCACCGTGTCTAGCGTGCTCTCGGACACGAGGAGGCGCCGACCGTAGCACGCAGCAACCACAGGGACTGCGGCCGCGCCGGAGGGGGAGTCGCCCCCGGCAGGAATCGAACCTGCATCCCGCGCTTAGGAGGCGCGTGCTCTATCCATTGAGCTACGAGGGCCGCGAGCGCTGAGGCTATCCGGCGGGTTGACGTGCCGCCTATTCGTTGAGGAAGCATTAATGTTTGCTGACAGCGGACCCGGCATGTGGTTCGATCCCGGAATGGTGGAGGACGTCCTGCTGCGACGTACGACGATGGCTGAGCTATGAGCGTCGGCTCCGCGACGGAGCTGCTGGCCGAGGAGGGGTCCGTTGACGCCGTCGAGCTGGTCGCCGGTGATGTCGCAGCCCGCTCGCCCCGGCAGCTGTTCTGGCGCCGCTTTCGTGCCGACCGGGTGGCGATGGTCTCGGCCGGTTTCATCCTCCTCCTGATTCTGGTTGCGATCCTCGCGCCGCTGGTGATCAAGCTGCTCGGCCTGCCCGGTCCCAACGTCCAGGATCCGAACGCCACCGACGCGTTCGGCGCGCCGCTGGGCCCGACGGGCGCGCACCCGTTCGGCGTGGACACCGTCGGCCGCGACGTGCTCAGCCGCATCATCTACGGCTCCCGCGTGTCGCTCGAGGTGGGGATCTTCGGCACCGGGATCGCCACCGTCATCGGCACGGTGATCGGCCTTCTCGCCGGCTATTACCGCGGTTGGGTGGACACGGTCGTCTCGCGCATCGTCGAGGTGTTCCTCGCCTTCCCGGTGCTCGTGCTGGGGCTGGGCATCGGCGCTGCCTGCGGCGTGCGCGGCTGCGCCGGCGGGCTGATCCAGCCGGGAATCGGCACGGTGCTGTTCATCATCACGATCTCCAGCTTCACCTACATCGCCCGCATCGCCCGCGGGCAGGTGCTGTCGCTGCGTGAGAAGGAGTTCGTCGAAGCGGCCCGATCGCTGGGCGCCTCCAACCGGCGGATCCTCTTCCGGGAGATCCTGCCCAATCTCACGGCGCCGCTGATCGTCTACGCCAGCCTGCTGATCCCGACGAACATCCTGCTCGAGGCCGGCCTCTCCTACCTGGGGGTGGGGATCCGCCCGCCGACGGCCAGCTGGGGCGAGATGATCTCCGATGCGAGCGGCATCTCAAACACCGCCTGGTGGTTCATGGTCTTTCCCGGAGTGGCTCTGCTGCTCACCGTCTTGGCGTTCAACCTGGTCGGCGACGGCCTGCTGGACGCTCTCAACCCGCGCGGGGAGTCGAGATGAGCGCAGCTCATTTGGGAGTTAGGCCCCGCGTCACACACAGGAGGCAAGACCCTATGAGGGGTAGTCGCAACCTGATCGCGCTCGCGGTCACCCTGCTGTTGGCCGCTGGGATATCGGCCTGCGGCGGTAGTTCGTCGTCGTCGAGCAGCTCGTCCGGCGGAGGTTCCGCCACGACGAGCAGTGGCGTCAAGGCGCCGCCGCTCAAGCCGGGCGAGAGCATCAACGGCCAGCAGCTGCTCGGTAAGAAGAAGGGCGGCACGCTCACGGTCCTCTCCAACGGTGACTTCGAGCATCTCGATCCGGGATCCGCGTACTACGCGCTGGACTACGGGATCATCCAGGCGACCGCTCGGCCGCTGTTCTCCTATCCGCCCAACTCCGCCACCACGCTGCGCCCGGATCTGGCGACCACGATCCCGACGACCGCCAACGGCGGGATCACCGACGGCGGCAAGACGATCACGGTCCACATCCGCTCCGGCGTGCGCTTCAGCCCGCCGGTCAACCGCGCGGTCACCTCCAAGGACGTCGCCTTCGCGCTTGAGCGGGGAGCGAACCCGAACGTCGGCAACGCGTACTGGCCGGCCTACTTCGGCGCCGGCTCGCCGGCGCCCCTGGTCGGCTCCACGAGTGCCAGCTACAAGGGCGGCCCGCTGAAGGGCATCGAGACCCCGAACAACACGACGCTCGTCTTTCACCTGACCAAGCCGGGTGCCGCCGTGTTCATCAGCGCTCTCAGCCTTCCACTGTCGGCGCCTCTGCCCAAGGAGTTCGTCGGGCCGCTGGACAAGCATGCGCCGACGACCTACGGGACGACGTACCTCGTCTCCACCGGCCCGTACATGATCCAGGCCAACAGCAAGGGCAAGATCCAGGGCATCGGCTACCAGCCCGGCAAGTCCGAGACGCTGGTCCGCAACCCCAACTGGAACGCGAAGACGGACTTCCGCCCGGCGTATCTGAACGAGATCAAGTTCAGCATCGGCGGCGACGCGACGGTCATCGGCCAGCAGGTGCTCAAGGGCCAGAGCTCCGTTCAGCTCGACACGGTGGAGAACTCAATCGTCAAGCAGGCCTATCAGCAGTATCCGTCGCAGATCAACTTCACGCCGGGCTCGGGCGATCACTACCTGACGCTCGACACCCAGCACGGCGTGTTCAAGAACGTCAACATCCGCCGCGCGATGTGGGCCGCCCTCGATCGCATGGCGATCGTCAAGGCCCGTGGCGGACTGCTCGTCGCCACCCCCGGGACGCACTTCATCTACCCGGGCGTCAACGGCTTTGACCAGGCGGGCGGCGCGGCCGGACCGCAGGTCGACTTCAACAAGAACGTCAACGGCGATCTCGCCGTGGCGGCGAAATACATGAAGGCGGCCGGCTATCCGAGCGGCAAGTACACGGGCAAGGAGACAACGCTGATCGTGGTCGGGTCCGGAGGCAACGGCCCGGCGATCGCTCAGATCGTCAACAACGCCGCCACCGCCATCGGCCTGCACGCCAAGGTCTCCTTGGTCGACCAGTCGGTCATGTACTCCAAGTACTGCGGCGTGCCCAAGCAGGAGATCGACGCCTGCCCGACGGCCGGTTGGATCCGTGACTTCGCCGACCCGCTGAGCGTGCTCTACGCGCCGTTCTACGGTCCGGCGATCGTCCCGACCAACAACTCCAACTGGAGCCAGCAGAACGACCCGGCGATCAACAAGGCGATGGCAAAGGCCGCGCTGATCAACGATCCGGCAGCTCACGCTCAGGCGTGGGCCAACATCGACAAGATGCTCGTCGACCAGGCGGTCGCGGTCCCCGAGGACTTCGACAGCGAGGCGAACATCTTCTCGAAGAACGTCGCTCCGGTGAACATGGCCTGGAACGAGGGCCTCTTCGACTTCTCGTTCACGTCGCTGAAGTAACTCGGTAGAAGCCGCGGGCCCCGTCGCACATCTGGCGGGGTCCGCGGTTCGCCTTCGGACCGACAACCCCTCTCCACCCACCGCTCATGGCCACCTACATCGCCCGCCGCGTCCTCTGGGGGATCGTGCTCATCATCCTGGTGAGCGCGCTGACGTTCCTGTTCTTCGACATCCTCCCGTCGGCGGATCCCGCCGTCCTGCGCGCCGGTCGTAACTCCAGCCCGGCGACGATCGCTCACATCCGTCAGGAGCTCGGTCTCAACCGGCCGGTGTACACGCAGTTCTTCAGCTACATGAAGAACATCATCCTGCACTTCAACTTCGGCTACAGCTTCTACTCGGGCGCGCCGGTGCTCGGCCTGATCAAGGACCGCCTGCCGGCGACGTTGTCGCTGACCGTCGGCGCCGCCGTCATCTGGCTGCTGATGGGGATCCCGGTGGGGATCATCTCCGCCATCAAGCGGGGGTCGATCCTCGACCGCGTGTCGATGGGCGTCGCCCTCGTGTTCGTCTCGATGCCCGTCTTCTGGCTGGGCCTCGTCGTCCTGTTCCTGTTCGCCAAGGACATCGGTCGCTTCCACGTGTTCCTCGGCGCCAACACCTACGTCGGGCTGACCTCGAACCCGGCACGATGGTTTGGGTCACTGCTGCTGCCGTGGTTCGTGCTCGCCGCCACGTCGGCGGCGATCTACTCGCGGGTGTTGCGCGGCAGCCTGATCGAGGCGATGGGCGAGGACTACATCCGCACCGCCCGGGCCAAGGGCCTGCGCGAGCGGCGTGTCATCTGGCGCCACGGCGTGCGCTCGGCGATCACCCCGGTGCTCACCATCTTCGGCCTCGACGTGGGCGCGCTGCTCGGCGGTGCCGTCATCACCGAGACCGTGTTCAACATCCCCGGGATCGGACGGCTGAACTACACTGCGATCGTCCAATCGGACTTTCCGATCGTTCAGGGCACCGTGATTCTGGCGGCGCTGTTCATCGTGATCGCCAACATCATCGTCGACATCAGTTACGCGTATCTCGATCCGCGAGTCCGCTACTCGTGAGAGGGTGGGCGGGACCGATTGACCGGGGGGGCGGTCTACGGTGAGCGATCCGCTGTTCAGCGTCGAGGATCTGCGGGTCTCATTTCACACCGACGACGGCGTGGTGCACGCCGTCGACGGGATCTCCTACACGGTGCAGGCGGGCAAGACGCTGGGGATCGTCGGCGAGTCGGGCTCAGGCAAGACGGTCTCATCGCTCACCGCGCTCGGGCTCACGCGCAGCCGCCGCTCGCAGATCGAAGGCCGGATCATGTTCGACAGCCAGGACATGGTCACTCTGGAGGACGACCAGCTGCGCCAGGTCCGCGGCAACGACATGGCGATGATCTTCCAGGATCCGCTGTCGGCACTGCACCCGTTCTACAAGGTGGGCAGCCAGCTGGTCGAGGCGATGCAGGCTCACCGCAGCCTCTCTCGCTCCGCGGCCAAGGCCCGCGCCGTCGAGCTGCTCGACCTGGTCGGGATCCCGGATCCCAAGCGCCGCGTCGTCCAGTACCCGCATGAGTTCAGCGGCGGGATGCGCCAGCGCGCGATGATCGCGATGGCGTTGGCCAACGAGCCCAAGCTGCTGATCGCCGATGAGCCCACGACCGCCCTGGACGTGACCGTCCAGGCGCAGATCCTCGCCCTGCTCGAGGACCTGCAGAAGCGGCTGGGGATGGCGATCATCATCATCACCCACGATCTCGGCGTCGTCGCCGAGATCGCCGACGACATCGCTGTGATGTACGCCGGGCGTATCGTCGAGCGCGGCAGCGCGGACGAGATCTTCCATCACCCCCAGCACCCCTACACCTGGGGCTTGCTCACCTCGATCCCGCGCCTGGACAACCCGCGTGACGAGGAGCTGGTGCCGATCGCCGGCCGGCCGCCGAGTCTCATCAACCGGCCCAGTGGCTGCCATTTTCATCCCCGCTGCCCGTATGTCCAGGAGGCGCACAAACGCGTTGATCCGCGGCTGGAGGCCGTCGAGGGCGACGGTGGCTCACATGTCTCGGCCTGCCTGCTGAAGACCAACGTCCGCACCCAGATCTGGGAGGGACTGGAGGCCGGGCGCGAGCCCGAGTCACTGCAGCGCATGGCCTCCGCCTCGGTGGGCGCGTTGGCGCCTCCGGCGGACGCTTCGCATCTGAACCTCCACGGCGAGCTCGAGTCAGACGCCCAACTGCCCGGCGAGGAGGTGCAGTCGTGAGCACCCTGATCGAGGTCCGCGAGCTGGTCAAGCATTTCCCGATCAAGAAGGGAATCGTCATCCAGCGCCAGATCGGCGCCGTCAAGGCGGTCGACGGAGTGTCGTTCGACGTCGAGCAGGGCGAGACGCTGGGGATCGTCGGCGAGACCGGCTGCGGCAAGAGCACCACCGCTCGGCTGCTCTGCCGGCTGATGGACCCCACCTCCGGCACGGTCAGCTTCCAGGGAAAGAACGTCGCCGAGCAGAAGGGCGACGCGCTCAAGGCGCTGCACCGTGACATGCAGATGGTCTTCCAGGACCCCTACTCGTCGCTGAACCCCCGCAAGACCGTCGGCTCGATCATCTCTGACCCGTTTGTGATCCACAACCTGTACACCGGCTCCGGCGAGCGCAAGAAGCGCGTGCAGGAGCTGATGGACCGGGTCGGGCTCAACCCCGAGCACTACAACCGCTATCCCCACGAGTTCTCCGGCGGCCAGCGCCAAAGGATCGGCGTCGCCCGCGCGATCGCGCTCGAGCCCAAGCTGCTGATCGCCGACGAGCCCGTCTCCGCGCTCGACGTCTCGATCCAGGCTCAGGTACTCAACCTCCTGCGCGACCTTCAGCGCGAGCTGGGCCTGACCCTGATCTTCATCGCCCACGACCTCTCGGTGGTCCGCCACATGTGCGACCGCGTTGCCGTCATGTACCTGGGCAAGGTGGTGGAACTGGCGTCCAGCGACGTGCTCTACACCACGCCTCGCCATCCGTACACGGGCGCACTGCTCTCCGCCGTGCCGGTCGCCGATCCGACCGGCGGTAAGCGTGAGCGCCAGCTGCTCACCGGCGACGTGCCCAGCCCGGCCAATCCGCCGTCGGCGTGTCGCTTTCACACCCGCTGTCCGAAGGCCCAGCCGCTGTGCTCTGATCGGGAGCCGATGCTCGAGACCAAGGCCGGCGGTGGCGTGGCGGCTTGCCACTACCCGTTGACCGACGAGGAGGTCGCAACGCGGCTTCCGGCCGCCCTCACGCGTCAGCGGGTCCGCCCCGCGAGCGCCGAGCCCTCGCTCCCGGCGGCCGAGACGCAGGCCTAACCCCAGCTGTCGGCCGAGTGCGGCCCTGGCCGGTCGGAGTCGTCTTCCTCTTCCTCGTCGCCCTCGTCTTCGTCGTCGTCGACGTACAGGGATTCCGAGGCCAGCTCTGAGCCGCGGTTGTCCCACAGCTTGACCTCAAGGTAGTCCGAGCGGTAGTTGTCCGGCGCCACCAGGGTGAAGCGCTCCTCGACGAGCTCGCACTGGTCGACAGCCAGGCTGGCCAGCTCGGCGGTCACGATCGCGCCGCCGGGGATCAGCGGGACGCCCCACACGAGCGTCATCTCGGCGCGGTTGCCCTTCTCGCCGCGCCACTCGCCGACGACGTCGTCGTTGAGGTCGAGCTTCCAGTCGGGGTTGGACTCCGCCGTCTCGGAGGTGAAGTCGGCGACCGCTTCGAACTCGTTCGGCCCGCCCGAGCTCTCGCTGAAGGACACGTAGCCGAAGAGCTCATAGCCGGTGGTCGTTCGCGCCACCGCCGGCACGTACGTGCGTCCGGAGTAGCTGCGGTCCGGAAACCACGCGATGTCGCCAGCCTCGCCGAGGTCCTCGTCCTCGGAGTCGATCTCCCGGCAGGCGGCCAGGAAGTGCTCGCGCAGAGTGTCTGCCCAGCGCCCGTACGGAAGCGACTCCTGGGGCGGCTCGGCGGCGAAGCTGATCACAAACCGGTCGGTGGGCGGCATTCGGCTGCCCAGGCTACAGAGAACCGCCGTCGAGGCGGCGCGGCGTCCTTCAGTACGCGCCCCGCCGGGTGAGCACAGCCGGAATCGTCTTGATCATGATCGACATGTCCAGGAACACCGACCAGCGCTCCAGGTACAGGAAGTCGAGCCGCACGAGGTCGTCGAAATCCAGCTCGGCCCGGCCCGAGACCTGCCACAGCCCGGTGATTCCCGGCAGCACCAGGTAACGCTTCTTGTGCCACTCCTCCAGGCGCTCGAAGTCGCGCATCGGCAGCGGGCGTGGCCCGACGAGCGACATCTCGCCGCGCACGACGTTGACCAGCTGGGGCAGCTCGTCGATCGAGAAGCGGCGCAGGAAGCGCCCGACACGGGTCAGGCGCGGATCGTCGCGGATCTTGAAAAGCGCGCCGGAGGACTCGTTGAGCTGTTCGAGCTCGTCCTCCGGGATGTCGGTGTCGACGCGCATCGTGCGGAACTTGAAGCAGCGAAACGGCTTGCCGGCGATGCCGGGGCGAACCGAGCGGTAGATGATCGGGCCGCGGCTGGAGAGCTTGACGGCGACCGCCGAGGCGAGCAGCAGCGGCGCGATCAGGACCAGTCCGATCGTGGCCAAAACGAGGTCGAACGTCCGCTTGGCGGCGAACTGGATTCCGTCGAACACCGGCGGGCGCAGCGTGAACAGCGGCACCGATTCGCCGGGGCTGAACTCGGCCCGGTCGATCAGGATCTCCATCGTCGAGGGGGCCACGTGGACGGTCACGCCGCGCTGGTGACATCGGTCGACGAGGTCCAGCGCCCGCTCCTGGGGGAAGTCCGGGTCAGCGATGATCACCTCGTCGACGCGTTGGGCAGCGAGCACCTCGGTGAGATCGTCGAGCTGGCCGAGCGAGCGCAGGCCGTTCTGCGGTCGCGGAGTGAGCGAGATGTAGCCGACGAGATCGACGTTGGTCCGCGAGCGTCCTCCCAGGGCGTGGGCCACGGCGTCGATATGGCGGCCCGAGCCCACGAGCAGCGCCCGGCGCCGGTAGCCGGCCTGCTCCAGCGCCCAGCCGGTCACGCGCGTGTAGATCTCGCGCAGGCCAGAGATGTAGACGAGCCCGAAGAAGAGCGAGCCGTAGAACAGGAAGTAACTCGAGAAGTGATTGCCGTTGGCCAGCGAGAACACCAACCCCAGCACCGTCGCCTGAAACAGCGCGGCGACGATTTTCGGCAGCCCGGGGCGCCGCGGGCGGTCGGCGTACAGGTCGGCGCGCGCGAACATCAGCACGGTCAGGAGGTACGCGAAGGCCAGCGCCGACCGGGTGTTGGCCCACGCCGCGTCGACGGTGAAGTTGCCGCGGACCGCCAACTTGAGACCCAGCGCGGTGAAGATCGCGGCGGTGACGCCGACAAGGTCGAGCGCCAGCAGCGACACCACGCGGGAGAGGCGCCGCAACGTCTCGCGGCGCAGCAGGAACGAGAAAAATGGTGGACGCTTGCGCCGCACGTCGCGCTCGGGCAGCACCAACGGGGCCGGCGGATGACGATCCGCATGCCTCCCCGTCGTACGACTGTGGATTGCCTGTTTGTGGTCGATCGTCACGATGCAGGGCAGAAGCCGAGGGCCCCTGCCTCGTGGTAACGGTATCCGGTCCCCGAAGTTACGAGGAATCTGGTATTCGACTTGCCGCTTCGTCGCGTGCGGTGGTCAGCGGGCGGACCCGATGAGCGTTTCCGGCCCGGATTGGTCCAGGGTGCGCTGCAGACCCTCGCGCAGCGCCACCTCCGGGTTCCAGCCGAGCAGCTCCTGGGCCTTGGTGATATCCGGCCGCCGGACCTGCGGATCGTCGGTCGGCAGCGCCTCATGGACGATCTCCGACTTCGACCCGGTGATGTCGATCACGGCTTCGGCAAGCTCGAGCAGCGTGAACTCCTTCGGGTTCCCGACGTTGACCGGATCGTGATACCCGGACTCCGACAGCGCGATGATCCCGCGGATCAGGTCGTCGACGTAACAGAACGAGCGTGTTTGGGACCCGTCGCCGAACACTGTGATCGGCCGATCTTGGAGCGCTTGGCGCATGAACGTCGGAATCGCCCGGCCGTCATGAGGTCTCATTCGAGGCCCATAGGTATTTTTTGCGACCACCCCCGTTCCGGCCCAGAAGTTTTCCAGGCCGGGCACGGAGAAGTCGTAGACGAGATCGGTGGCGGGCACCTCCTTGATCGCGCGGATCTGGGCCCAGACCAGATCGCCATGCACGCGCGCGTTGAGCTCCTGGGTGACGCCGGCGTCCCACTCCAGCGGGCTCCAGGGCGAGACACTGCACAGCGAGAGCGCCCAGAACGGGTATCTCCGGTCGCCGGTCGTGGGCTTGAACGTCGTCTCGTCGTGGCCCACCGAAGGCACGAGCCCGAATCGGGCGAAGGCGACGATCAGGTCGTCCTTGAGCTGATCGTGGACCGTGCTGAAGTAATGCTCGGTCTGCTCCTCCAAGCGCCTGCCCGAGTGCACGCCATCGCCCTCGCGGTAGCCCTCGATGAACCACTTCAGCCGGCTGAGCGGCAGCCCGAGAATCCATCCCGGGATTCGCTTGGCGTTGTTGCCGAAGCCGAGGAAGTCCATCAGCCCGACCAGCAGGCGGGAGTGGATGAAGATCGACGCGGCCCGGGCAGGGGAGGCGGCGGTTCGTACCACGTGCAAGCCCAGCTGCTCCTCGAAGATCGCGGCTGCGCGCTCCAGGAGGCCGGCGTCGCCGTTCAGCGAGAGAAACGAGTCGTGGTCGCTCTCGTGCCAGGAGCCCTCGGCGACCCACAGCCCCAGCAGCCACAGCATGTCGTCGGTGAGTTCAACTCGGTTCGGCATCGGCACGCTGAGCCCGGCACAGCGCATCTGTACCTGCGCGTCGTCGGGCATCTCAATGCCCAGGCGCCAGAAGCACGGCAGCGGAATCCGGTCGGACCGCCGCATGCGGATGATCTTCGTCCAGGCGCCGTTGCGCCAGTTCGGGCCAGCGTTGCGGTTCTGCGAGACGAGCTGGCCGAAGAGGTCGTGGCGGTGCTCCCAGGCGAGCTCGCCCAGGCCGGGCGCCTCGATCGTCAGCTCCCAAGGGTCACCCTCGTTCCAGCGCCAGACCTCGCTCATGCTGATCTGCCGGCGGTCGCGCTCGGGAACGCTGATCCGGCGCGCGATGGCGATCGCCTCGCCGACCTCCAAATCCTCGGTGGGCTTGGCCACCGGCTCGCCGTCGTCGCCCTCCACGAAGACGGAGTGATGGCCCGTCACCTTGACCGATCGTCCGTAGCGGGTGCGGAGCTCGTAACAGCGCTCGTCGGTCGGATGCGCGATGAGCGCCTGTGTGGGCGCTGACACCATCCTGCCGCCCGTGGTGAACGACGGCACGGTGAAGTGCTCCAACGGATATTCCATCGCCGGCGAGAACCCCGCGTGAAGGAGGGCCACGCCGCTGGCCCGGGGGGCGGACTTGGGCACGTACCCGGCGGCCACGGCGTAGCGCGTCAACCGCCCGGCCATTTCCGAGACCGTCTCATGCCGCAACTCGCGGCCGTCGTCGTAGAGAACCTGCTCGTCGGCCAGGATCGAGTTGAAAATACGAACGATCGCGGTGTCGACGCCCTGCTGGCGGTGATAGGCCATCGTCAGCGCCTCGGCGTAGCGCTTGGCCTCGTCGTAGACGCCGCGGGGGCCGATCGGGTTGACATGACCCCAGTAGGTCTCCGGCTGCGGATGGACCTTGGGATCGCCGTAGACCTCGCTGGTGGAGGCGGTGAGAAAGCGCGCACGGTGCTTCTTGGCCAGCCCGAGCGTGTGGTGGGTCCCGTAGGAGCCCACCTTCAGCGTGTGCAGCGGCAGGCGCAGGTAGTCGATCGGGGAGGCCGGGGAGGCGAAGTGGTAGACGAAGTCGACCGGCTCATCGACGAAGTAGGGCTCGATGATGTCGATCTGGCGGTACTCGAACTGGTCGGTGCGGATGTGCTCGATGTTCTCCAGTGAGCCGGTCTCGAAGTTGTCGATGCAGATGACGCGGTGACCGCGGGCCAGCAACTCGTCGCACAGATGCGAACCGAGGAAGCCGGCGCCGCCGGTGACGAGGGCGGTTGACATGGCGGCCAATCTACCGAGTGCGTCGCACGACATGCTCATCCCCGCGTCGCACCGTTACCCGCGCGGAGTCCAGGTGGGCGAGCAGAGCGGTGGCGAACTTGCGCGAGCTGCCGAACGCATCACGGACCTGGGCGACGGTGACCGACCCGCCCGGTCCGCCGGCCAGCTCGACGACCCGCCGCTCCGCCTCGGCGAGCGCGTCGGTGTGGAAGTGCAGCGTCGGCGAGACGCGGACGGCACGGCCGGCCGCCCGTAGCCCGGCCAGGTCGGCGCCGTTGAGCTCGGAGTCGAGCGGCGGCTCGAGCCACGCCTCACGCAGCCGCTGCTCGGTGGCCAGGGCCGCGGCGGACAACACCGGCGTTTCGGCCACGGCCGTCTCGGTGGCGGCGGGAGCCGCCTTCTCGTCCTCCTCGATCACCTCACCCCGCGCGAGGCGGCTCAGGCGCTCGGTTGTGTGTCGGCTGGGGCCGTGGCGGCGGGGATGTGCGTCGAGGATCACGCCTCCGCCGAGCGTGTCGGGCGGGGCGATCCGGCGGACGATGACGCGATCGCCGGCGTCCGCGATCAGCGGCCGCTCGAGGCGCACCTGCCAGAAGCGGCCGCCGAGCCAGGTGAGCCGTGCCGGCGTTTCGCGCGTGCCGTGATGAACCTGGACCCGCGTCCCCTCGGCCTCGTCTTCGTCGACGAGCTCGAGCGCCGCGTCGAAGCGATAGGTCTCCGCCAGGCCCGTGCCGAGCACGTCGCCCCGGGTGATGTCCGACGTGGCCACGCCGACGAGGTTGACCGCGACCCGTTGCCCGGCGCGTGCTCGCGTCACCGCCTCGTCGTGGACCTGGACGCCGCGGACCCGGACGCGCCGTGCGCCGGTCGCGAGCTCGACGACGTCGCCCCTTCCGATCTCGCCGGACCAGAGCGTGCCGGTGACGACCGTTCCCGCGCCCCGGACGGTGAACACGCGATCGATGTGCAGCCGGGCGGGCTGGTCGGCTCCGGCGCGGCTGACCGCGCCGCCCACGGCACGCTCCAGCGCCGCCCGCAACTCGTCGAGTCCGGCGCCCGTCGCCGAGGAGAGCGGGACCGCCTCGATGCCGGGAAGCAGTTCGGCTGCCTGCCCGACGGCGTCTGCCGGGTCTGCCACGTCGGCCTTGGTCACCGCCACCACCCCGTGGGTCACGCCCAGGGCGCGCAGGACCGCGGCGTGCTCGCGTGTCTGGGGCATCACCCCGTCGTCGGCGGCGATGACCATCAGGAACAGGTCGATCCCGGTTGCGCCGGCGACCATCGTGCGCACGTAGCGCTCGTGTCCGGGAACGTCAATCACCGACAGCCGCCGGCCGGACGCCAACTGCAGTGGCGCGTACCCGAGCTCGATCGAGATCCCGCGCTCGCGCTCGGCCGCCAGCCGGTCGGTGTCGACGCCCGTGAGGGCCCTGATCAGTGCCGTCTTGCCGTGGTCGATGTGGCCGGCGGTGCCGAGGGTCAACGGCCCCGCTTCGGTCATGGCCGGGCGAGCGCGCGACGGGCCGCGCCGGCCAGCGACTCCAGCTCGCCGGCGGCCAGCGTCCGCGGATCGAGCAGTACCTCGCCGTCGTGAATCCGGGCCACGACCGGGGGCTCGCCGGCGCGCAGGGCGGCGGCCAGCGGCGCAGGCGAGCCCGCGAGCGCGACCGCCGGCCCGGGCAGCTCGGCCAGCGGCAGCGCTCCGCCGCCGACCCGGGAGACCGTGGACACGACTCTCGCCGCCTCCCCGATGCCCGCGGCGAGCCGCTCGGCCATCACCTGCAGCTCGACCGGGGTGCGCTCGAGCATTTCCAGTACCGGGATCTCGGTACGGGCTCGTCCCGGGTCGCGGTACAGCGCCAGCGTCGCCTCGAGTGCGGCCAGTGACAGCTTGTCGATCCGCAGCGCGCGGGCCAGCGGATGCGCACGGGCGGCGGCGATCGCCTCCGCGGTGCCGATCAGCAGTCCCGCCTGCGGACCTCCGAGCAGCTTGTCGCCCGAGCAGCACACGAGCGCCGCACCGGCGACGATCGAGCGGCGCAGCGAAGGCTCGTCGGCGAATGCCGGGACGCCGTCGGCGAGCGCTCCCGAGCCGATGTCGTCGATCACCGGCACCCCGAGTCCGCACAGCTCCTCGATCGCCACCTGCTCGACGAAGCCCACGGTGCGGAAGTTGGACTGGTGCACGCGCAGCACGACTGAGTCGGTCCCATCCATACCGGCCAGCGCTCGGGCGTAGTCGGCCGGCCGGGTTCGGTTGGTGGTCCCGACCCCGATCATCGTCGCTCCCGACTGGGCGATCACGTCAGGGATCCGAAAGCCGCCCCCGATCTCCAACAGCTCTCCCCGGGAGACGACGATCGTTCGTCCCGGACCGGCAAGCGCCGTGGCCGCCAGCAGCACCGCCCCCGCGCCGTTGTTGACGACGAGCGCGTCCTGCGCACCGGTCAGCTCGCGCAGCAGCGTGGCGACGTGGTCATGCCGTGAGCCACGCTCCCCGGAGCTGAGGTCCAGCTCCAGGTTGGAGTAGCCCGCGGCGACCCGCGCCACCGCGTCCCGGGCCGTGGAGGGCAGCGGCGCCCGCCCGAGGTTGGTGTGCAGGATCACCCCCGTGGCGTTGATCACCCGCCGCAGCGACGGCTGCAGGTGGACACGGGCTCGCTCCGCCAGGGTCTCGATCGTGACCGCGTCACCCCCGTGGCGCAATCGCTCGCGCTGCTCGTCGATCGCCCGGCGGGCCGCGGCCACGGCGTCGCCCCGCGGCGCATCGAGCCGGGCGGCCAGCTCATGCACCGCCGGGAGGGCGCTCAGCCCGGCTTCGTGCCCGCTTTCCACTCGCCCTCTTCTTTCTTCCAGATCGGAGCCTGGGCCTTGATCTCGTCGATGATCTCGCGCGCCCCCGCGAACGCTTCGCCGCGGTGCGGTGCCGACGCCGCGACGGTCACCGACGGCTCGGACAGGGGCACGACCCCGATCCGGTGCTCGGCGGCCGCCGAGCACAGCCCGTGGCGCTCAACCGCCGCCTGGACGATCTGGGTCAGCTTGCGCTCGGCCATCTCCACGTAGGCCTCGTAGTCCAGCTGGGCCACGTCGCGGGTGACGCCGGAAAAGGTCACGACCGCGCCGGCCCGAGGATCGCGGACCCGCTCGATCAGCGGATCGAGGGTGAGGGGCTCGTCGGTGACCCGGACGTGCGCCACGCCCACCGACCCGCCGGACACCGGCGGGATCAGCGCCAGCTCGTCGCCGGACGCCAGCGGCATCGCCTCGTCGGCATATTCCTGGTTGACGGCCATCACCACCGGGACGTCACCGGTCACGTGCTGCAGCTGGGCGAGCGCGTCGGCCACCCGGGCGCCCTCGGGCAGATCGAGCGCCACCTCGCTGGCTCCGGCGCGCTCACGCAACCCGGCGAACAATTGGATTCGAACCTGCATCGCATCAAGGCTACGCCTCTGTTAGGGCTGCGCTACGTGTCGTGCCGACGCCCAGGATGTTCCTTATCCTCACGCGACCCGTTTTCCGGGGGTGCAAACCGATTTCGAAGGAGCTCTATGCGTATTTGGAGGGGCTGGCTCTCGGCAACGCTGTTGGCGCTGTGTGCCGTGGTCGTCGTGGGGTGTGGAAGCAGCAGCAGTTCGTCGTCGTCCTCAGCCTCATCGTCGGGCGCCGCGACGAGCACCGCCGCGTCCAGCAGCGCGGCCTCCGGTGGCACGCCGGCCTCGGGCGCCGATCCGGCGGTCGCCAAGCTCGTCCCGGCGGCGATCAAGTCCAAGGACACTCTGACCGTGGCGGCTGACGCCAGCTACGCGCCCAACGAGTTCTTCGCCTCCGACGGCAAGACCGTGATCGGGATGGACGCCGACCTGTCGGACGCCCTGGCCGCCACTATGGGGCTCAAGGCCAAGGTGGTCAACGAGACCTTCGACGGGATCATCCCGGGCCTGGCGGCCGGCAAGTACGACATGGGCGCCTCGTCGTTCACCGACACCAAGGAGCGCGAGAAGACGGTCGACTTCGTCGACTACTTCTCCGCGGGCGAGTCGTTCTTCACCAAGGCATCAGGAGGAGTGGCGATCTCCACCCTGTCTGACATCTGCGGCAAGACGGTCGCCGTCGAGAAGGGCACGACCGAGGAGGCCGACGCCCAGACGCAGAGCAAGAAATGCGGCAGCAAGCCGGTGAAGGTGCTCTCGTTCCCGGACCAGAACGGCGCCAACCTGGCGCTCTCCTCCGGCCGCGCGCAGCTCGGCTTCGCCGACTCGCCGCCGGCTGAATATGCGGTCAAGAAGTCAAACGGGCAGTTCAAGCTCGTCGGTCCAACTCTCGCCGCCGCCCCGTACGGGCTGGCGATCCCCAAGAAGAGCGGTCTCGCTCCGGCCGTCGAGGCCGCGCTCAAGGCGCTGATGAAGAGCGGTTCCTACACGAAGATCATCACCAAGTGGGGCGTCCAGGAGGGCGCGATCTCCCCGGGACAGGTCAAGATCAACGGGGCGGCCTCGTAATCAGTAGAAATACGGCTCCGGGGTGAGCACCTCAGGGTCATCCAAGCAGCACACGGCACGGCCTGACGACATTCAGGCCGTGCCCGTCCGCCGTCCCGGGCGGTGGGTCGCCGCGGTGATCGTGCTGATCATCGCGGCATCGATCGCCCGGGCGGTCGTTGTCAACCCCAACTTCATGTGGGGGGTCGTCGGCCACTACCTGTTCGACCATCGGATCCTCAGCGGTGTGCTGAAGACGATCGAGCTGACGGTGCTCGCAATGCTCATCGGGATCATTCTCGGGGTCGTGATGGCGGTGATGCGGCTCTCGCCCAACCCGGTCGTCTCCGGCTTCAGCTGGCTGTACATCTGGTTCTTTCGCGGCACGCCGCTGCTCGTCCAGCTGCTCTTCTGGGAGTTCGGCGCGGCGCTCTTTCACAACATCGCGCTCGGCGTGCCGTTCGGCGGGCCGGCGATCGTGACCCTTCACTACAACTCCGTGGTGACCGCGTTTGTGGCAGCGCTGTTGGGGTTCGGACTCAACGAGGGCGCCTACATGGCGGAGATCGTGCGCGCCGGGATGATCTCCGTCGACGAGGGGCAGACGCAGGCCGCCCAGTCGCTCGGCATGTCGCGCCTGCAGACGCTGCGGCTGATCGTGTTGCCCCAGGCGATGCGGGTGATCATCCCGCCGACCGGGAACGAGACGATCTCGATGCTGAAGAACACCTCGCTGGTGATCGTCCTGGGGTCCGTGTTCGACCTGCTGTTCAGCGCCCAGCAGATCTACGCGGCGACCTACCAGACGATTCCGCTGCTGATCGTGGCCAGCATCTGGTATCTGGCGATGACGAGCGTCCTGTATGTCGGTCAGTACTTCATCGAGCGCCGCTTCGGGCGCGGGTTCTCCCGAGCCGAGCAGATGACGATGCGGGCGAAATGGCTGGGCATGGGCCGCGGCGGAGCCGGTGGGGTCGGAGGCGCCGTCGGATGAGCAAGCCCATGGTGCAGGCCGAGGGCGTGCACAAGCGCTTCGGGCGCCTAGAGGTGCTGCAGGGCATCGACCTGGAGGTGCAGCGCGGCGAGGTGATGTGCCTGCTCGGACCCTCGGGCTCGGGCAAGTCCACGTTCCTGCGCTGCATCAACCACCTGGAGAAGATCAACTCCGGCCGGCTGTCGGTCGACGGCGAGCTCGTCGGCTACCGCGAGGCCGGGGACAAGCTGCACGAACTGCACGAGAAGGACGTTGCGCGCAAGCGGGCCGAGATCGGGATGGTCTTCCAGCACTTCCACCTCTTTCCCCACATGACGGCGCTGGAGAACGTCACCCTCGCTCCGATCAAGGTCGGGGGTGTCAAGCGCGCCGACGCGCGCAAGCGCGCCGAGGCGCTGCTGGACCAGGTTGGCCTCTCAGACAAGGCCAACGTCTACCCGGTCGCGCTCTCCGGCGGCCAGCAGCAGCGGGTGGCCATCGCCCGGGCGCTCGCCATGCAGCCCAAGCTGATGCTGTTCGACGAGCCGACCTCGGCGCTCGACCCCGAGTTGGTCGGCGACGTGCTCGACGCCATGCGCCGGCTTGCCTTCGACGGGATGACGATGATCGTCGTCACCCACGAGATCGGGTTCGCCAGAGAGGTGGCCGACACCGTCGTGTTCATGGACGCAGGGGTGGTGGTCGAGTCCGGGAAGCCCGCCGACGTCCTGGACAACCCGACGCATGAGCGGACGCAGGTCTTCCTGCACAAGGTTCTCTAGCTTCGGGCCGGTCCGCGGCGGCCGGCCTCCCGTTGCTGGTCGCCTTGGCTGTGGGTTGTGACGTGTGCTGGGGCGCCGACCGGGCTCCCGAGCAACGCGCTGCCGACCACCGCGGCCCGTCTGGCGCCTTCGTCTGCGCTCTTCGCGCGTGGGCCCGGGGGTTCGGGCGTCGGCGGGCGTCCCGGCTCTGGTGCGAGCGGGGCCGCCAGTGTGCGTTCGTTAGGGGCCGAGCAGCGCGGCGGGAACGACTGCGACTCCGTCTTCGCGGCGGTAGGCGCTGCGGCCTGTGGAGACGATGACCTTGTCGAGCAGCTCGTCGCCGAGCTCGTGCTCAAGCCAGTTCAGGTGCTTGCCGTCGCGCTCCTGCGGAACCGCGGCGAGCTTGACCTCGATGCCGATCACCCGACCGGATTCACCTTTGACGATGAGATCCACTTCGCGCTCGCCGCCCTGCGTGCGGAAATGTCCGACCGTGGCCTCGGCGGCTTGGCTGTAGACGCGGACCGACTGCGTGACCAACGACTCGAACAGCGCGCCGAGCAATCCACCGTCCTTCGGCGTCACCAGCTCAGGTCCCGTCCCGCTTAGAAGATCCTGGGCGCCGACGTCTAGGAGGCGAGCGGCCAACGCCGGATCCACAAGCTGGTGCTTGTCGGGAAGCGCGACCCGGCTCAGGCGATTTCCCGTAGGCGCCCAGGCGGGGACCGGGTCGAGTAGGAAGAGCCGCTGCAGCGTTTCCCGGTAAGGCTCAGCCGCGCTCCTCGAAACCGCGGGCTCCTCGCGGCCAACGGCAGCACGGCGAATCTTCTCGTAGGACGCGGTGCCCGAGCTCGCGGCTGCGTAGCCGCGCATCCAGCGCAACAGTCCCTCCGGGTTGCGCACCGTGTACCCGAGTTCAGCGAAGTCGCGGTCAACGACGCGCTGCAGATAGCTATCCAGTTGGGTCCGGAGCGGACGGCCCGTCAGGCTCCTGAGCCCGGGAAACCCGGAGCGCAGTATCTCCTCGGTGTAGTCCTCAAGCCGATGTGTGGCCTCGCCGACGACCTGGGGCCTCCTGCCACGAAGGAGCTCGGTGATGCTGACCGTCGCCTCTCCCGGCCATCGCTCAGCCAGCGACAAGGGGCGCATGCGAAGGCTCACGATGCGTCCGCCGCCGGAGTGCGTGCCGGTGTCCTTGGGCGACGCCGAGCCGGTCAGCAAGAAGCTGCCCGGCGGCGCTCCGGCGTCGACGGCCCGACGCACTCGGTCCCACACCGCGCTGACGTTCTGCCACTCGTCAATGAGCATCGACGGTGGCGCCGCGAGCAGTCGATCGAGGTCCGCGCTGGCGATGGCCCGTTGGTCGGAATCATCGAGGAGGTACACGGTCTGCGCGCGCTGCATCGCGGTAGCCGTCTTCCCCACCGCCTTGGCGCCCTCGATCGCAATGGCAGGCAGGCCAGCCATCAACTCGTCGAGCTCGTCGTCCAGGACACGCCGCCTGTATAGCGATGGGGTAGTGAGGAGGGTTGGCGTCATCGCGTGTAGGGTACAACTTATCGGACTCTAAAGATACGGGTTATCGAATCTAAATAAGGCAATTTGTCGGATTCTAATGAGGCAACTTCTCGAACCGGGACGGGGGCACGGCGGGCGACTTCGCGTTGCTCGCTCGCCTGGCTGTGGGTTGTGACGGGTGGTGGGGCGCCAACCGGGCTCCCGAGCAACGCGCTGGCGTCCACCGTGCCCCGCTGACCTCTCAGGCTCCGGCTCTTCGCGAGTGGGGCTGGGGTATGGGGCGTCGGCCGGCGCCCCGGCTCTGGTGCGAGCGGGGTGGTGGGCTGGAGGTGGCTATGGGCGGGCGGCCCGCGATCTCCATTGCTCGGGCCAGGCCCATACCTCACAACGAAACCGAACTTGGCGGCCCACGCAATGGAGAGCGTGCGCCCGTCCGCCCATCCCACGCAATGGAGAGCGTGAGCCCATCCACGCAGCCCGGCAACCGGTAACGTCACGTACCGCATGGCGACAGCAGACGAGCACCGGACGATTGCGCCGATTGTCGGCCCCGACGACCCCCGTCACTTCACCGATAGTGGGATTGAGATCGCCCCGTTGTATGACGAGCGGGACCTGCCGCAGGACCTGAGTGAGCGGCTGGGGGAGCCGGGCGAGTATCCGTATACGCGGGGGGTGCATCGGGAGATGTACCGCAAGCAGCTGTGGACGATGCGCCAGTACGCCGGGTATGCGAGCGCGAAGGAATCGAACGAGCGCTACCGGTATCTGCTGTCGAAGGGGTCGACGGGGCTGAGCATGGCCTTCGATCTGCCGACGCAGCTTGGCCTGGATTCCGATGATCCGCGGTGCCTGGGTGAGGTTGGCCGGACGGGGGTGGCGATCGACTCGATCGACGACATGCGGATGGCGTTCGATCAGATCCCGCTGGACCAGGTGTCGACGTCGATGACGATCAACGCGCCGGCGAGCGTGCTGCTGCTGCTCTACGAGCTGGTCGGGGAGGAGCAGGGCGTGCCCGCCGGTCAGCTGCGGGGCACCACGCAGAACGACATCCTCAAGGAGTACATCGCCCGGGGGAACTACATCTACCCGCCCGAGGGGGCGATCCGCCTGACCACCGACCTGTTCGCCTACTGCGACGAGCGGGTGCCGAAGTGGAACACCGTGTCGATCAGCGGCTATCACTTCCGCGAGAAGGGCTGCTCGGCGGTACAGGAGGTGGCCTTCACCCTGGCCAACGGGATCGCCTACGTGCGGGCGGCGCTCGATGCCGGCCTGGAGATCGACCGCTTCGCCCCGCGGCTGGCGTTCTTCTTCAACGGTCACAACAACGTCTTTCAGGAAGTCGCGAAGTTCCGCGCCGCCCGGCGGATGTGGGCGCACATCATGCGGCGTCGCTTCGGCGCCCAGGACGAGCGCTCCTGGCGACTGCGCTTCCACACGCAGACGGGCGGCGTCACGCTCACCGCCCAGCAGCCGGAGAACAACATCGTCCGGGTGGCCCTCCAGGGCTTTGCCGCCGTGTGCGGCGGCACCCAGTCGCTGCACACCAACGGCTTCGACGAGGCGCTGGCGCTGCCCACCGAGCACGCCGCCACGATCGCGATCCGCACCCAGCAGATCATCGGCTACGAGTCCGGGGCGGCCGACACCGTCGACCCGTTCGCGGGCTCATATTTCGTCGAGGCACTGACCGACGAGATCGAGACCCGCGCCCAGGAGCTGATCGACAAGGTCGACCAGCTCGGGGGCTCGGTGCGGGCGATCGAGTTCATGACGGCGGAGATCGAGGAATCGGCGTTCGGTTACCACGAGCGCTATCGGACCGAGCAGGACATCGTCGTCGGCGTCAACAGGTTCGTCGAGGACTCGGTCGAGGTGCCCGACATCCTGCGCGTCGACCCCGAGTCA
The DNA here is from genome assembly GCA_036268255.1 of Solirubrobacteraceae bacterium. Lineage (GTDB taxonomy): Bacteria > Actinomycetota > Thermoleophilia > Solirubrobacterales > Solirubrobacteraceae > Palsa-465. The sequence goes on along the minus strand of DATAUL010000413.1, from coordinate 13,367 downwards.
GAACGCGAGCAGGTGGCCCGGCTGAAGACATTCAAGGCCGACCGCGACCAGGAGCTGGTCACGACCCGCCTGGATCAGGTGCGCGCCGCCGCCGCGGGGACCGACAACCTGCTGCCCTCGCTGCGTCAGGCGCTCAAGGACCGCTGCTCGGTGGGCGAGGTCTGCGGAGCGATGCGCGACGTGTTCGGCGACTACCGCCCAGCCTTTTAGGCGCCGCCGCGGTGCTCGTTGCAGCCGTCGCCTTCCAGGACCTCGTCCTGGCCGTCCATATTCTCGGGGTGGTCGTCGGCTTCGGCGTCATCTTCGCCTATCCGATCTTCTTCGGCGTCGGCTCCCGCCTCGAACCGAGCGCGATGCCTTGGTTCTTCCGGATGATGCAGCTGTTGACGCGCCAGCTCGTTTACCCGGGCCTGCTGATCGTGCTCGTGTGTGGCATCTACCTGGCCTCCAAGGAGGACCAGTTCCACGCCTTCTACGTGCAGTGGGGCTTCTTCGCGGTGATCGCCATCGGCGCCGTGGAGGGAGGCGTGATGGCGCCCCGGGTCCGCAAGCTGATTCAGGTCTCCGCGCGCGACCTGGCGGTGTCGCCCGCCGCCGCCGGCAGCCAGTTGAGCGCGTTCTCGTTCAGCGCCGACTACCGGGCGGCGTTCAGGCAGCTGTCGATCGCCGGCGCGGTGCAGGCCGCGATCGTGGTGCTCACGGTCTTCTTCATGGCCACTCACGCGGGCGCCTGACGGCCTCTCGCATATCTCATCCTTCACAGAACCGCTCCAAACCTCGACATTCCGGGTGCGGAAAATGCGGCTCGCGGACACCCGAGACCAATACACTTGAAAGCCAGGTGAACGCTGCAATTCGTCTCGGGGTCGAAGCTGGGTGAGCTTCGGCGAGCGTGATCGGTGGTGGGAGGAGGCGCTCCTGTCAGCGGCGCCGGTGATGCTGTTCGCCGTCGATCGGGAGTGGCGGTTGCTGTTCGCCAACGGAGAATTCGAGCGTCACTTTCCGGTCTCCGGGACGGCCGACCTGGGCCGCTCGCTGTGGGATCTACTCCCCAAGATCCGAGGTACGCTGATCGAGCGCAACTACCGCGAGGCGATGGCTTCCAACGCCGAGCGCGAGTTCATGGCCAAGGGCTTCTCGGGCTGGTACCGGACCCACATCCGGCCGTTCCCGGAGGGACTGCTGGCCTCGCTGACCGACATCACCGAGCAGAAGGCGGCCGAGGAGCAGGCCTCGCAGCTGGCCGCCGAGCACGGCATGCTGCGTCGCGTCGCCGAGGCGGTGGTGCGGGGCACCGAGCCAGGCGCGCTGTTTGAGATGATCGCCCGCGAGCTGGGACAGTTGCTCGGCGTACGGGCGGCTTCGGTCGGGCGCGACCTCGGCGGCACACATACCGAGGTGCTCGGTAACTGGACCGCCGACGACGGCCTGAAGCTGGCGCTCGGGATCCGCGTGTCGGACCCCGCTCACGAGTTTCGCCGGGCGATCGCGGCCGGCCGGCCGATCCGCTCGGCGGCCGCCGACGGCACGATCAGCAAGGTCTTCGGCGCCGCGGGCTGCCAGGCGGCCTTCGCGGTGCCGATCTACGCCGGCGGCCGGCGATGGGGCGGGCTGATCACCGCCTCGATGGATCCGCAGGCCTACACCGGCGAGGACGCCCGCCGCCAGATCGAGCTCTCCGAGCTGGCCGGCCAGGCGATCGGCAACATCGAAGCCCAGGAGCAGCTCGTCCGTCAGGCGACGAGCGATCCGCTCACCGGCCTGGTCAACCACCGCACATTCCACGAGGCGATGCAGGAGACGGTCGCCCGCGCGCAACGTCAGGGCGCAGCGCTGTCCCTGGTGCTCTTCGACATCGATGACTTCCGCGTCGTCAACGAGATGCGTGGCCATCGGACCGGCGACAATCTGCTGACGGCCGCCGCCGGAGTCCTGCGCGGCTTCGTCCGCCCGGGCGACCTGCTGGCGCGGGTCGGCGGCGACGAGTTCGCCCTCGTGCTCGACAACGCCGACGCGATAAGTGCCCTGACGACGGTCGAGCGGGCCCGGTCCGCCGTCACGGCGGCGCTGCGCGATGCCGAGGGCACCGTCGTGACCTCGTCGGCCGGGATCTGCGACCTGGCGACGGCCGGCAGCGCGGAGCGGTTGTTCGAGCTTGCCGACGGCGCGCTGTACTGGTCCAAGGCCCACGGCCGCAACCGCGCGTGTGTGTTCGATCCCGACGTCGTGCGCGAGCTCAGCGCGGTCGATCGCGCCAGGCACCTCGAGCGCACGCGAGCGCTCGTGGGGATCGGCGCACTGGCGCGTGCCATCGACGCCAAGGACCCGGCCACCCGCCGCCACTCCGAGCGCGTCGCCTCGCTGGCCATGCGTCTGGGGGCGGCAGCCGGCTGGACCCCCGCCCCCGTCGCCCGCCTGCAGGAGGCGGCGCTCGTACACGATGTCGGCAAGATCGGAGTCCCCGACGCGATCCTGCTCAAGCCGGAAGCGCTGACCACGGAGGAGTACGAGCAGATGAAGCGCCACGCCGCGGTCGGCGCCGAGATGCTCCAGGGCGTGCTGACGATGGAGCAGGTGACCTGGGTCCGCGGTCACCACGAGCGCCCCGATGGCCGGGGCTACCCCGACGGGCTGACCGCCGAGCAGATCGATGACGGGGCCGCCCTCCTCGCCCAGGCGGATGCATTCGAGGCGATCGTCACCCGGCGGGTCTACAGCCCGGCGCGCACGGTGGCCGAGGCGGTGGCCGAATGCGTCGCCCTGTCGGGGCTCCAGTTCCTCGCCGTGGCCACCGAGGCGCTCGGGGTCCTGTCGGCCACCGGCGCGCTGGACGCGTGGGCGAGCCCGGGCGAACTGAGTGAGGCGGCGGCCGCCCGGCCGGCGAGCGGCGCTGAGCTGGGGACGGCCACGATCCTCTGACGCGAGCGGCTAGTGCTCCTGGCGCGCCTGCATCGGCAGCCGCAACACGAGCAGCGCCGTGATCGCCAGCGGGACCAGGCATACCCAGGCGGTGGTGGCCAGCCCGTCGGTGGGGAGATGGCTGACGCCGAGATGACTGAAGAACACAGTTCCCAGCACCGCCACCCCGAGCGCCGAGGCCAGCTGCTGGACGGCGTTGAGCACGCCTGACGCCGACCCGACCTCGTCCATGGCCACGCCGGCGAGGATGAAATCGAACAGCTGGCCGAAGCTGAACCCGGCTCCGAGGCCGATGACGAACAGGCCCGGCGCCAGCTCCCAGGAGGTCACCGAGTGCGCGCCGGAGACGGTCAGCGCCATCCCGATCGTCCCGGCGGCGACGAGGGCAACGCCGATGTGGATCATGTGGCGGCCCAGCTTTCCCACCAGCGCGAACGAGAGGATCATCGCGATCACCATGCCGACCGTCATCGGCGTGAGGGTCAGTCCGGCGTGGATCGGGGAGAAGCCCTCGCCGAGCTGACAGAACAGCGACACGATCAGCAGCAGGCCGGCGAACGTGGCGAAGAAGGCCAGCGCGACAGCGATCCCGGTCGTGTAGGTGCGGTTGCGCAGCAGTCCGGGCTCGATCAGTGGCGCGTGGCGACGACCTCGCTCGTAGGCGACGAACGCGCCCAGCAGGGCCAAGCCCGCCGCCAGCATTGCGAAAATCCACACAGGCCAGCCGTCGGCGCGGCCCTGGATCAGCGGATAGATGATCGCCACGGCGGCCACCCCGACGAGGAACATCCCGGGAACGTCGAGCCGCACTCCGGCGTGCGAGGCCCCACGCGGCAGCACACGGACGGCGGTGACCAGCGCGAACAGTCCGATCGGCACGTTGATGAGGAACACGAGTCGCCAGCCGGTTCCCAGAACATCGGCGTCGATCAGCACCCCGGCCAGGATCGGCGCGGCGATCGCCGACAGGCCCATCACGGGGCCGAAGGCGGCGAACACCTTGGGCATCTCCGCTTCGGGGATGACCTCCTTGAGCATCCCGAAGCCCTGCGGGATGAGCAGCGCGCCGAACGCGCCCTGCAGCGCCCGGGTGACGATCAGCATCCCCGGAGAGGCCGCCACGGCACACGCCGCCGACATCGCGGTGAAGCCCGCCGAGCCGATCAGAAACAGTCGGCGGCGACCGAAGATGTCGCCCAGGCGGGCCCCGGTGACCAGCAGCACCGCGAACGCCAGCGTGTAGGCGGCCGACAGCCACTGCAGGGTCGTGGCGCCCCCGCCCAGGTCGGCGCGGATCGACGGGCCGGCGACGTTGACGATCGTGGCGTCCATCAAGTCCATGACCTCGGCGGCCAGGACGACCGCCAGCACGATCCAGCGCCAGCGGTAGGGAGCGCTCAGCGCCTCGGCGGGTGGGGAATCTGCGGGAACGGGTGGGGCGGATGCACTCATGTCGACCTCCCAGTCAAAACACTGTTCGTGGCGAACGTTGTTCGTAGCGAACACTGTACGTGACGAACGGCCGTCGTGTCAACTAGACTCCTCGATGTGCCGACGGCCCACCCCCGCAGCACCCGGGACCGTCCCGCCAAGCCGCCGCTGAGCGAGGGTCTGATCGTTGAGACGGCGCTGAAGATCCTCCGCGCCGAGGGGCTCGACGCGGTCACGATGCGCCGCGTCGCCACCGAGCTCGACACCGGCCCAGCGTCGCTGTATGTCTACATCGGCGGCCGCGACGAGCTGCGGCGGGCGATGCTCGACCGCGTGACCGGCTCCGTGCCGATCGAGGAGCCGGATCCCGCCCGGTGGCGCGAGCAGCTGCACGCGCTGCTGGAGGGCTGGCTGCGTGCGATGGAGACCCATCCCGGGATCGCCGCCGTCGCCGTCGGGGATCCGCCGACCACCGAGCGCTCCCTGCTGGCTGCCGATTACATGCTGGGGCTCCTGCTGGCCGGGGGCATCACCCCGCAGGACGCGGCCTGGGCGTGCGACATCCTGCCGCTGCTGACGACCGCCTCCGCGATGGAGACCGCCGTCCACATCGCTCGCGGCCACTCATGGGAGGCGACCGCCGAACGGTTTGAGGCCGCGTTCGCCGCGTTGCCCGCCGACCGGTTCCCGAACATCGTCCGGCACGGCGACGTGCTCATCTCCGGTGACGGCGACGAACGCTTCAGATTTGCCATCGACGTCTTCCTCGACGGGTTGGTGGCGCGCGCCGGCCGCGCCTGACGGGCGCAGCCGTGCAACAGGCGGTCCGCGGGGAAGGAGTCCCTCCCGAGCGCACGAAACCCGACGAGATGTCCGATCACGAAGCCAGCCGCACGCTCGTCAAGTCCGCCCCGGAGCTATGGGCGGAGTGCAGCGAAGCGGCGTCGCTGGCCAGACACCTGGGCGCGTTCGGAGAGATCCGGATCACGAAGCTCGAGCCCGAGACCGCCGTCGTCTGGGAGGGCGACGCCGCACGCGGCACGGTGCGTCTCGAGCCGTCGGGCTGGGGGACGCGAGTCGTCCTCACTGCCGGCCGTGACAAGCCGGCGCCGGCGCAGGAGCCAGTCGCCGAGCCCGACCCGGGACCCGAGTTGGAGGTCGTCGAGGTTCCCGCCGCTCCGCATCGCGGCCGCCTGAGCCGGGTCTTCTTTCGCTGGCCCCGCCGCGGGCGCGTGGACGCACCGGCCGACGCTGCCGAGCCCGAGCCTCAGTCCGAGCCCGAAGTCACGCTCGTCGACGGCGCCGGCCAAGCGACCCTCGACGCGCTTGACGCGGCGCTGGACTCTCTCGGCTCAGCGCATCACCGGCCGTACTCGCGCACCTGACCCGCGCATCCAACCCATAGACTCGCGCGCCTGATGCGCGAAAAGGCACCCGAGACGTCCGACGAGAAGCTCGCCCAGCTGGAGGAGCTGCGCCAGGAGGCGATCCACAACGCCGGCCAGACGGCGGTCGACAAGCAGCACGCCAAGGGCAAGTTCACCGCCCGCGAGCGGATCGGAAAGCTGCTTGACCCCGGCTCCTTTCAGGAGCTCGACACGTTCGTGCGCCACCGCACGTCGGACTTCGAGATGCAGCGCAACCGCCCCTACGGCGATGCGGTCGTGACCGGACACGGCACAATTGAAGGACGGCGGGTGTGCGTGTTCAGCCAGGATTTCACCGTCTTCGGCGGCTCGCTCGGCGAGGTCATGGCCGAGAAGATGTGCAAGATCATGGATCTGGCGGCCAAGATCGGCTGCCCGGTGATCGGCATCAACGACTCCGGCGGCGCGCGGATCCAGGAGGGCGTGGTCTCGCTGGGGGCCTACGGCGACGTGTTCCTGCGCAACGTGCGCTCGAGCGGCGTCATCCCCCAGATCAGCCTGGTGATGGGCCCGTGCGCGGGCGGCGCCGTCTACTCGCCGGCGATCACCGACTTCGTCTTCATGGTCAAGGAAACCTCGCACATGTTCATCACCGGTCCCGACGTCATCAAAACGGTGACCGGCGAGGAGGTGGGCTTCGAGGAGCTGGGCGGCGCGATGTCGCACAACTCGAAGTCCGGGGTGGCGCATTTCGCCGCCGATGACGAGGACCAGTGCCTCGAGGACGCTCGCTACCTGCTCTCCTACCTGCCCCAGAACAACCTCGAGATCCCACCGCGCGTCCAGCCCACGGACGATCCGCTGCGCGAGGATCCCGAGCTCGACACGGTCGTCCCCGACAGCCCCAACAAGCCCTACGACATGCGTGAGGTGATCCGTAGGATCGTTGACGACGGCGAGTTCGTCGAGGTCCACGAGCACTACGCGCGCAACATCGTCTGCGGCTTTGCGCGGATGGATGGCTTCTCGGTCGGGGTCGTGGGCAACCAGCCGGCGCAGCTGGCGGGCGTGCTCGACATCGAGTCCTCGGAGAAGGCGGCGCGCTTCATCCGCACCTGCGACGCCTTCAACATCCCGATCGTCACCTTCTGCGACGTGCCGGGCTTCTTGCCGGGGACCACCCAGGAGTGGGGCGGGATCATCCGCCACGGCGCCAAGCTGCTGTACGCCTACGCCGAGGCGACCGTTCCCAAGATCACGATCATCACCCGCAAGGCCTATGGCGGCGCCTATGACGTGATGGGCTCAAAGCATCTCGCCTCGGACTTCAACTTCGCCTGGCCGAGTGCCGAGGTGGCGGTGATGGGCCCCGAGGGCGCGGTCAACATCATCTACCGCCGCGACATCGCCTCCTCGCCGACGCCCGACACCCGCCGCCAGAAGCTGATCGAGGATTACAAGGCGCACTTCGCCAATCCCTACGTGGCCGCCGAGCGGGGCTATCTCGACGACGTGATCATCCCGCACGAGACGCGCCCCAAGGTCATCACCGCCCTGCACACGCTGCAGACCAAGCGCGAGCCGGGCCCCCGCAGAAAGCACGGGAACATCCCCCTGTAGCGCCTGAGCTCGCCTCCGGGCGAACTCGCCAGGCTGGCGAAGCCAGCCCATCCACCATGTGTCCAGGCGCGCCCGGGTAGGTCACGGGTGCCAGCCCTCCGGCCCGATAAAGGGGCATGGGCGCACACCCCCGCTACATACCGCAGGTCGCGCCCGAGTGGGGCCGCTGAAGCGTCGTGTGGCGCTCGCGTCTTCTCCAGGCCGCTCTCGTGGTGGCCACGGTGGCCGTCGTGCCGAATCCGGCCCAGGCCGCGATCTTCGCACCCTCCTCGCACGGTAAGTCGGGGATCCCGGCCGGCTCGCAGGAGCTCGGCGCCGTGGCCCACAACAGGACCGTGCACGCCGCCGTGGCGCTCGCCCCGCGTGACGCCGCCGCTCTGGCCGCCTACGCCGAGGGTGTTGCGACTCCCGGCTCGCCCCTGTATCGCCACTACCTGAACGTCAGCGAGTTCGCGGCTCGCTTTGCCCCCACGGCCGCCCAGGTCGCCGCCGTGCGCACATCGCTCGTCAAGGACGGCCTGACCCCCGGCAAGATCTCGGCCAACGGCCTGACGCTGCCGGTGACCGCGAGCGCTGGAACGGTCGAGACCGCCTTCTCCACGTCGCTGCGCCGCTTCGCTCTGCCCAACGGCCAGACCGGCTTTGCCAACACCAACCGGCCGTCGATCGATCCGAGCGTGGCCGGCCTCGTGCAGGGGATCGTCGGGCTCAATACGCTGGCGCCGACCACCCCGCGGGTCACCGTCGCCCACGCCAAGCAGCCCGTCGGTCACGCCGCCTCCGCCGGCGCCGATGGCCAGGGGTGCTCCGCCGCGCGCACCGAGGCCACGAGCCAGGCCAGCTACACGACCAGTCAGATCGCCGCCAGGTATCACCTCAACGACCTGTACGCCGCCGGCATCCAGGGCGGCGGCGTGACCGTTGCCGTCTACGAGCTCGAGCCCTTCAGCTCCTCCGACGTGGCCGCCTTCCAGTCCTGCTTTCACACCAGCTCGACCGTCAGCACGGTCGGCGTCGACGGCGGCGCCGGCAGCGGCTCGGGCAGCGGCGAGGCCGCAATGGACATCGAGGACGTCATCGGCCTGGCCCCCCACGCCGACGTCCGCGTCTACGAGGGACCCGCCACCGGTGGCGGTGCCTACGACACCTACGCCCGGATCGTCTCCGACAACGTCGCCAAGGTCGTCACCACGTCGTGGGGCCTCTGCGAGGGTGACCAGAGCCCCGGCACAGCCGCCGCCGAGTCCACGCTCTTTCAGGAGGCCGCCGCCCAAGGCCAGACGATCCTTGCCTCGACCGGCGACATCGGCTCCAACGACTGCTCCAACCACCGCCAGTCCGTCGACGATCCGGCCAGCCAGCCGTGGGTCACCGGCGTCGGCGCCAGCTCGATCCACGCTACCGGCGAGACCGTCTGGAACAACAGCTACGGCGCAACCGGCGGCGGCGTCTCCTCGGTGTGGGCCCGCCCCGCCTACCAGGCGGCGGCTGCCCAGTCTGAGAGCTCGGTCAGCTGCGGCGCGGCCGGCACCACCTGCCGCGAGGTCCCCGACGTCACCGCCAACGGCGACCCGAACACCGGCTACGTCATCTACTACAACGGTCAGTGGAACACGATGGGAGGCACGAGCATCTCCACTCCCACGTGGGCCGCCCTGACCGCGCTGGCAGACTCGTCCCCGGCCTGCGCCGGACACCCCGTCGGCTTCGCCAACCCCGCCCTCTACAAGCTCGCGGCCACCGCTTACGGCGCCAACTTCGGCGACGTCACCAGTGGCGCCAACGGCTATGACCACGTCGCCGGCTTCTCCGCCGGCCCCGGCTACGACATGGCCTCCGGCCTGGGCACCCCCAACGGCCGCTCGATCGTTCCCGCCCTGTGCGGCGGCGCGCCGATCCCCGCTGCCACCACCACAGCCACGACGGCCAAGGCCAAGGCGAGCGCTACAGCCGCGGCCACCGGCCTGCCGGCCAGCGCCATCACCCTCGCCCGGCTCGGCACTCGCTCCTCACGCCTCGGCAAGTGGGTGCAGGTCCGCCTCCGCGCCCGCGACGGCCACGGCCTGGCGATGCGCTACTCGGCCACCGGCCTGCCCCGCGGCCTGAAGATCAACTCCCGCACCGGCGTCATCGCCGGGCGCGCCAAGCACGCCGGCACCCGCCGGGTGACCGTCCGGGTGTCCGACGGCCACGGCGGCTTCGCCCGGGCCAGCTTCCGCTGGCGCGTGCTCGCCCCACGCCACCGCGCCTGAGCAGCCGTGCCTCACTCACGTGAGGCCGCACATCACGAGACCGGCTCGGGCTCCGGCTTGGGCGGCGGCTCTGGCTCCAGTTTCTGATCGCGAGCGGCGAAGAACTCGGCGCCCTCGATGCTCACGTGGGGAACGACGCGGTCGAGCCAGCGCGGCATGTACCAGTTGATGTTGCCCATCAGCAGCATCAGCGCCGGTACGAGCAGGCAGCGCACGATCGTCGCGTCGAGGATGACGGCGATGGCGAGTCCGATGCCGAACTGCTTGATCGTGGGATCGCCGTTGAGCACGAAGCTGCCGAAGACGAACACCATGATCGCGGCGGCAGCGGTGATCACCCGGGCGCTCGTGACCAGCCCGGACACGACGCTCTCCTTGTTGTCCTCGCCGGCATGGACGTGCTCCTCGATCTGGCTGACGAGGAACACCTCGTAATCCATCGACAGGCCGAAGAGGATCGCGAACATGAACAGCGGCACGTAGGAGACGATCGGAACCGGTCCGGACAGCCCGATCAGATTGCTCAGCCAGCCGTACTGGAAGACCGCGGTCAGCACCCCGTAGGAGGCGCCGATCGAGAGGATGTTCATCAGCGCCGCCTGCGGCGGGATCACCACCGTGCGGAACGCCAGCACCAGCAGCAGGAAGCTCAGCGCGATCACGACGATGATCTGCAGGGGCAGCTTGCCGGAGATCTTCGAGGCCAGATCGTCATAGGCAGCCGTGCTGCCGCCCACGTCGGCCTTCATGTTCGTGCCCTTCTCCGCGCTCGGTATCACCGTTGAGCGGAGCCGGCCGACCAGCCTCGTCGTGGCGCTCTCCGCCGGGCCCTGCTTGGAGATCGCGTTGAAGAACGCCGTCGTCCCGGCCTTGTCGATCTGGATCGGCGTGATGGCCGCCACCCCGGAGGCGGCGGAGACGTCCTTCTGGAGCGTCTGCAGGCGCGGGTCGGTGCTCCGGGGATCGCTCCCGGTCGACGAGCCCGAGCCACCGGACGAGGAGGAGCCCGGCTGGGCCGGCGAGCCGAGCGAGACGGCGACGATCAGCGGTCCGTTGGCTCCCGGCCCGAAGTACTTCGACAGCAGGTCATACGCCTGCCGGGCGGTCGTGGACGTGGACAAGGCGGCGGTGTCCTGCTGGCCGAGGCTCAGCGAGAACAGCGGGATGGTGAGCGGGATCAGGATCGTGAGTGCAGCGAGACCGGCGATCACCGGCCGCTTGGCGATGTCGGCCGCCCACTTCGCCCACGCGCCCGTCTTCGCGGCTGACTCCGGCTGCAGCTTGCGGACCCGCAGCGCGTTGATGCGCGGGCCGAGGATCGCCAGCACGGCCGGCAGCAGCGTGAGCGCCGCGAGGACGGCGATGACGACCGCGATGGCCGCCATCAGGCCCATCGTCGTCACCAGCGGGATGTCGGCGATCGCGAGCGAGACGAGGGCGATCGTCACCGTGCCGCCGGCGAAGAATACGGCTCCGCCCGAGGTGGCCGCGGCCCGCGCGATCGACTCCTGCATCGGCAGCCCATCGTTGAGGCCGCGGAAGTGTCGCGTCACGATGAACAGCGCGTAGTCGATTCCCACCCCCAGCCCGATCATCGTCGCCAGCGTCGGCGCCACCGTGGGGACATTCGTGACGTGGCCGAGCATGCGGATGATCGCCAGCGTCGAGAGCAACGCGAAGAGCGCGGTGAGAATCGGCACGAGCATCGCCGCCACCGTCCCGAAGGTGAAGGTGAGGATGATCATCGCGGCGACGATCCCGACCAGCTCGCTCGATTCGGTCGACGGCTTGGAGACCTTCTGCCCGAGCTGACCGCCCGTCTGCACCTCCAGACCGGCCGCGCGGGCCGGCTTGGCGGCCGCGTCGATGATCGTCTGCACGTCGTCCACCGAGAGCTTGCCGGAGCTCTCGTCCAGGCCCACCGTCAGATATCCCGTCGACTTGTCCTTGCTGAGGGCGGAGGCTCCCTGCGTGCTCAGCGGGCTGACCACCGACGCGACATGAGGCGCCTTGGCGAGATCGGAGGCGGCGGTGTTGACCGCGCCGGAGTACTTGGAGTCGGTCAGCTGCCCGCTGGGGGCATGGAGGATGATCGGGCTGGTGCCGTTGGACTGGACCGGGAACGACTTGGCCAGCAGATCGGTGGCGCGCTGGCTATCGGTCCCGGGGAGCGAGAGGTTGTCGTTGGTGTTGTCGCCCAGCCGATGGGAGACGCCGACGAGCGCGACGGCCGCCAGCACCCAGACGATCGCCACGACGAAGCGACGCCGCACGCAGAACTGCGCGATGCGATACAGCACTCCGGTCATACCCGACCGCCCCTCTCTGCCCGCGCTATCGTTCTCCGATCCTACCTGCCAACGGCGACTGTATGGGCCGCGGCGGTTTTGTCAAGCGACTGCGCGCGGTTCAGAGGTTGACGGTCTCAGCCTCCACCGCACCGGCATGCCAGGCCGTGTAGGCGGCGCCCGCCACCGCGAGATCCTGGATCGCCAGCCCGGTCGAGTCAAACAGCGTCACCGCGTCGTCTGCACCGCGTCCGGGCGCGTCGCCGGCCAGGACCGCGCCGAGCTCGGTCACCTGGTCGCGCGAGACGCGGCCGGCCTCGATCGCGCCCGTCAGCTCGCCGCCGTGAGACGCCTGCGCCCACTCGTCGCAGAACAGCGCGCAGGCCGCCACGGCGTCGATCGCCGCCTCGGCCTTGCCTGGACCGTCGGCGCCCAGCATGTTGAGGTGCAGTCCGGGGCGCAGGTCGTCGGTCCCGACGACGATCTCGGCCCCTGGCGTCACGCAGCAGACGACGTCACACGCCAGCGCCTCATCATGGGAGCCGACACTCCAGCCGAGCTCCAGCGCGAGCCGCGCCGCCGCATCCCGGCTGGGGTCACTGCAGACGCCTGGCCCGTAACCCTCCGCCGCCAGGCATCGGGCGCTCCAGACCCCGTGCAGGCCACAGCCGACGATCCCGACCGTGCGGGCATCCGCCCGCGCGAGCGCCCGGCCGGCGACGGCCGCGACGGCGCCGGTGCGCAGGGCGGTCACCGAGCGGGCATCGAGCAGCATCAACGGCTGACCGGTCGTCGCGTCCGACAGGCAGATCACCCCGCTGACTGTCGGCAGCCCGCGCGCCGGGTTGCCCGGAAACGACGTGACCCACTTCAGCAGCGCCAGGCCACCGCCGCGGGCCGGCATCGCGCGAAAGTCGCCGTGTGGCGGGCTGGGCAGATACACCTTGGAGGGCATCGCCCACTCGCCGGTGTGGTGACGGCGAAACGCCTCGCGGACGCGCTCGATCGCCAACTCGGGCGAGACGGCCTGCAGCACCGTGTCGTGACTGAGAACGGGGAGCGGCGGCACGGGCCGTGACGATAGCCTTGGCCGGGCGATGAACCGCCGTCCCGAGCTCTCGATCGTCGCTCCGGATGCCTCTCCTCAGGAGGCGGCCGCGGTCGTCGCGGCGCTCGAGCGCTTCTTGCGGGACACGGCGCGGGTGGGGGCCGGGTCCGCGCCCGCCGCGCCCGAGCGCGATGCCTGGCAGCAGGCGGCCCTGCACGAGGCCGTGGCCCGCTCGCCGGAGCTGACGACGCCCTTCACGTACTAAATTCCTGATACCCGATTGCCTTTTGGTAGTTTTGTGGGTCGAGCCCGACGCTGTCTACCCAAAGGAAGCCGATGGAGCCCAGCTCGATTGACGCCAAGCGCAGTCCCCGTGAAGGATCGCTGGAGAACCCGGAGGTCGTGGAGAACGTTCCCGGGCACGTCATTCCGATCCTCGAGC
>DATAUL010000412.1:0-10150 GCA_036268255.1 Solirubrobacteraceae bacterium | reverse complement strand
TCGGTCGGCCGCGTCTATGCCTGCGGCGATGCGCGCATCGGCCAGTCGCTGGTCGTCACCGCGATCGCCGAGGGACGCAAGTGCGCGCGGATCGTCAACGCGGACCTCGGGGGCAGCCCGATGGACGCCGATCGCGAGCGTTTGGCGGTCGGAGCATGGAGCGGAGAGTCCGACCGGACGCTGCGCCACGAGGCCGAGGCGGCGGGCTCGGTCCGGCCGGGAGACCAGTTTTTCACCGGCCCCGCCACGCGCCAGTCCTGAGACGAAATTCTTACCCTATGCGGCGAGGAGGTGCTACGGTCCGTCTGTAGTTGTGCGCGACATCGGCGCGCTCACATAAAGATTTTCGGGGCTTGGGTTTGATCTCAGCTTGGGACGGGGAAACTCGTCCCTGTCGGTCAGGGAACTGCGCCCCCACTTCCCTGGCTCTCCGGGGGGCCCAGATGGATCTGGGCCCCCCGGTCCTCTTTAACGGTCGCTGAGTCCGCGTGTGCGACCGTGTGTCGATGTCGCGTCCCGCTCTTCTGATCGCCGCCGCCGGCCACCACGGCAGCTCGATCATCGACACGATCGACAGCCTGCTCTCGTCGGCGGGAACGTTCTTCTCCCAGCTGGCGAGCCTCAGCTGGCCGTCGCTGCTGATCGGGCTGGCCCTGTACGCGCTGTACCTCCTGCTGCGCTCGCGCGCCCTGTTCAACGCCGTGCGGGCCGCCTACCCGGATGGGCGGGTGCGCTGGCGCGATGTGTGGGGGGGCTACATGGTCGGCTATGCCGTCAACAACGTGTTCCCGCTCGGCGGGGGCAACATCGCGCAGCTGTTCCTCACCCGGGTGGCGATCACCGACTCCACCTACCCGACAATCGCCGCCGCGCTGTCCACCGGGGTGTTGTTCGACTGGTTCATCGGGCTGTTCATCATGGCCTTCGCCTTCACCCAGGGCGTCTTTCCCAAGCCACCGGACTTTTCCAAGCTGCCGGCGTTCGACATCAGCTTCTTCGCGTCGAACATGCGCTTCACGCTGTTCTTCCTGACGGTGCTGGCGATCCTCTTCCTCGTCGGATTCGCGCTGCTCTCGGCGCGAGTGCGCGCCTTCTGGCAGCGGATCCGGCTCGGCCTGACGATCCTCACCGATCGCCGGCGGTATGTCCGTCAGATGGCGAGCTGGCAGCTGGCCAGCTGGGTCCCGCGCTTCTTCGCCTACTGGGCGCTGCTCGACGCCTTCCACATCGGCGGATCGCTGCGCAACGCCCTGCTCGTCCTCGCCGTGCAGGTGGTCGCTTCGGTGTTCCCCTTCACCCCGGGAGGCGCCGGTGTCCAGCAGGCGCTGCTGCTGACGATCTTCGCCGGCGGCACCGACGTGGCCGCCTTCTCGGTCGGCCAGCAGATCGCCACGGCAGTGCTGAGCTCGACGCTCGGCTTCGCCGCCCTCGTGCTGATCTTCCGCTTCCGCAGCTTCCGCGAGGTGATCGCCCGCGGGCGCGAGCATCGGCGCCGCGAGAGCGCCCCGCCCGGCTATGACCCCAGCCATCCTCTCGTGCCACCCCCGTGAGTCCCGGCGAGCCGCGCCTATAGTTGGGATCGTCCCTCAATGCCCAGCTTCTGTCGCCACAACCGCCTCGTCCAGAACTGCCCGATCTGTGCACGCGAGCAGGACCTGGAGATGCGCCCGGTGGTCAGCCCCGGAGGCCAGTCAACGCCGGCCGTGCGACCAGCTCGGGCCGCCGCGTCCGGCAGCCCGGCTCGCTCGCGCTCGGGGTCTGGCTCTGGCTCGCGAGGTTCGTCGGGACTGACCGTCCGCCGGCTCGCCCGCGAGACCGAGGACGGCTACCGCTCGGGGCTGGTCCCCGGTCTTCGCTCCGGAAGCGACGCCGACCGGCTCGCGACCGAGCTGGCGTTTGCGACAGCACGCCTCGGCCGTCTGGCGAGCGACCCGCCCGGCCTCTACGCCGAGGTCGCCGATCCGGCTCGCGATCTGGAGGAACGGACCTGGCTGGCCTTCGAGATCGCCTATCTGAGTCCGCTGGACGGCGACGCGCCGTTCGTGGCGATCGAGCAGGCCCGCACGCCGTGGGCCTCCGGTGAGCTGCCGGTCCTGGAGGACGTGGCGACGGGGCCGCGTACGGCCTACGAGCCCGGACGGGGGACCCGGACGCTTGAGGCGTATCGCGCATGGGCCGAGCGCGCCGGCTCGCAGGCAGCGGCCATCGGCGGGGAGGGGGCGTGGACACCCGAGCGGCGCTTCGCGCGGGCGTTCGAGCGCCTCGCCCTGCCCGGCTTGGGCCGTGGGGCGCGGTTTGATTTTCTGGCCACGCTCGGCCGGCTCGGCGTCTACGAGCTGCGGGCGAGCGCGCTGGGGTTCGGCGGTACCGACATCGTGACGCTCGCCGCCAAGCGCATCCTGGGGATCGGGGACCCGCTGCTGCTCGAGCGTCGCGCCGCCGACCTGGCGCGGGCCTGCGGGGTGCCGCTGGAGGCTCTCGACGTGGGCTTCTACAACTGGGAGCGCGGTGCCCGGGCGAGCCTCGGCATGGCCCCCGATGACGAGCCGGATCCGGCGGCGCTGGAATCCGCCCGCGCGGCGCTCGGCCTGGACTAGCCTTAAGTCACGATGCTCTTCCTTCTGCTTCTCGTCCTGTGGCCGGTCGCCGAGCTGTTCGTGGCCGTCAAGGTCGCGGACGCGATCGGCGTGCTGCTCACGATCGTGCTGCTCCTCGCCAGCTGGCCGATCGGGTCCTGGCTGCTGCGCTCCGCGGGCCGCCACGCCTGGCAGCGGCTGAGTGCCGCGGTGGCCGCCGGGCACCCGCCGGGTCGTCCCGTGATCGACGGTGCCCTGAGGCTCATCGGCGGCCTGCTGTTCATCGTGCCGGGCTTCATCACCGATGTAGTCGGGGCCGCCCTGCTGTTCAGTCCGATCCGCGCCCTGGCGCGACGGGCGATCGAGCGTAACTTCCGCAGCCGTCTGATGGTCCGCGCGACGCGCTTCCCCGGCCGCCCGCCGTCGGAGTACGACGTCGACTCGACCGCCCACGACGTCGACCCCCGGCACCTGCCCGGATGAGCGTGGCGAGCACCTTGGCCTTCCGGACGCTGGCGTTCGGAGACGTCGACGGGGGCTTGTGGGGCGCGGCGGTGCAGGCTGCTCAGGCCGGATTGGCGTTCGGGAGCGGTGATGTGACCCGCGCCGCGCCGGCACCCGAGTGGGCGGTGGAGGACCGCGCCTGGAGCCTCAGCGGCGATGGGTTCGAGCTGCACGTCGAGCCCCGCGGCGAGACCCCGGCGGAGCCCGACAGCGACGAGAATGCGCCGGTGAACGTCAGCGGCCTGCAGGAGCTCTGCCGGGTGCACGGCCGGCTCTCGGTCGACGGCGTCGAGCAGATCGTCGACTGCGGCGGCACGCGTACCGAGATCGACGGTCTGAAGCCTGATGCGATCGCCTCCGTGCGCGCCGTCAGCGGCTGGTTCGGCCCCGACGAGGCGATCACCCTGATCGCGCTGCGCTCGCGGCGCGCCTCCGACCACGGGGCCGACCTCCTCGCGGCGACGCTGTTCGACCCCGGCGGCTGGGTGCCGGTCAACGATCCGCGGCTGTCGACCACGTACACGGAGGCCGGGGACCCGGCGAAGACCAGCCTCGAGCTGTGGGTGTCCGACGGCGAGAACGAGTTCCCGCGGCGCGCCGCGGCCGAAGCGGCGGGCCTCGGGGTGGCCTTCAGCGCCGGCGAGCTTGCGCTGCGCGTCGCTCCGATGCGCTGCCACAGCCGCGGCCTCGAGGGCGCCGGCGTGTACGTGCTCGCCAGCCTCTAGTCGCGGATGCCCGGCGTCCAGGCCGTCATCAGCGACTTCGGCGGCGTGCTCACGTCCCCCATGCGGGCCTCGTTCGAGGCCTTCCAGGAGTCCTCGGGCGTGTCACTGGAGGCACTCGGGGAGGCGATGGCGCACCTGGCCGCCGTCGACGGGGTCAACCCCCTGTTCGAGCTGGAGACCGGCCGCCTCACCGAGGCCGAGTTCCTGAGCGCGCTCGGTGAACGCCTCAGTGACCGGCTGGGGCGCCCGGTGGCGATGGGTGACTTCGGCGAGCGATACTTCGGTCACCTGACGCCCAACGTGACGATGATCGACTACATGCGCACGCTGCGCGAGCGCGGCTACCGGCTGGCCATCTGCACCAACAACGTGCGCGAGTGGGAACAGCGCTGGCGCGCGATGCTGCCGGTGGATGAGATCTTCGACGTGGTCGTCGACTCGGCGTTCGTGGGCGTACGCAAGCCCGAGCCACGGATCTACGAGCTGACGCTCGAGCGCGTCGGCGTGTCCGCGGACGCCGCCCTGCTGATCGACGACATCGAGCTCAACTGCGAGGCTGCCCGGGAGCTGGGAATGGGCGCGGTGTGGTTTCGCGACACCGAACAGGCGATCGCCGAGACCGAAGCCGCGCTGGCGGCTACGGCCTAGAAGGGCGTTTTCTCCGGATGCGATGGAGGCTGCGGCTGATGGTGCTCGGCGGGGTGCTGGCCGGTCTCGTCCTCGGGGTGCTGACCACGAACGGCAGCGACGACGCCGCCAAGACGATGTCGACGCGCACCGAGCAGCTCGATCCGCTGCCCTCGGCGCTGACGATCTCGCTGCCGAGAAAGGCGACGGGCCGCCGCGTCCCGGACGGCTTTCTGGGGCTCTCGTTCGAGTTCTCGGCCGTGCGGGCCTACACCGGACCTGACCCACGCAACATCAACCCGGTGTTCGAACAGCTCATCCGCAACCTCAGTCCCGGGCAGGATCCGATGCTCCGGATCGGCGGCGACAGCACCGACCTCTCCTACGCGCCCGCCCCCGGGGTGAGGCCACCGCCGTACGTCGCCTATGCGCTGACGCCGGGATGGATGGCCACGACGGCCGCGCTCGCCCACCAGCTCGGGGCGAGGATGACGATGGGCCTGAACCTCGTCGCCAACAATCCCGCGCTCGCCGCGGCCGAGGCCCGCGACTACGTCCGCGCGTTTGGCCGGGGCGCGATCGCGGCGCTGGAGATCGGCAACGAGCCCAACATCTACAGCCATCTCACCGTCGACCACACGCTGCTGGGGATTCCCCTCCATGCCCGTCCGCGGAGCTTCGGCTATCCGGCGTTCCGCCGCCAGTTCCGCGCCGTCGCCCAGGCCGCGCCGCACCTGAAGCTGGTCGCGCCGGCGCTGGCCGTCGGTCCCACCCCGAACCAGGGCTCGTGGGTGGACACGATGGCGGACTTCCTCCGGCGTGACCCGCGCGTGCGGACCATGACCGTGCACCGCTACCCGCTGCGCAACTGCTACGTGCCGCCGACCTCTCCGCAATACCCGACGGTGTCGCACCTGCTCTCGCGATACGCGACCGCCGGCCTGGCGGACAGTCTGCGCCGCTGGATTCAGATCGCCCACCACGAGCATCGCCGGCTGCGCGTCGACGAGCTGAACTCCGCCGCCTGTCGGGGGAAGGCAGGGGTCAGCGACACATTCGCCAGTTCGCTGTGGGCCACCGACGCGCTGTTCTCGCTGCTCCACGCGGGCGTCGACGGCGTCAACATCCACACCTTGCCCGGGGCCGCCTACGAGCCGTTCACGTTCAGCCACGCGAGCGGTGAGTGGAGCGCTTCGGTGCGTCCCGTCTACTACGGCCTGCAGCTGTTCGCCCAAGCGGCCCCGCCGGGGTCGCGGCTGCTGCAGGTGCCGGGGCTGGGCGAGGGCAGCTCGGTACTGAGCGTGTGGGCCACCCGCTCCGCCGACCGGATCGACCGGGTGGTGCTGATCGACAAGGACCCGTCCCGCGCCGAGACCGTCACCGTGCGCCCGCCGGCGGGCGCCGCGGCGGCCGCGACCGTCGAGCGGATGCGGGCCCCGAGCGTGGATTCGCGCTCTGGCGTGACCCTCGGCGGGCGGACCTATGGTGCGGACACCGCCACCGGGCAGCTGGCGCCGGCGATCACTCGCGCCCTGACGCCCAACCGTCGCGGCAACTACAGGGTCACGATTCCCGCGGGCAGCGCCGCGCTCGTCACCCTCGGTCCGTCAGCGGCCGCGCGTTAGTTCTCGACCCCGAGCCGGTCCCAGCAGTAGAGCTCCAGGCACTCGCTGGCCAGCGCCGCGCAGCGCTCCTGTGACAGCCACGGCAGGACCGTGTCAAACGCCTGCTCTTCGCCGACGCCCGCCTCGAAGGCCTCCTCGCCGCGGAAGCCGGCGGCGATCTTCAGCGCTTCCCGGCGGTTATCGCCCAGCGACGGGAACACGTTGACGAGGAATTCCTTGTTGGGCAGGGGATGACCCACCTCCAGCGACACGTGCCAGGCCGCCAGCAGCGACAGGTCGTGCTCGTCGAGGTCGGCGACCGCCTTGGCGTAATGCGACACCAGCTCTGACTCCGGAATCTCATCCACCCACGCGCGCACCACCTCACCGAGGATCTGGCGGCGCGCTTCACGACCAACCGAGTCGGCGATGACTCGGATGGCATTCTGCGGTTCGATGAAGCACAGGGACATGGCAGCTCCGACTAGGGGATGCGAATGCCCGGGAAGGTAGGCAATCCCCCGGACGGAGCCGGGTGCAGCGCGGCCGAGCCTCAGGCGAGCGCCGTCGCCGGGCCCTCGAGCCTGACGCCCGGCAGGCGGTGCAGGCCGACCAGTTCGATCAGCGTCCGGATCTGCGGCTGGGCCCCTCGCAACAGGATCTCGCGCCCTTGCGCGCGCAGGCGCCGCGCCAGCATCGCCAGGTCGAGCATCAGCGAGGCGTCGGCGAACGCCAGCTCGGTGAGATCGACGGTCACGTCGGTCTGCGCGCGCAGCGCCCGCGTCAACGCGCGCCGCCGGAATCCCTGGGTGCTGCGGTCCTCGTCTCCTGCGCAACGGAGGACCGGCGGCGTGTCGTTGAAGTCGACGATCGTGGAAACCTAACCAAAAGCGCATGTTGCGTACAGATGTTTACCCAAGATTTAGTCAAATTCGAGGCGGCGGCGCGCTGACTAGACTCCGTCGCATGGCAACAGTTGATGAGGTAACCGACGCACTGCGCGAGGTGATCGACCCCGAGTTGGGTCTTGACTTCGTCGAACTCGGCCTGATCTACGAGGTCGCGGTCGAGGAGGGCAACGTCAGCGTCACCTACACGCTCACCAGCCCGGGCTGCCCGATCGGCCCGCAGGTCTCAGAGCAGATCGAGGAGTTCGTCTCCGAGCTCGACGGCGTCGACGACGTCCAGTCGACGATGACCTTCACGCCCGCCTGGACGCCGGAGCTGATGAGCGAAGACGCGAAGTTCGCGCTCGGCTTCTAGAAACACCGGCGCGGTTTGCGGTCCGTCCGGCCGTGGACGGACCGCAAGCCGCATAGCCCTACCCGACTCAAAAGCCATCCGTGGCTCTGTCTTCTACAACGCCCGATCGCCAGGAAAGTTGGTCAAAGCTGCGTATTCCTCACCGCCCCTACGCAGCGATTTTCGGTCTGTCGGGACCGGCGCCCGCGTCGACCCGCGATGGTTGCGTCTGGCGCAGAAAGGGGTAGCTTCAAGCTGAGCACGGACGCTGCACGCGCGCTCGACGCCCCTGTAGCGCGCGGACCGGAGGCCCGCGGCCCCAACGGCCCCCCCGGGGTCGCGGGCTCCACTGCGCACCGCCAGCTCACTCGGGCTTTCGCCGGAGCTCGCGCTTGAGGTCGATCGCCCGGATCTCGTGCTCACCGGGCAGCTTGGCGAGCACCGACAGGGCCACGTCCCGGACGTCGTGCTCGTGGCGGCCGAGGTCGTCGACGAGCGAGCGCAGCGCCGTGTGCACGATCTTCAGCTGAGCGGCGGTGAGATCGAGGTGGAAGGCGATCTCGTCGGGTCCGATGAGGTTGCTGTCGTCCATCGTGCTCACGCCTCCGGGCGCTTGCGTGCGGGTCGGGCGCCGCGTTCTCGCTTGGCGCGCATGTCGGCGGCGGGGCCGCGCTTGGCCCGGCCGTGGCCGGGGGGGACGATCGGCATCGGCCCGCCGTTGGCGGCGCTGCTCGAGCTGGGGCGGGGCGTCCCGTTGGACTTGGCGGACGGGCGGGCGCGCTTTGGCTTGGCCGGCGTGGCCCGTGGCGACCGGGCACCGGACGCCTCCCGAGCGGCCGCCAGCAGCTGCGCGAGCGAGGCCTCGATCCACTCGGCGAGCAGATCGATGTCGGGCATCGCGTCGTAGTCGCCCAGGAGCCCGTAATCCAGGCCGCCGTTGTAGGACATGATCGCGATCGCCAGTGCGTGGTCCTGGGGCAGGAACGCCAGCGGAAACAGGTCTTCCAGCTCGCGGCCGAGCACGTAGAGCGGCATCTGCGGGCCGGGGATGTTCGTCACCAGCAGGTTGAACAGGCGGGTGGAGAAGTTCAGGCGGCTCGCCTGGGCGAGGACGGTCGGCGGCGCCAGGCTGTTGACGGCGGCGAGCGTCGCCGCGCCGACCGCCTGCTTTGACTCCTTGAGCCCGTCCATCGCGCTGCGCACGAACTGCAGGCGCGCCACTGGGTCCTCGATGAAGACCGGCAGCGGGCCGCGCATCACCGTCAGCTGGTTGCCCATCGAGGAGCGCTGATCCTTGGTCCGCACCGACACCGGGACCAGGGCGCGCATCTCCAGCCCCTCGGTCCGGACGCCCCGGGAGTGCAGCCACTCCGCCAGCGCGCCCGAGACGACGGTCAGCACGACGTCGTTGACGGTGCCGCCGAGCGCATCCTTGATCTCCTTGTAGTCGGCCAGCTGCTGGCGGACCACGGCATAGCGGCGGTGGGGGCCGATCTCGACGTTGAGCGGCGTCTCCGGTGCCGGGTTCAGGCCGGCCCACACGAGCTCGCCCAGGCCCTCGGCGGCGTCGCGCAGCACGTTCAGCGACGTCGTCGGTCGCGTGGCGGCGCCGATCGCACGGGCGACCAGCTCGGCGGTCGTGCTGACCATGCCGCGCGCGCCCGCGAGCACGAGCTCCGCCGGCGAGGGCTCGGGCTCGGGGCGCCACGGCTCGAGCTCCTGCTGGCCCGGCCCGCTGATCGGCGCGGGCTCGCGCTCTGAGTCGAACAGCACCGAGGCCAGGTCGACGCCGGCGATGCCGTCGACGAGCGCGTGGTGGGTCTTCGAGATCAGCGCGAAGCGACCGTCGGCGAGTCCCTCGACCAACCAGTTCTCCCACAGGGGCTTTGAGCGGTCGAGCTGCTGGGAGGCGACCCGGGAGGCGAGCAGGAACAGCTGGTCCTCGTTGCCGGGCGACGGCAGCGCGGTGTGACGGACGTGGTACTCGAGGTTGAAGTCGGGATCGTCGACCCACAGCGGACGTCCGGCCTCCAGCGGCGGGGTGGCCAGCTTCTGGCGGTAGCGGGGGACGAGATGCAGGCGGCCGCGCACGTGGTCCAGGAAGTCCTGGAAGTCCGGCGGCGGACCCTCGAACAGCAGGACGCCGCCGATGTGCATGTGCGAGTCACGCCCCTCCTGGTGAAGGAACGACGCGTCGATTGAGGTCAGGCGGTCGAGGTGCTGCTGGGACATCGTCTATTTCTCCCGGCGCGTGGGCGAACAATCTGGAGCCTACCCGCCGGTAGCACGTCGGTCCAGCCGCCGGCGGTAGGATCAACGCCGTGGCCTGGGACTTCTCCACCGAGCCTGAATTCGAGCGCAAGCTGGAGTGGATGCGCGAGTTCGTGCGCACCCAGGTGTGGCCGCTGGAGACGCTGTGGTCAGAGCTCGGCTGGGACGGCCTGCAGCGCGCGGCGCGCCCGCTGCAGGAGCAGGTCAAGGAGCAGGAACTGTGGGCCGCGCATCTCGATCCCGAGCTCGGAGGCCAGGGCTACGGTCAGGTCAAGCTCGGGTTGATGCACGAGATCCTCGGCTCGAGCCCGCTGGCGCCGCTGATGTTCGGAAACGCCGCGCCGGACAGCGGCAACTCGGAGATCCTGGCGATGAGCGGCACCCCGGAGCAGAAGGAGCGCTACCTGCATCCGCTACTGGCCGGCGACCTGAAGTCGGCGTTCAGCATGACCGAGCCCGACACCGCCGGCTCGGATCCGACGATGCTCAAGACCAGCGCCGTGCGCGACGGCGACGACTGGGTCATCAACGGCCACAAGTGGTACTCGTCCAACGGCTCGATCGCCGACTTCATGATCGTGATGGCGGTCAGCGATCCCGA
>DATAUL010000411.1:0-5726 GCA_036268255.1 Solirubrobacteraceae bacterium | reverse complement strand
CAGCACCGACAGGGTGCCGAACACGACCCAGAACGCATGCTGGACTCCGCTCAGGTCGGCGACGAGAACTGCCAGGCCGAGTGCCGCCGCGCCGCGCAGGCTGTTGTGCAGCCACAGCGAGTTGCGCTCGACATGGGCGCCAGCTCGCTCGGTGGCCGCCGCCAACGGGCCGCGCAGCCCCTCCGGCTGGCGGCCGAGGAGCCGCTCGAGCCAGCTGCGGCGGTCGGCAGCCGCAGCGAAGTCGGTGTTCAGAGCGACCTGGGAGACGACCCAGCTGAGCTCCTGGGCGCGGAAGCTGGGGTCCAGCGCCGAGACGACCGCCCGCGCTCGCCGGCTGTCGTTGTCGCCGTCGCCGTCATCGGTCGGCGGCTCGGTGAGCTCGGGCAGTCGCGTCGTCGCCGCCATCTCCAGCGAGGCGAGCCCGCCGCGCATCCGTTCGAGCGCAGCGTGCAGCTGGTCGCTGTCGGGTCGGGGGCGCTCCAGCAGATCGGCGGCCTGGGCGAGCACCTCGGCGGCGGCCCCCCGGACCGCGCAGGCGGCCTGGTTGGGAGCGCCGGGGCGCCCGGGCGCCTTGGAGTGCAGGACGATCGTGTTCAGCCAGCGCAGCTCGTCGACCAGACGCACCACGGCCCGGGCGGCCGTCGTCAGAGCGGTCGGCCGGTACGGGGTGGCGAAGAAGGTCCGCTGTAGTCCGGTCACGGCCTCGTCGGCGTTCGACACGGCAGTGCGGTAGGCGTCCTCGGATCCTGCCTCCATGCCGGAGACCCACGTGATCTCGGCGCGCAGCCGCTGCGCCAGCGCCCGGCACGCGCTGATCGCTGCCACCCGAATGGGATTGCGCGCCGGTGACGGCCACAGGAGGGCGATCGCCACGATCGAGACGATCCCTGACAGGCCCCAGCCGGCGACCCGGTCGGGGATCGAGGAGACCGGTCCCGGCAGCGACACGGGCAGGATGAAGGCGAGCAGCAGCGAGGTGGTGGCACCCGCCAGCACCGAGCTGACCACGCCCGCGAAGAGGATCGCGAAGCCGACGACGGCCATCGACAGCGCGGCCACCACGGTCCAGCGCGAGGCCAGCGTGCCCAGGCAGATGAGCACCGCGCAGGTCACGACGAGCGCGCTCTGGGCGAGCACCCGGTCGCGGATCGGCCCGGAGAAGTCGACGAGCAGCAGCATCGCGAACGCGCCGAAGGCGGCGAACGTGGCGAGGACGGGGTTGGCGATCAGCTTGTCGCCGATCGCGAACATCGCCGGCATGATCAGCGCCGTGCGCGTGGCGCGGCGTAGCGCTCCGTAGCCCGGGTCGTGCTGGCGTAGCCAGTCCCAGCCGGGGACCGTCCGCCGGCGGCGGGGCTGGGCGGCTGATGCGCTGATCGCCTCGGTTCCCATGGCCCGACCGAGACTGTATCCCTACCATCCACGCCCGTGTCCGCGATCGACGCCAGCGGGGAGTTCTACGGCTTCCGGCCTCTTGTCCCGTTCACGGAGAGCTTCGACGGGCTGCTCGGGCTCGAGCTCCTCGACGGCGAGCTCGGTGACGGAGAGAGGGTGCGCGCGCGCGTGGTGGTCCGCGACGAGCTGCTGACCGCCCGCGGCACGCTGCACGGCGGGGTCCTCGCCGGGATCGCCGAGGCGCTCGCCTCACGCGGCACCGCGTTGGTTGTCATCCCCTTGGGGATGATGGCCCAGGGCATGTCGAACGACACGACATCGCTACGGGACATCAGTGAGGGGGTGTTGCACGCCGAGGCGCGGCCCGTCAGCGACGGTCCCGACGCGTGGGTGTGGGCCGTGGAGATGCGCGACGACGCGGGGGCGATGTGCGGTTTCTCGCGGGTGACGATCGCGGTACGGCGGCGCCCCGCTCCGTAGCCCTCGGCCTGCTGCTCGCCCCGCCGGGCAGTGCGGCTCACACGGGTGCCAGGGCGTTCAGATGACATTGAGCTGACGAGGATATTCAGGTGTCACGTGACGGCGATAGTCTGGGGCCGGTGAACGACCAGATGCGTCGCCGATCTCTCGGAGCCCCCGCGGCGCGCTCGATGCTGCTCACGACGCTCGGCGAGTATGTCCTCGCGAGCGAGGAGGGCGGAGTCTGGCAGGAAACGCTGATCGCGGCCCTGAGTGCGCTCGGCTACAAGACCCAAGCGGCCCGCCAGGCGCTGGCGCGTAGCGTGAACGCCGGGTGGCTGAGCACCGAGCGCCACGGGCGGCGCTCGCGCGTGCGCCTGACGCCGGAGTCCGAGCAGATGCTGCGCACCGGGGCCGAGCGCATCTACCGCTTCGGCCAGCCGTGGGAGTGGGACGGTCAGTGGCTGCTCGTGATCCTGCGCGTCCCCGAGCAGCACCGCGAGGTCCGCCACGAGCTGCGCACCCAGCTTGCGTGGGCCGGGTTCGGCTCGCTGCGAGGGGGGCTGTGGATCTCCCCCCACGTCGAGCGGGAGTCCGAGCTGGCGGCCAGCGCGGCAGGCGCGACGGTCGCCGAGCTGCAGTCCTTCCGCGCGCAGCTGGGCGCGATCGGCGAGCCTCGCAAGGTGATCGCGGACGCCTGGGACCTGGACGCGGTCGCCACGGCCTACCGCGCTTTCATCGCCCGCTTCGGGCGGCTTCGGCCGAAAGGGCCCGAGGCGGTGTTCCGCGCTCAGACGCTGCTCGTGCACGACTGGCGTAAGTTCCCGTTCCTCGATCCCGATCTGCCGGAAAGCATGTTGCCGTCCGGCTGGCCGCGGTCCCGGGCCCACGATGTCTTCGCCGCGCGTCACGCGCTGTGGCACGAGACCGCCCAGGAGCACTTCGCCGCGCTCGAGGGAACGCCCGCCGCTGGCCGCTCGGCAGCTTAGGACCAGGAACCCGGACCCTGATCGCGGGGCTCGGTGGGTGCGGGATCGTCGAAGTCCTCGCGGATCGCCTCGAAATAGGAGTTGCATGCCTGACAGCGCCACTGCGCGGTGATCATCTGACCGCCCCATTGGCCGACGCGCTGCACCACGCCCGATCCGCAGAACGGGCAGTTCGGCGCGACGCTCACGGGTTCCACCGGCGCGTGCCCGGATCCCAGTGTGACCAGTCGCGGGGCTCGGCCAGCTCGATCGTGACGCCCTCGGCGCCGAGCAGCGCGATCAGCCAGTCGCGGACGAGGGCACGCTGCTGCGCGGCACCGCTGGCGATCATGCCCGCCGACAGCGCGGCGGCGCTCCCGGCGTCGTCGTCGGGACCGGCCCACCGTCCGGCCTGCACCCAGGTCTGCTCCAGGCGCACGAGCAGCCGGTCGCGCTCGCGGCCGCCCGCGCGGCACAGGCGCTTGGCCCACGCCTCGGCGTGGATGCGGTGTGAGCCCTCCTCCTGCAGGATCTTGCGCGCACGCTGGGCCATCGGGGTCAGAGTGCTGTCGGCGCAGGCGGCCACGAACGTCGTCAGCACGCCGTCGACCAGCAGGTTGGCGGCGATGACCGAGGCCCAATCAGGCAATTCGTCGTCGAGCAGCGCCAGTCGCCGGGGGCCGCCGAACGACTCCGATGGAGGGGGGTCGGCCCCCAGGGCCTTGAGCACCGGATACGTGGAGCGGGCGTGGCCGAGCTCGTCCTGGGCCATCGCCGCCGCCGCCACGGCGGATTCGAGCGTCGGCGCGCTGATCGCCCATTCGCCGTAGCGGCGGCCGAGCGCGGCCTTGTTGTCGGCCAGCGCCCCGACGAAGCTGACCATGCCCTGGCGCGCTAGCATGTCGCCGGCCGCGGCCGTCGCGCTCATGCCCGGATCGCCTCCCGGATCGCCGTGCGGGGCACGATGATCATCTCGATCCACGGTTGCTCGTCGTAGATCGAGCGCGCGCAGACGAGCGCCAGCTCCTCGTCGTCCTCGGCGACCGTGCCGACGTGATGCAGCGGATCCTCGTAGGCCTGGCGGGCGAAGACCTCCCACTTCTGAGCGGGGCTCATGCGACGATTCCCAGGCCGCGCATCGTCGCCCGGGCGTCCTCGCGGATGCGGCTGCGGGTCCACACCGGATCCCAGACGACCTCGATGGCGACCTCGTCGACGTCGGGCTCGGCCAGCAGGCGCTCGCGGATGTCCTGCTCGATGAAGTCGGTGGCCGGACAGCCCATCGCGGTGAAGGTCAGCTGTAGGTCAACGCGACGCGTCTCGGCGCGATAGGCGATCGAGACGATCAGGCCCATGCCGACGACCGAGATCGGGATCTCCGGGTCCTCGACGTCCCGCAGCGCCGTCCACAGCCGGGCCTCCACCTGCTGTACCGCGCTGAGCGCGGGCGTGTCGGTCATCCCGCCGCCATCCGCTCGCGATAGCCCCGCTGCAAGCGGGTGACGTACTGATGGTTCATCGGCCCGCGCGCCTTCCACCGGATCAGCACCTCGTCCCAGGACGTCGGACCCTCCTGCAGCATCCACCGCTTCGCCTCCGGGTCAAAACGGGTGGGAAACGGGCAGTCGATGACGTAGCGGTCCTGCGCGGGGTCATGATGAGCGGGGACATCGAGGCCCACCTCCTCCATGAACGGGACCACGGCAGCCATCCACCTCTGGCGCAGCTCGTCATTGGTCATGCCCTTGAAGCCGTACTCGAGCTGGATGCCGTGTCGCTTCTGGGTGTCGGGCAGCCCGAACCACTCGAGCGTGAGGATGAACATCCAGTCCAGGGAGCGCTGCAGCTCCCGCTTGTCCTGCGGATCGGCGCACAGCTTCTTGACCCAGGTGCGGCCGTGGCGCAGATGGAACGTCTCCTCCTTGTCCACCTTGGCCAGCGCTCGCTTCCACGGCCCGAACGTGCTCGACCGGTGCACGTCGGAGAGCAGGACGAAGCCCGCCTGGTCATACAGGGCGTTGGCGAGAACCATCTCGTACCACGAGTCCAGCGCCACGTCGAACGCGTAGGGGTACTTGAACGCCCCCGGTTCACGTTCGTAGATGAGCGCGTCGGTATCGACGCCGAGGTCGGCGAGCAGGCTGTAACCGATGTGGGCGTGGGCGAGCTCGTCCTGGATGATCGATACCGCCGAACCGAAGTTGTTGAGCGCCGGGGCGTGCTGGGCGGCGCGCAGATATGCGGGCGCGCTGATCAGCTCGGTGTCGGCCGAGACGGTGAGGATCCGGCGGATGCCCTTCAGGTACTCGGGCGACATGTGGGCCAGCCCTTCGACGAGCTTGCCGGCGGCGAGATGCTCGCGCACCTCGTCCTCACTGCGGGGGGCGAGCTCCTCGATCGTCGGTGCGGCGGATGACATGTCTGACGCTCCCGAAAAAGGAATCTGGCGTGTGACACTTGACTGACGAGCGCCACCATATAGTGTTGTCTGCAGAGGGTCAAGTGGAACGAAAGAGAGAGCTCATGGAGGCATCGATGTTGATCGGAGGCGAGTGGCGAGGAGCGGCCTCCCACGAGGAGCTCGAGGTGATCAACCCGGCGACCGAGGAGGCCGTGGGCAGCGTCCCCGCCGCGTCGTCCGCCGACGTCGAGCTGGCCGTCGAAACCGCCAAGCGGGCGTTCCCGGAGTGGGCGGCTACCGACACCGAGAAGCGCGCCCAGATCCTGGCGCGGGCCGCCGCGCTGATCGAAGAGAACGCCAAGTCGCTGGCCGCGGTGCTCACCGCCGAGCAGGGCAAGCCGATCGCCGAGGCACTCGGCGAGGTGACCCACCTGGCTCACGGCGTGCGCTACTACGCGGAGGCGGCGACCAAGGTCCGGGGCTCCTACCAGGACCTGCCCTCC
>DATAUL010000410.1:0-5161 GCA_036268255.1 Solirubrobacteraceae bacterium | reverse complement strand
CGTGGCGACTTCCACGAGGCGATGAATTGGGCCGGGGTCCAGAAGCTGCCGGTGGTGTTCGTGCTGGAGAACAACCAGTACGCCTACTCCACCCCGGTGAACAAGCAGTACGCCGTCGACCCGGTGCAGCGCGCCACCGCCTACGGATTCTCCGGGGTGGCGGTCGACGGCAATGACGCCGAGGCGATGTTCGAGGCGACACGAGCCGCCCGCGAGCGAGCGATCGACGGCGGTGGGCCGACGCTGATCGAGGCGGTCACGATGCGCATGCACGGCCATGCCGCGCACGACGACATGAAGTACGTGCCCCGCGAGCAGGTCGAGGAGTGGCGGGCGCGCGATCCGATCGAGCGCCAGGAGAAGCGGCTGCGCTCCGAGGGTGTCGATGTGGATGGTGTTCGGTCGGCCGTAAGCGCAGAGATCGCGGCGGCCGAGACCGAGGCCCTGGCCGGCCCGATGCCATCCCCGGACGACGTCCTGGAGGGCGTGTTCTGCGAGGGCGAGGCGGTGCCGCTGGGAGACGGACGGGCTCCATGGAGCGGGTTTGCCGGCCAGGGTGATGCCTGATGCCGGCGACGACGTACCTCCAGGCGGCGAGGCAATCAGGGTGAGCACGATGACCTATCTCCAAGCGATCTCCTCGGCGCTGCGCGACGAGCTGCGCGCCGACGACCGCGTCCTCGTCATGGGCGAGGACATCGGCGTGTTCGGCGGTGCGTTCAAGGTGACCGACGGCTTCGTCGAGGAGTTCGGCTCAGACCGCGTGATGGACACGCCGCTCGCCGAGTCGGCGATCATCGGCTGCGCGGTCGGTGCGGCGGTGGTCGGCATGCGCCCGGTGTGCGAGATGCAGTTCGCCGACTTCATCTCCTGCGGCTTCGATCAGCTGGTCAACGTCGCCGGTCGGATGCACTACCGCCAGGGCCTGGCCGTGCCGATCGTCGTCCGGCTGCCGTCGGGTGGCGGGTTCTCCGGCGGACCGTTTCATTCCCAGAATCCGGAGGCGCTGTTCATGCACTCGCCGGGGCTGAAGGTCGTGGCCCCGTCGACCGCCGAGGACGCCAAGGGCCTGCTGCACGCGGCCATTCACGATCCCAACCCGGTGTGCTTCATGGAGCACAAGCACCTGTACCGCCGCGTGAAGGGCGAGGTGCCCGAGGGTGTGTACGAGACGCCGTTCACCGCCCGGGTCGCGAGGCCGGGGAGCGATCTCGTGGTCATCTGTTACGGCGCGATGGTCGACGTGGCGTTGTCGGCGACCGAGGACCTCGAGGGCGCGTCGATCGAGGTGCTCGACCTGCGGTCGCTCGTGCCTTTGGACGAGGACGCGGTGCTGGACTCGGTGGCGCGGTGCTCCAAGGTCGTCATCGTCGACGAGGCCAACATGACCTGCGCCGCCGGCGCCCAGGTGGCGTCGCTGATCGCCGAGAAGGCATTCGAGGACCTCGACGGACCCGTCATCCGGGTGGCTACGCCCGACGTGCCGATCCCGTTCTCCCCGCCGCTCGAGCAGGCCGTCCTGCCCGGCGTCGATCGAGTCAAGGAGGCGTGCCGTGAGCTCCTTGCCTACTGAGACTCTCGTGGACGTGACGATGCCCCAGATGGGAGTGTCGGTCGCCGAGGGAACGGTCGTCGCGTGGCGCGTCGAGGTCGGCGACCGGGTGGCGGCCGAGCAGACGGTGTGTGAGATCTCCACCGACAAGATCGACACCGAGGTCCCGGCGCCCGTCGGGGGGGTCATCGCCGAGATCGTGGTCGGCGTCGAGGAGACGGTCGAGGTCGGCGTCGTGCTCGCGCGGATCTCCACCGGTGACGCCCCCGCGCCGATCTCCAGCGGCGACGCCCCCGCCATCCTGCCGACGCCGGCGACGCCGGCGACGCCCGCGCGCCCGAGCGCGAACGGACGGCGGCGGTACTCCCCTGTCGTCCAGCGGATCGCTGCCGAGCATGGCATCGATCTGTCAACCGTGGTGGGTACAGGGCGCGATGGTCGAGTGCGCAAGCAGGACGTGCTGGCCCTGGTAGGCGCGAACGGCTCCGAACCCGCCGAGGCGCCGATGCACATCGAGAGCCCGTACCGCCCTGACCCGCCGGCTCCGGCTGCCGCGGCCGCGCCGGTTGCCGGGGTCGGCGGTCTGTCGCGTATGCGCCGCCAGATCGGCCAGCACATGAAGCGCTCGCTCGACACAGCGGCCACGTGCACGACCTGGATCGAGGCCGACATGGGCCGCGTCGAGGCGGCGCGGGCCCGGCTGGGCGTCACCGCGCTGGCGTTCGTCGCCCGGGCGACGATCGACGCGTTGCGTGAGTACCCGGCCTTGAATGCGTGGCTGGAGGGCGAGAACTACACACGTGTGGAGGACGTCAACCTCGGCATCGCCGTCTCGCTCGGCGACGACGGCCTGATCGTGCCGGTGATCCACCGCGCCCAGGAGCTGTCGGTCGAGGGACTCGGCGCGCGGATCCGCGATCTGGCCCGCCGGGCGCGTGCACGCGAGCTCACGCCCGACGAGGTCACGGGCGGCACGTTCACGATCACCAATCCGGGTCAGTACGGTTCGATCATGGCCACGCCGATCATCAACCAGCCGCAGGTCGGCATCCTTGACCTCGAGGCTGTCGTGAAGCGGCCGGTCGTGCTCACCGACGCCGACGGAAACGACTCGATCGCGATCCGCCCGATGACGATCCTCGGGCTCAGCTGGGATCATCGCGCGCTCGACGGGGCGCTGTCGGCGCAGTTCCTCGCCGGTGTCAAGCGGCACCTGGAGGGCGTGGTCGTGTGAGTTCGCCGGAACTGTGGGTCTGCCGGTTGGGGTTGGTCGAGTACGCCGAGGCGCTGGCGCTCCAGGAGCGCGTCCGTGACGCGCGCCAGGCGGACACGGTGCCCGATGTGATGCTGCTGCTCGAGCACCCGCCCACCTACACGCGCGGGCGGCGCTCGGGCACCGGTGAGCTGCCGATGGGCGAGGGCTGGTACCGGACGCACGGGTTCGAGATCGTCGACGTCAACCGCGGTGGCAAGATCACCTACCACGGGCCCGGCCAGCTGGTCGGCTATCCGATCGTGCGCGTCGATGACGTCGTCGAGTACCTTCGCACACTCGAGCGTGGGCTGATCGCGGCCCTGGCTGAGGAGGGCGTGAGCGCCCGCGCTCGGCCCGAGGACGGGCCCGACTACACCGGCGTGTGGGTGGGCGAGCGCAAGATCGCCTCGCTCGGCGTCCACCTCGCCCGGGGGGTGACCACCCACGGGTGGGCGGTCAACGTCGAGAACGATCTACAGCCCTTCTCGTGGGTCGTCGCGTGCGGCCTCGACGGCGTCCAGATGACGTCGCTGATCCGCGAGACCGGCCGCCTCGCCGGGCAGATGCCCTGCTTCTCCAAGCGCGCCGCGTTCGCGGTGGCCTCGGCGCTCGGGCGCCGGCAGCGGCTGGTGTCGCGGGCGCGGCTGGAGTCGGCCGTCGGCGCCGCGCTCACGACCGCCTGAGCAGGTCGATCAGCAGCGCGGCGATCCGGGCGCGCTCATCCTTGAGCTGGCGCTGGGTGACGCGCACCGGGCGCCAGCCGGCGCTGGTGAGGCGCTGGTCGCGGCGGCGGTCGTCCTCGAACGCATGGCGGGTCTTGTGCGTTCCGAAGCCGTCGGCCTCGAGGGCGACCCGCTGGGCGCGCCAGACGAAGTCGGGCCGGATCGGGGGTTCGCCGTCGCCGGGGTCGACGTAGGCGTTGAGCTGGGGCGGCTCCACGCCGGCGGCGCGGGTGACCTTAAGACACAGCTCTTCTAGATCCGACCAGGTGACCGTGGTGCCGGCGGTGTGCTCTTCCAGGACGGCCTTGAGGATCGGGACGCCTGGATGGTGGGAGTTGCGGTTCAGTTGGTCTTGGAGGGCGTTGAGGTCGAAGACCTCGAGCATCTCGGCCTGGTCGAGGGCGCGCTCGACCGCGCGGCGTCGGACGACGGCGGCGAGGTCGAGGGCCGTGCGGGCGACGGTGGTGACGGGGATGCCGCCGAGGGTGGTGATATCGGCTGGCCTGAGGGTGGTGGAGCGGTGAAGGTCGATGCCGTCGTGGCGGCGAGCG
Organism: Solirubrobacteraceae bacterium; assembly: GCA_036268255.1. Taxonomy (GTDB): domain Bacteria; phylum Actinomycetota; class Thermoleophilia; order Solirubrobacterales; family Solirubrobacteraceae; genus Palsa-465. Next base: position 1,081 of record DATAUL010000410.1, on the reverse strand, counting down.
GTTCGGCCGGGCACGATCACGTCGATGTGCGCGCGGTCGGTTCCGCGGAGTCCGTGGAGGTCCGCCGCGGACCTGTGAGAGAGCGCCGCCGCCGGCCCGCAGGCTATGACGGCTGCGAGGTAACGGCCGTTCAACGACAGCATCGGAGGAGGGACGACCGTGTACACGCCGCGGTAGCGCCGGTAGAGCCATTGCGACTTCTGCACGGCCGCCGCGGTCATGCCGAGGTCCACGAGCTGCTCAAGGGCGATAACCGCATGCTGCGCCAGGGCCTGGGCACGTAACCGCCCATATTTTCCGTTTTCGTGCCCAGCCACCTCACGAGCGTGCCGAAAAAGTCGTGCCGCGTGGGTCACAGACGTGACGAAGTAGCCTTATATGTGTGGAGAATCGGCAACACACGACGCGATCGCGATCCAATCCGGGCGGGATTGCCGACGTCCTCACGGTTCTGGGGTCTGAGACGGAGCCGCACCGGGGGCGCAAGCCGCCGTGGTTCAAGGTGCCGGCGCCTGGTGGGCCGCGGTACCGGGAGCTGCAGAGCCTGATCCGCGAGGAGAACCTGCACACGGTGTGCCAGGAGGCGGCGTGCCCGAACATCGGGGAGTGCTGGACGCGGGGCACGGCCACGTTCATGATCCTCGGGGACACGTGTACCCGGCGGTGCGGGTTCTGCAACGTCAAGACGGGCAAGCCGACATGGAACGATCCGCTAGAGCCCGCGCGGGTCGCGCGCAGCGTGGCCAAGATGGGGCTCCGGCACGCGGTCATCACATCCGTGGACCGCGACGATCTGCCCGACTACGGCGCCTCAGCGTTCGTCGGCGTCATCCGCCAGATCCGCCGGCAGTCGCCGGAGACCCAGGTGGAGGTGCTCACCCCGGACTTCCGCGGAGCCGAGATGCCGTTGGCCAAGGTGATCGCCGAGCGGCCGGACGTCTTCAACCACAACGTCGAAGTGGTGCCGCGGCTGTACCCGATCGCCCGCAGGGGCTCGACCTGGGAGCGGTCCAAGCGGGTCCTCAGAAACGCCAAGGAGTACGCCGGCGACGAGGTCACGACGAAATCTGGACTCATGGTC
>DATAUL010000409.1:0-28318 GCA_036268255.1 Solirubrobacteraceae bacterium | reverse complement strand
GCTCATCCCGACCGTCGTCCTGGTGCTCGCGCTCGCGCTTCTGCTCGAGAGCGCGGCCGCTGACATCGGGCCCTCGGCCACCGACAATGCCGCCGGCACCGCCATCGCCCTCGCGCTCATCCGGGCGCTCGACGCGGCGCCCCCGCGGCGCATGGCCGTGGAGCTCGTGCTCCAGGGCGCGGGCGACGGGCAGATGATCGGCCTCGCGCGCCACCTACGCGGGCGCGGCAAGCAGCTCGTCCGCCGCAACACGATCGTGTTGGGGATCGGTCCGTGCGGTCCGGGCCCCCCGCACTGGTGGACGGACGACGGCAGCCTCGTCCCCCTGCGCTATCACCGCCGGCTGCGTCAGCTCGCCGGGCAACTGGCCGAGGCGGAGCCGGCTCTCGACGCCCAGCCACACCGCGGGCGGGGCACCGCGCCCGCCATGCCCGCGCGGCTCCGGGGCATCCCGGCGATCAACCTCGGCTCGCTGGACGCGCGGGGCCTCGCCGCTGGTTCGCACACCTCGCAGGACACCGGCGAGAACCTCGACCCCCGAGCGCTCGATGACCTGCTGCAGCTCGCGCTCATGCTGGTCGACGCGATCGACTCCGACCTGGTCCGGCGCGACACGAATCCGCCCATCCCGCCCACCGCAGCCGCCCCGGCCACGGCCGCGGCTCACTTGTAGAGCACCCGCTGTCCCAGCATCTCGGTGACGGTGACGAACCTGTAGCCCTGGCGCTTGAAGAACTGGATCTCCTGCGGCAGGGCGGCGAGCGTCTGCGAGCGGTTGCCGCCCCCGTCGTGCTGGAGGATGATCGACCCGTTGTGGGCGGTGCTCGTGACCGTGTGGTAGATCGAGGCGGTGCCCGGAGTGGCCCAGTCGCGCGGGTCGACGTCCCACTCGATCGTGGTGAAGCCCATCGAGCGGGCTTCTGACTCGAGCCCTCCGGAGACGGCGCCGCCGGGCGCGCGAAACAGGCACGGCTGAAAGCCTGTGGCGACCTTGATCGCGTGCGCAGCCTGCGCGATCTCCCCGGCGGCGAAGCTGCCCCCGCCCGACACGTCGGCGTGGTTCCAGGTGTGGTCGCCGATCATGTCGCCGTCCGCCAGGATCCGGCGATCCACCGCCCCGCCCGCGCCGCCGTAGACGGGAACCTGCTCGCCGATCTGAAAGAACGTGGCGTGCACCTGGTAGTGCTCGAGGATGTCCAGGAACTGCGGCGTGTCGTACCACGGGCCGTCATCGAAGGTGAGCGCGATCTCGTGGACGCTGCGCGAGCCGTTGGTCACGTAGTCCGGTCCGCTGGGCACGCAGCCGACGACCTGGGGCGTGTGCAGCTTGGCGACCCGCGACTTGGCCGGGAAGAGCGCCAGGCAGCCGACCACGTTCGGTGTGACCGGGGTGCAGGCCGGCGGCCGCAGCGTGGTGCGCACCTGCCAGCGAAACGAGTCATAGGTGGTGCTGCCGTAGACGCTCGGCGTGAAGGCGGCCATCAGCTCGCGGGTGCTCGGGCGGGTCACGGTCGCGCTCACGATGTGGGCGGGACCCGTCACGCCGTGGCTGACCTGCTGGTAGACCAGCCGCGGTGACGTGTGGCCGGTGCGGGGCGGGATCACGCACAGCAGACCGGACACGCTCGCGTCGGCCGGGCGCTCGACCAGCAGGCACAGCGAGCGGCGATCGCGCTTCATCTGCGCCGGCGAGAACGGCGCGCTGAGCTTGACCTGCCACACGATCTGCTGAGCGGACTGCGAGACCGAGGCGCTGATCACCGTGCTCGGCTTGGGCGCCGGGCGCGACGCGCCGGCGAACGGAGCGCAGATTCCCCATCCGATCAGGCCGGCCGCCACCAGCGTCCCCAAGACTCGTATGCGCACCCACTCGCGACTATAGATCTTAAGGACGACATACACTCGGCGATCGGATGACGGACCCGATCTGCATCGTGGGCGTGGCCGGGATCACGATCACCGGCCTGTGAGCGCCGACGGGCCGGTCGTCGTCCTGGCCGGCGGTACCGGCGGCGCCAAGCTGGCCCGCGGCCTGCTCGACGTGGTCGGCGAGGACCTCGTGGTCGTCGCCAACACCGGCGACGACGTGGAGATCTACGGCGCCTACGTCTCCCCTGATCCTGATCTGATCTCATTCTGGCTGGCCGACCGCATCGACGAGCGCGGGTGGGGCATCAAGGACGACACGTTCGCCGTCATGGAAGGGCTGCGGGAACTCGCCGTCGACGTGTGGTTCAACCTCGGCGACCGTGACCTGGCGATCGGCATCGAGCGGGCGCGCGCGCTCGGCGAGGGCGCCACGCTGACCGAGGCCCAAGCGCAGATCACGAGCACGCTGGGCATCTCGGCGCGCGTGCTGCCGATGAGCGACCGCCCGGTGCGCACGCGCTTGCTCGCCGGGGGGCGCTGGTGGCCGCTCCAGGAGTTCATGGTCCGTCGCCGCGGCGAGGGCCCGATCGACGACGTCGATTTCCGCCACGCTCGGGCGGCGGCGCCCACCCCGCAGGTCCTCCAGGCGCTCCAGACCGCCAAGGCGATCGTCATCGGACCGTCGAATCCGGTGATCTCGATTCGCCCCATCCTCGCCCTCCCGGGCCTCGCGGACACGATCACCGCCAGCCCCGCCCCGGTCGTGGCCGTCAGCCCGCTCGTGGGCGGAGGCGTGGTCAAGGGCCCCACCGAGGCCTGCCTGCGCTGGGCCGGACACGCGCTGAGCAGCGACGGAATCGCCGACGCCTACGCCGGACTGATCGACGGGCTCATCGCCGACGAGCGGACCGGCGCGCTGCCCACCCTGGAGACCGAGGTCCTGATGGACACACCCGAGCGCCGCTCGCGGCTGGCTGACGAGACACTGCATTTCGCGCTTGCGCTCGCCGGCCGAAGCTGACCGTCTAGGTTGTACCGGCCGTGACCACGCTTGCCGTCCTGCCGATCAAGACCTTCGACGAGGCCAAGCAGCGCCTGCGCGCCGAGCTTGACCCCAGGCCGCGACGGGCGCTCGTCGAGGCGATGTTCTCCGACGTCCTCATCGCCCTGCGCCGGGCCAAGCTGGTCGATCAGGTGCTGGTCGTCTCCGCCGACAACGTCGCCCAGCGGATCGCCGGCGGCTATGACGCGATGGTCGTCGAGGACGAGGACCTCGGGCACAACCAGGCGGCCGCGCGGGGGGCGGCGCGGGCGCTCGAGCTGGGCGTGGACCGGGTCCTGATGGTGCCCGGCGACTGCCCGCTGCTCAGCCCCACGGAGCTCGACGAACTCCTCGGCCGTCCGGTACCGTCGCCGTCGGTGCTGGTTGTGCCCGACCGTCACGGCAGCGGGACCAACGCGCTCGTGCTCACCCCGCCGGATGCGCTTCAGCCCGCGTTCGGCCCCGGTAGCCATGATCGCCACCACGAGCACGCGAACAGCGCCGGGATCCATGTCGAGACCGTCGAGGTGCCGTCGCTGGCGCTCGATATCGACACGCCCGAGGACCTGGCGGCCGTCGAGGCGACGCTGGAGCGGACCCGGGGTGGCGCCGCGCACACCCGCGGGATGCTGCGACAGCTGCTCCGCAGCCGCAGCTGACGCGGTCTCGCGCGCGGACGTTTCGCTGGTAAATGCGGCAGTAGACTGCCGCCATGTCGGCCATCCCGGCGCTCTCGGCAGCCAGCCTCGCCGCCTGGCGGCAATGCTTCCTCTCCTCGCTGCCGTCCTCGGCCGGCAGCGCCCTGCTCGAGACCGCGATCGAGCTCGAGGCCGCGGCCGGCCAGGTTCTCCAGCCCGAGTCAGACCTGCCGACGACGCGCCTCATCGGGTTCGTCAGCACGGGGGTCGTGCGCTCGTACATCTCCTCGGCACGCGGGCGGGAGGTCACGATCCGCCACGCCAAGAGCGGCGATGTCCTCGGGCTGCCCGGCCTGATCGGCCAGCGGGCGCCTGCCGCGATCCAGGCGGTGACCGACTGCCGTGTCGTGCGGCTATCGGTGACGACGATGTTGCGTCTCGCGCGGACCGACCCGGACGTGGCGTGGTCCGTGAGCCGCGAGATCACCCAGATCATGTTCGGCGTGCAGGACATGCTCGCTGACAACGTCTTCAAGTCGGTCGGCGAGCGCGTCGCCGCGGCACTGCTGGAGTTCGCGCGCGAGCAGGACGGCGCGTTGGTCGTCCGGATCAGCCAGCAGGAGATCGCAGACTCAATCGGGTCGGTGCGCGAGGTGGTCGCCCGCGCCTTGGGACAGCTGCGCTCGGCGGGGCTCATCGAGCGCCGCGGGCAACGGACGATTCTCTGCAATCCCGGCGCGCTTGCCCTCCTTGCCCGCGAGGAGGTGCCGGCGAGCGCCGCCGCACGGCTCGTCAGGTCGCCGGTGTGACTTCGGTCACACGCGTGCGTGACCGAAATCACTGACTCGCGCAACCCAAGTCACTGACAGCCGCGCCTCCCGGGTCCAGAATGGCCGCCGGCTGCCGTCCCGGCGCCAGGAGGAGAGAGATGGCCCAGTCCCAGGAGACCCCGCCGGCCACAGCGCGCGAGCGCGAAGAGCTTGATCCGATCACCTTCGAGGTGATCCGCCATCGCCTGTGGGCGATCAACGACGAGCAGGGCCGGATGGCGGCGCGGCTGTCGGGCTCGTTCATCGTCTACGAGGGCCACGACTTCAACGCCGCCCTGGTGACCGCCGACGGCAGCGGGCTGCTGTGCGGGGTCTACATCCTCTGGCACGGAGCGACGATCGACGAGTTCGTGCGCAAGGTGATGGCCGAATGGCCCGCCGACGAGATCCGCGAGGGCGACATGTTCTTCACCAACGACCCGTGGTGGGGGGCCCTCCATGCCAACGATGGGATTCTCGCGATGCCGATCTTCTGGGAAGGCGAGCTCGTCGCCTGGTCAGGCATCGTCCTGCACGACGACGACGTCGGTAGCCCGGTGCCGGGCAGCTTCGTCAGCGGGTCGCGCGACCGTTTCGGCGAGGCGCCACTGCTTCCCGCCGTCAAGCTCGTCGAGAACTTCGAGCCGGTGTGGGATATCGAGCGCGTCTACCTGCGTAACAGCCGGACCCCGGAACGCAACGCCCTCAACATGCGTGCCCGGGTGGCCGCGCTGAGAACCACGCACCGGCGCATCCAGGAGGTCATTGCGCAGTACGGCGTCGGCGCCTTCCTCGCCGCCCAGGACGGGATCGTCGACTACGTGGAGAAGGTCCTGAGGCGGCGGCTGCAGGAGATCCCCGACGGCGAGTGGTTCTCGCAGATCTACCTCGACCACGACGGCAACGAGAACCGCGTCTACCGGATGTGCTGCCGCGTCATCAAGCGCGCCGACCACCTGACGCTCGACATGACCGGCACCTCGCCGCAGGCCCCCGGCGCGATCAACTGCGCCCGGCCTGCGCTCGAGGGGGCGGCGCTCGGCGTCGTGCTCATCACCCTCTGCTATGACCTGCCGTGGTCGATCGGAGCTCTGCGCCGGGTCGTCGAGATCGTCTCGACACCGGGCACGCTCAACGACGCCATCAGCCCGGCGGGCGTGAGCATGGCCTCCGTCATGGGGTGCCTGTCGACGCAGGACGTGGTGATTCATGGCGTCGCGAAGATGCTCATGGCCTCCGAGCGATACCGGGCCGAGGCGCAGGCGACGTGGACCCCTGGGATCGACTTCGCGATGATGGTCGCCCCCAGCCCGGAGGGCGAGCCGGCGGTGGGGGCGATCATCGACGCGTTCAGCGGCGGCGGGGGGGCGCGAAGCTTCGCCGACGGCATCGACAGCGGCGGAATCATCCACTCGATGGGCTCGCAGGTGGCCAATGCCGAGACCGTCGAGCAGCGAGTACCGGTCCTGCAGATCTACCGCCGCGAACTGGAGGACGCCGGCGGCCCCGGCCGCTTCCGTGGCGGCGTGGCGATCGAGTTCGCCAGCACGCCGCACAAGCTGCCGATCGCCCCGGCGGGCGTCAACACCGTCGCCTCGGGGATCGCGATGCCGGCCGGACGGGGGCTGTCCGGGGGCTTCCCCGGCGCCGCCGCAGCCAACGTGATCCTCCGCGGGAGTCAGCTGGCCGAACTCTTCGCCCGCGGAGAAGTCCCGCTGTCAGCCAGCGCGATCCCGGCGCGCGAGCTCCAGGTTCCGGAGGCCAAGAGCTTCAACCTCCTCGGCGAGGACGACGTGCTGATCGGACGCATGGCGAGTGGCGCCGGGTACGGCGACCCGCTGCGCCGGGATCCCGGACGAGTGGCCGCCGATGTGTCAACCGGCCTGGTCACCGCCTCGGCGGCCCGCGACGTCTACGGCGTCGTCCTTGAGCACGAGGCCGTGAACCAGTCGGCGACCGACGCCCTGCGCCAGGCGCTGCGGGCGAATCGCCTGGCCACGGGACGAGCGGCACGCGAATCGTCGGCCACGATCATTAAGAACGGCTCGGTTCTCCACCCCGTGGCCGATACGGTCGAGGCCGTCGAGCACGATGGCGGTGAGCGCTCGCTTCGCTGCATGGTCTGCCGGCGGCGACTCTGCGCCCAGACCGAGGACCACAAGCGCGTTGCGCTGATGCGCGAGCTGCCCTTGAGCGCCGCGGGTCCCCATAACGACCTGTGCTCGGAGGAGTACGTGCTGCGGGAGTTCAGCTGCCCGGGGTGCGCGACGGCCTTCGCGGTCGACGTTCAGCATCGTGACGAGGCGATCCTCGACGAAAGCCGGACAACCCCCGCGAGCGCCGGGGGGTCGGGTGGCTCCTGATGCACCGCTGCGGATGCGGACGCAGGTCGCTGTCGTGGGGGCCGGCCCGGCGGGTCTCGTGCTCGCTCGGCGGCTGGCCCGCGACGGAATCGACTGCGTTGTCATCGAGCGACGCGACCGCGCATACGTTGAGCAGCGCGTGCGCGCCGGGGGCCTCGAGGCGGGCACGGTCGACCTGCTCACCGAGCTCGGGGTCGGACAGGGAGTCCGCGAGCGCGGAATGGTCCACGAGGGTACGAAGCTGCGCTTCGACGGGCGCACGCACCGGATCTCGTTCGTCGAGCTGACCGGTAAGCGCATGACGCTCTATCCCCAACAGGAGCTCGTCAAAGACATGATCGCCGCCCGCCTGGCGCAGGACGGAGAGATCCTGTTCGAGGCGGAGGATGCCACCCTGCATGACGTCGAGTCGGCGCGTCCGTCGGTGCGATTCCGCCACGCCGGGCGCTCGGTGGAGCTGCGCTGCGACGTGATCGCCGGGTGCGACGGCTTCCACGGCGTCAGCCGCACCGCGATGCCGGGCTCGATGAAGATCTACCGCCACGACTATCCGTTCGGTTGGCTCGGCATCCTCGCCGAGGCGCCCCCTTCCGACGACACGGCCGTCTACGCCTATCACCAGCGGGGGTTCGCCATGGCGACGATGCGCTCGCCGGTGCTCAGCCGCCACTACCTCCAGGTCGACCTCTCCGACCCGCTGGCGGACTGGTCCGATGACCGGATCTGGGCGGAGCTGACCGCGCGCCTGGCGACCGAGGAGGACTGGACGCTCAACAAGGGGCCGATCGTCCAGAAGGCGATCAGCCCGATGCGGAGCTTCGTCACCGATCCCATGCAGCATGGCCGGCTGTACCTGGCCGGCGATGCTGCGCACATCGTGCCCCCGACCGGCGCCAAGGGCATGAACCTCGCGATCGGCGACGCCTGGAGGCTCGGCGAGGCGCTCGCGTGCGCCTACGGACGGCGGGGCCGTGCCCGGTTGGACAGCTACACGCAGGACTGCATGCGGCAGGTGTGGCGCCGGCAGGAGTTCTCGATCTACATGACCGAGCTGCTGCACGTCCTGAGCAGCGACCAGCCGGAGTTCCGCCATCGCCTGCAGCTCTCAAGGTTGACCTACGTGGTCGCCTCGGAGGCCGCCTCGCGCAGCCTGGCGGAGAACTACGTCGGATTCGACTACGAGACATGACCCCGGACCCCGGACCCAACCGCAAGGCGAAGGAGAAGCCATGACCACCGACGTCACCCCTGAGCAGAACACCAAGCGCGTGCTGCCGTTCACCGGCGCGGAGTACCTCGAGAGCCTGCGCGACGGGCGCGAGGTCTGGCTCTACGGTGAGCGTGTGAAGGACGTCACCACCCATCCGGCCTTCCGCAACAGCGCGCGGTCGATCGCACGCCTCTACGACGCGCTGCACGACCCGGAGCTGAAGCCGACGCTGACCTCGCCGACCGATACCGGCAACGGAGGCTTCACCCACAACTTCTACAAGGCGCCCTACAGCCAGGACGATCTGCTCGCCTCCCGCGACGCGATCGTCGGCTGGCAGCGGCTCGTCTACGGGTTCATGGGCCGCACCCCGGACTACAAGAGCAGCTTCCTTGGCACGCTCGGCGCCAATGCCGACTTCTACGAACCCTACGCCGACAATGCCCGCCGCTGGTACAAGGAGGCGCAGGAGCGGGTCCTGTTCGTCAACCACGCGATCGTGCACCCGCCGATCGACCGTGGCCGACCCGCCGATGAGACGGCCGACATCTGCGTGCACGTCGAGGCCGAGACCGACAATGGGCTGATCGTCAGCGGAGCCAAGGTCGTCGCCACCGCGTCGGCACTCACCCACAGCAACTTCATCGCTCACTACGGCCTGCCGCTCAAGCGCAAGGAGTTCGGGGTCATCTTCATGGTGGCGATGAACACGCCGGGCGTGAAGCTGCTCGCGCGCGCGTCCTACGAGATGGCCGCCGCGCATCTGGGCAGCCCATTCGACTACCCCCTCTCCAGCCGCTTCGACGAGAACGACTCGATCGTCGTCTTCGACCGGGCGCTGATTCCGTGGGAGAACGTCTTTATCTATGACGCCGACAAGGCCAACACGTTCTTCCCCGGGTCGGGCTTCATCAACCGGCTGGCCTTCCACGGACTGACCCGCCTCGCCGTCAAGCTCGACTTCATCGCCGGACTGCTGCTCAAGGGCGTCGAGGCCACGGGAACGAAGGACTTCCGGGGGGTCCAGTCGCGGGTCGGCGAGGTCATCGGCTGGCGCAACGTCGTGTGGGCGTTGACCGACGGCCAGATCCGGGCCGCCGAGCCGTGGGCCAACGGAGCGGTGCAGCCGAATCTGTCCTACGCGCTCAGCTACCGGGCACTCGCCCCCTTCATCTACGGGCGGATCAAGGAGATCATCGAGCACACCGTCGGCGGTGGGATGATCTACATGAACTCGCATGCCGTCGACTTCAAGAACCCGGAGCTTCGGCCCTACCTGGACCGCTACCTGCGCGGGTCCGACGGGTCGGACGCAGTCGATCGCGTGAAGCTGTTCAAGCTCCTGTGGGACGCGATGGCCAGCGAGTTCGGCGGACGCCACGAGCTGTACGAGCGCAACTACGCCGGCACCGACGAGGGAACGCGTGTCGACCTGTTCTTCGGCGCGCAAGCGAGCGGCGCCGCGGACGCGTTCAAGGGATTCGCCGAGCAGTGCATGGCCGAGTACGACCTCGACGGCTGGACGGTCCCACACCTCATCAACCCCGACGACGTCAACCTGATCACGAACCGGTGACCGACCCACTGGATCCCGTCACCTTCGAGGTCATTCGCCACCGTCTCTGGGCGATCAACGACGACCAGGCCCGGATGGGAGCGCGGTTGTCCGGAACGCCCATCATCTACGAGGGTTATGACTTCAACGCCGCGCTCGTCACCGCCGACGGGCGCGGCCTCTACACCGGCGTCTACATCATGCACCACGGCGCGACGATCGACGGGTTCGTGCGCAAGGTGCTCACGGAGTGGCCCTCCGAGGAAATCCGCGAGGGCGACATGTTCTTCACCAACGATCCGTGGTGGGGAGCGCTGCACGCCAACGACGGGATTCTGGCGATGCCGATCTTCTGGGAGGGCGAGCTCGTCGCCTGGTCGGGGATCGTCATGCACGACGACGACGTCGGCAGCCCGGTCCCCGGCAGCTTCGTCTCCGGCGCGAAGGACCGCTTCGGCGAGGCGCCGCTGTTTCCCGCGATCAAGATGGTCGAGAACTTCGAGCCCCGGTGGGATGTCGAGCGCGCCTATCTGCGCAACAGCCGGACTCCCGGCGGGAACGCCCTGAACATGCGCGCTCGGATCGCCGCGCTGCGCACCACCTATCGCCGAATCGGCGAGCTGATCGGCCAATATGGTCTCAGCACGTTCCTCGCCGCTCAGGAGGGAATCATCGACTACGTCGAGCGGGTCGTGCGCCGGCGCCTGTCGGAGATCCCCGACGGCTCCTGGTACGCGCAGGGCTACCACGACCACGACGGCAACGAGAACAACGTCTACGCGATCTGCTGCCGGGTGATCAAGCGCGGGGATTCGCTCGTGTTCGACATGACCGGCACGGCGCCGCAGGCGATCGGATCGATCAACTGCGCGCGGCCGGCCATGGAGGGGGCCGTCATGGGCGTGATCCTGACATTCCTGTGTTATGACCTGCCGTGGGCGATCGCGGGGCTGCGCAATCTGACCGAGATCATCTCCGAACCGGGGACCCTGAACAACGCCCTCAGCCCCGCCGGGGTGAGCATGGCGTCGATCACCGGCACCCTGTCCACCCAGGACGTCATCGCCCACGCCTTCGCCAAGATGCTGCTCAGCTCCGAGCGTTATCGCCAGGAGGCCCAGGGGACCTGGAGCCCCGGGATCAGCGGGGTGCGGATCGTCACCCGCGACGCCGACGGCGAGCCGGCTCTGGCGAGAATCACCGACACGTTCGGCGGCGGTGGGGGCGCGCGCACGTTCACGGACGGGATCGACTCGGGCGGGATCTTTCACTCGATGGCCTCCCGCGTCTCGAACGTCGAAGCGCTGGAGGCGCGCGGCGGGATCCTCCAGGTCTACCGCCGCGAGCTTCCCGATTCCGGCGGCGCCGGTCGCTTTCGCGGCGGGGCGACGATCGAGTTCGCCGGGACGACCCACAAAGCCGGAGAGGAGAACGTCATGCTGGTGCGCGCGTCGGGCGTGCTCATGCCCGGGGGCCGGGGCCTGTCCGGCGGATCGCCCGGCGCGGCCGTTCACAACGTCGTCCTGCGCGGTTCCGACATCCGGCGCCGGCTGGCCGAGGGCCGGGTCCCGGTGTCCGCCACCGAGCTGTCGAGCAACGCGATCGACGTCCAGGATCCCAAGACCGTATCCACGATCTCCGCCGACGACTTCCTGATCGGGACCAGCGGGAGCGGATCGGGATACGGCGATCCCCTGCGTCGCGAACCCCAGTCGGTCCTGCACGACGTGCGGATCGGCCTCGTGTCCGCGCAGGCGGCGCGCTCCATCTACGGCGTCGTTCTGCGCGGCCCCGACGCGGACTCCGTCGACGAGGCGGCGACCGCCGCCGCCCGCGATGCCCAGCGGGCGCAGCGACTCGGCGAGTCACGACCCGTAGCGGTGCTCGGAACGCTGCAGACGATCGACGGAGATGTGATCCATCCCGTCTCCGACACCGTCGAGGCGGTCCAGGCGAACGGCGAGCGCGCGCTGCGCTGCTCGCTGTGCCACCACCGTTTCGGGCCCTACGACGCCGACCACAAGCACGGCTCGCTGATGCGCGAGCGCCCGCTGACGGCGATCAGCTCCCTCAATGCGCTCTGCTCCGAGCGCTTCGTCGCGCGCGAGTTCTGCTGTCCGGGGTGCGGCACGGCGGTCGCCATGGACATCCAGGAGCGCGACGAGCCGATCCTCGACGAGTGCCGGTTCGTCGCGCCCGCGGCGACGGTGTAGCCGCCCCGGCTTGGGACGTCACGCCTCGCGCAGAGGCGGCAGGGTGACGTCGCCCCGGCGCTCCCAGTGCTCGAGCGCGGCGGCATGGTCGGCCTCGGCATCGTCGAGCCCGGCCAGCGCGTCGGCGAGCACCTGCCGCACGATCGCCGGCATCGGAGCCTGAAAGCCGCTGGCCTCGAACACGCCGTTGGCGATCCCCAGGTCCTTGACCATCAGGGCCAGGCCAAACCCGGTGCCGTAGTTGCGCGACATCGACTCGTTGAGCAGCACGTGCGCCGTGCTGAAGTTCCGCGCGGTCCCGACGTTGAAGACGTTAAGCATCGTCTCCACGTCGAGCCCGAGGCGCTGACCGGCGATCATCGCGTCGAGCCCGGCGACCAAGCCGCTGCACGCGACGTAGTTGTTGAGCGTCTTCATCGCGTGCCCGCAGCCGAGCCCGCCGACGCGGATGACGCGTTCGGCCATCGCTTCGAGCAGCGGCACCGCCCGGTCGATGGCGGCGCCGTCGTCGCCGGCCACCATGAACGTGATCCTCCGGGTGTTGGCTCCACCGGGCTCCGGCCGGGTCACGGGTGAGTCCAGCAACGTCAGCCCCATCTCGGCCAGCTCGGCTCCGAGCTCGCGCGTGCGTCTCGGGTCCGATGAGCTCGTGTCGACGATCACGGTGCCGCGCTGCAGCCGCTGCGCGATTCCCTGCTCGCCGAGCAGCACGTCGCGCACGACCTCGCCGTTGGGCAGCATCGTGATGAGGATGTCGACGCCGGCGAGCCGGGCCGGGTCGCCGTCGCACCCGTCACAGCCGTGCTCGGCGGCGAACCGGCGCTCGCGCTCCGGATCGCTGTCGCGCACGATGACGCGGTAGCCCGCAGCCAGCAGGTTCTCGGACATCGGCCACCCGGCATGGCCGAGCCCGACGAAGCCGACGGTCATCTCTGGGGATTGGGGAGGGGTTTCGATCGCCATGTGGACCACGTTCGCATAAAGTGACATCGATGTCGATCCCGACTTTCGGATGACGACCGCCGCCGCAGCCGCCGCGGGCGGACTGACTGAGCCGCTTGATCCGATCAGCTTCGAGGTCATCCGCCACCGCCTGTGGGCGATCAACGACGACCAGGCGCGGATGGCAGCGCGCCTGTCCGGCTCGCCGATCGTCTATGACGCCTATGACTTCAACGCGGCTCTGGTCACGGCAGACGGGCGCGGCCTCTACACCGGCGTGTACATCATGCATCACGGCGCCACGATCGATTCCTTCGTCCGCCGGGTACTCGAGGAGTGGCCGGCCGACGAGATTCGCGAAGGTGACATGTATTTCACCAACGATCCGTGGTGGGGAGCCCTCCACGCCAACGACGGGATCCTGGCGATGCCGATCTTCTGGGAGGACGAGCTCGTCGCCTGGTCAGGCATCGTCATGCACGACAACGACGTCGGCGGCCCGGTACCCGGCAGCTGGGTGACCGGCGCGCGTGACCGCTTCGGCGAGGCGCCGCTGTTTCCGGCGATCAAGATGGTGGAGAACTTCGAGCCCCGGTGGGACGTCGAGCGCGCCTACCTGCGAAACAGCCGCACCCCGGATCAGAACGCCCTGAACATGCGGGCGCGGGTCGCCGCGCTGCGTACCACGTATCGGCGGATCGGCGAGCTGATCGAGCAGTACGGGCTGAGCACGTTCAGGGCTGCCCAGGAGCAGATCATCGGCTACGTCGAGCGCGTCCTGCGCCGCCGGCTCACGGAGATCCCGGACGGCAGCTGGTACGCCGAGGGCTACCACGACCACGACGGCAGCGAGAACAACGTCTATCCCATCTGCTGCCGGGTCACCAAGCGGGAAGACACGCTGCACTTCGACATGACCGGCACGGCCTTGCAGGCCGACGGGCCGATCAACTGCGCCCGCCCCGCCATGGAGGGCGCGGTCATGGGCGTCATCCTCACCTTCCTCTGCCACGATCTGCCGTGGACGATCGGCGGCCTGCGCCCGGCGGTGCAGATCGTCTCCGAGCCGGGAACGCTGCACAACGCCACCGGCGCAGCCCCGACCAGCATGGCGTCGGTGATGGCCACGCTCTCCACCCAGGACGTCGTCGCCGCCGCCGTGGCGCGAATGCTGCTCAGCTCAGACCGCCACGCCTCCGAGGCGCAGGCCACGTGGACGCCCGGGATCTGCACCGCCTCCTATGCCGCCACCTCGGCCGAGGGCCGCTTCTCGGTGTCGCCGCTGGGCAACAGCTTCGCCGGCGGCGGGGGCGCGCGGACGTTCTGCGACGGGGTCGACACCGGCGGCGTCATGCACTCGATGGCGTCGCGGATTCCCAATACCGAGACGCTGGAGGGGCGCTCCCCGGTGCTCCAGCTCTTCCGCCGCGAGATGCGCGACGGCGCTGGACCGGGACGCTTCCGCGGCGGCGCCGGCGTCGAGTACGCGTGTACGCCCCACAAGACAACGGGCGACGCGAGCCTCAACACGCTGGCCTCCGGAGTCGCCATGCCTGGTGGACACGGGCTCTCAGGCGGGTTGCCGGGGGCGGCGGTCTCCAACGTCGTCCTGCGCGGGTCCGACATCGCCGACGTGCTCAGCTCCGGTCGCATCCCGATGTCGGCCGACGAGCTGGCCTACACGGCCGCCGAGGTCCAGGAGGCCAAGCAACTGACCCGCCTGTCGAGCGGCGACGTCGTGATCGGCGCCGTCGGCAGCGGGGCCGGCTATGGCGACCCGCTGCGCCGCGAGCCGGCCGCTGTGCTCGACGACGTGATCGCGGGCCTCGTGTCCCCCGAGGCGTCGGAGTTGGTCTACGGGGTCGTGGTGCGCGGACAGGCGGTGGACGGCCCGGCAACAGCCGCGGCCCGGACTGCGATCCGTCGCGATCGCCTCAACGGCGGCGACGTGTCCGCCCAGGTTCCCGCTCAGGACCAGCTGTCGGGCCCGGCAACGGTCCTGCACGGTGTCCTCGACACCGTCGAGGCGGTGCGGGGCGATGACGGCGATCAGCTGCGTTGCACCGTGTGCGGGCATCGGCTCGGCCCCGCCGAGGACGAGCTCGCAGCGTCGGCGGTCGCTCGGGACCTGCCGCTGACGGCAGCCAGCCCCCGTAACGGGCGATGCTCGGATGACTTCGTCCTGTGCCAGGTGTGCTGTCCCGGCTGCGGGACGGCGATGCTGGCCGGGCTGGCTAGGCGGGATCGGGCCCGGGAACCGTGAGGAACGGCTGGTACTCGGGCTCCACCTCGAGGCCGAGGCCGTCGATGAGCCGGGCCACCGACTGGTAGAAGGCGGCCGTCAGGAGCAGTTCGATGACCTCGCTCGCCGAGAACTCGGCCCGCAGCGCAGCGAAGACCTCGTCCGTGACCGCCACATCGTGCATGTGCTCCACGAGCGCGAGCACGGCGCGCTCCCGGGAGTCGAAGACGGGGCTCGTCCGCCAGTCCGACAGCGCGGCGAGCTGCTCATCGGCGATGCCCGCCTTGGCCGCCATCGCCCGGTGATGGGCCCACTCATAGTCGGAGCCGATCAGCTGAGCCGTTCTCAGGATGAGCAACTCGCGAAGTGCCCGGGGCACCTCCGCCTCGTAGCGCAGGCTGCGCGCGAGCGTGCTGTAGGAGCGCAGCATCCGCGGGGAGTTGGCCAGCACTCGGTACAGCGCGATCGGCTGGCGGCCCTCGGCGGCAAAGCCCTCGAACACCCGGCGCGCGATCTCGTCCGCATCCTCGTCGGCGACGAACGGCAGCCGTGCCATCCGCTCAGCCGCCCCTCGCCCAGCCGAGGTGGGCGACCAGCGCCGCGCCAAACCCCTCCGGATTCTCCAGATGCATCATGTGGGGACCAGCGAGGACCACGAACCGGCAGTTCGGCACCAACCGTGCGATCTCCTCTCCGCGGGCCACCGGCGATGCGGCATCCGCGTCGCCCGCGATACACGTCGTCGGAACTCTGACGTCCGGCAGTCCGCCGCGCACGTCGTGGGTGGCGATTGCCCGCCACCCGTCTGCGAACGCCTCGGGATCGAGGGCCAGAAGCGTGTCCCGGGCGTAGATGACCCCCGCGGGTTGGGGCCGGCGCGAGAGCGCCTCGGTGGTGAACCAGCGCTCGAGCGTGGTGTCGAGCACCCCCGCCATGCCCGCGGATTCGACCGTTGCGGCGCGGTCGTGCATCGTCGCCGGGTCCGAGGCGGCGCCGGTGCAGGCCGTGAGCAGCGAGTTCACCCGACCGGGATGTCGCACGGCGATGTTCTGCGCCACCATGCCGCCCATCGACACACCTACGAGATCGAGCGGCCCCTCGTAGGCTTCAACCACCTCATCAGCCAGCTGTGCCATGTCGGGAGCCGGGATGAGACGGGCTCGTCCGCCAAACCCGGGGAACACGTGTGTGACGAGGTCGACAGGGGGCAGTTTGACCTCGCGCCACGAGCCGTCGTCCAATCCGATGGGGGTGAGAAGAACAAGCGTCACCTGACAGACCGAGACCTTAGTTGAAGTTGACCTCGGTATCAATTATCATCGCTCTCGCCCCACAACGGTGCGCGCGAGCGCACTCCACCAACGAGAGGAGGGGGCGCCGTGGCTACCGCAGAGATCGAGGATTTTAACCCTCCGTACCTGTTCCCCGACTACAAGATCACCGTCCAACGCGCGCCGAGCAAGCGGTTGGTGCCGTTGCCCAAGGGCTGGTTTCACACCGCCAAGGGCCCGGTGTTCGGCCGAGTACCCGTCGGACCCACCGACAACGATCTGACCATCCAGCACGCCGGACGCCCCATCGGCCAGCGGATCGTCGTCGAGGGACGCGTGCTCGACAGCGATGGCCGCGCCGTCCCGAACACGCTCCTCGAGATCTGGCAGACCAATGCCTGCGGGGCGTATGTCGACCCCGCCGATCCAGGCTTCTTCCCGCTCGATCCGAACTTCACCGGCGCCGGACGCACGATCACCGACATCGAGGGCCGCTTCTCGTTTCGCACGATCAAGCCGGCGCCTTACCCCGGCGTGATCGGCGGCACGTTCCGTCCAGCGCACATCCACGTCTCTCTCTTCGGGCCCGGGATGGCGGGACGTCTCGTGACCCAATGCTATTTCGAGGGCGATCATCTGATCAAACACGATGCGATCGCCCAATCGATCCCGGATCGGCGTGGCCTCGATCGGCTGATCGCTCGCTTCAACTATGACACGATCGAGCCGGGCGGTCCCGACTGCGCCGTGCACTACGACTGGGACATCGTCCTGCGTGGCCCCGAAGCGACTCCGATGGAGCACTAGGGTGTCGCTGTCTGAGTCGCTGTCGGATGATGTAACCAGTCCGTCGCAGACCCTCGGCCCGCTGTACGGGTTTGCTCTCATGTTCGAGGGCAGCGAGAAGATGCTCGAGCGTGATGATCCGGCAGCGATCGAACTCGTCGGTCGTGTCACCGACGCCGGCGGTCCGGTGGCCTGGCCGGAGGCGATGGTGGAAGTGTGGAACGGAGAGCTCTGGGCACGCGGGCGAACTGACGAAGCCGGTGAGTTTCACTTTGTGATTCGCAAGCCAGGTCCCGAGCACACGACCGACGCTGAGCCCCTGGCCCCGTATCTCAACGTCATGGTGTTTGCGCGAGGACTCCTCAAGCATGCCTACACACGGCTGTACTTCCCTGACGAGTCGGCGGCCAACGCGGGCGACCCCGTGCTCGCTCTGGTCGATGACGACCTGCGTCACTCCCTGATCGCTCAGGCCGATGGCGAACGTCTTCGGTTCGACGTCTGCCTGCAGGGCCCCGAAGAGACGGTCTTCTTCGAGTATTGACAAACGCTGTCGCCTCGTGCGGCAACCATCTTCTGGAGAGGTACACGTGGCAAGTGACTCCGTGACGGTGTTCAACGTCGGTGACGTCTTCCCTGACGTCCCCGATGGCCTTGCATCTTTCGCTCCCCTGCAGCCCCTCCTGGCCGGCGCCGACATCGTGTTTGGCAACTGCGAGGGTGTCTACTCCGACCGTCCCGCTCAGGCGCCGAGTCACAAGCACTTCAACGGCACGGCGCGTGAGCGAGGGGCGATGCTCGGTGAGGTGCCGTTCCATGTCATGACGTGCGCCAACAACCACATGATCGACGGTGGTTACTCGGGATTGGCCGACACATTGGAGCTCCTGCACGAGCAGGGCATCGTCACCACGGGCGCCGGCGAGAACCTCAAGGAGGCGATCCGCCCTGCGATCATCGAGCGCGACGGCATGCGAGTGGCTTTTCTGGGCTTCTGCACCGTCTACCCGGTGGGGTACGAGGCACGTCCGCAGCGGCCGGGTCTCGTCCCGCTGCGGGTCCGCACGTTCTACGCCGATCCGGATCCGAACTTCTGGGAACCGGGGATTCCGCCCCTCGTGCACACGATTCCGTTCCCCGAGGACCTGGCGCGGTACCGCGACGCGATCGCATCCGCCCGCGAGGTCGCCGACTTCGTGGTCGTCGCCAATCACTGGGGCTACTCCAGCTGGGTCGAGGTCCTGCAGGACTACGAGATCGAGCTCGGACGCGACGCCGTCGAGCACGGCGCGGATGCGGTGATGTGTTGCCACCACCACAGCCTCCGCGGCGTCGAGATCCATCGGGGCCGTCCGATCTTCTACGGCCTGGGGACACTGATCCACCACTTCAACAGCATCCGCATCAGCTCGGCTGATCGCGCGGCGCGCGAGGCCCGCTACGGCGACCGAGCCTCGATGACCGCCCAGGATGACTACCCGCTGTTCCCCTTCCGTGCCGAGGCGCGGCGAACCGGAATCGCCGTGCTCGAACTGGGACGCGATGGCAGCCTGGAGACGAGCTTCGTGCCCGCGATGATCATGCCCGACGGCTCCACGGAGCCGCTGCGCTGCGACGATCCGCGCGCGGCCGACGTGTGCGACTACGTCGACCGCCTGTCAAGCCAGAGCGGCTTCGACACCGGCTTCGAGCGCACCGAGCGCGATGGCTGGATGGAGCTGCGCATCCACGCCGGTGACCGAGCGGTCACCGGCGCGGTGAGTTGACTCAGTCCCCCCAGACCTCCTGGGCGGTCTCGTCGACGAGACGGAGCTTGTCGACCTGCTGGTCATAGGAGAGGTCGTTGCCCTCCATGGTCGACGCGAACCCGCACTGCGGAGAGAGGCACAGCTGGTCGATGTCGACATACCGGGAGGCCTCCTCGATGCGCCGTTTGAGCTCGTCCTTTGGCTCGAGCTCGCCGCGCTTCGTGGTGACGAGGCCGAGGACGACCATCCGCCCGGGCGGCACGAACCGGAGCGGCTCGAAGCCGCCGGAGCGCTCGTCGTCGTACTCGACGAAGAACCCGTCGACCGCCAGCTCGCTGAACAGCACTTCGGCGACGAAGTCGTAACTGCCCTTGGCCGACCACGAGGACCGGTAGTTGCCGCGGCACATATGCGTCGTGATCGCCATCCCGTCGGGCTTGACGCTCAGCACCTCGTTGAGGCGCTGCACGAACGTCACGTGAAGGGTGTCGGCGTCATCGCCCCGCTTGGCGATCCGGGCGCGCATCTCCGGATCGTTGATGCTCGCCAGGCTGGTGTCGTCGAACTGGAGGTACCGGCACCCGAGATCTCCGAGACGGCGCACCTGCTCCTGGTAGGCGGCGATCAGATCGCTCCAGAACTCGTCGAGACTTGGATAGACGGCCTCATCGATCGCCTCGCGTCCCCCGCGTGAGTAGATCATGTTGGGAGACGGGATCGTGAGTTTCGGCGTGGCCGTCGTCGTCATCGACTTCAGCGTCGCGAAGTCCTCGCCGAAGATCGTGTGATCGAGGTGGATCTTGTCGGTCACCCTCAGTGCGCCCTGAGCGGAAATGATGGTGTCACCCTGCTGGGTGTGGAACTCCGCCACCTGTGCCGGATCAGACCACCGCTCGATGCCACCGATTTCGTAGATGAAGTCCATGTGCCAGGACTGCCGGCGCAGCTCGCCGTCGGTGGCGGACATCAGCCCGACGCTCTCCTGCATCTCGACGAGCGGTCGGATCGCCGCGTCCTCGACCTCCCGCAGTCCGTCGGCGCTGAGGTCGCCGTCGGCATGCCGGTGGCGCGCCTCGACCACCTGTGCCGGCCGCAGGAGGCTGCCGACGTGGTCGGCGCGAAACGGCGGGGTCAAACGAGTAGCCAAGGGAATCTCCTTCTTCAGCCCCAGACCGAGCGCGCCACCGTGGTGACGAGCTCCAGCTTGGCGCGTTGATGTGCCGGATCGATGTCGTTGCCCTCCATCATGGAGGCGAAGCCGCACTGCGGGCTGAGCGCCAGGCGCTCCAGAGGAAGATGCTCGGAGGCCTCGGTGATTCTCGCCTTGAGCTCCTCCGCGCTCTCCATCTCGCTGCGCTTGGTGGTGACCAGGCCGAGGACGACGGTCGCGCCTTCCTTGACGTGCGCAAGCGGGCTGAAGCCCCCGGAACGCTCGTCGTCGTATTCGAGCAGGAACCGGTCGAAGTTGCTGCGCTCGAACAGCCGGGTGATGGGGCTGTAGTCGCCCTCGGCGTAGAACCGGCTCTGGTTGTTGCCGCGGCAGATGTGAAGCCCGAAGGTGACTCCCGGGAAGCCCGCGATGATGGCGTTGTCCATCTCGATGCCGGCGTCGATCATCGCGTCGGGGTCGTGACCGCGCTGCCGAAAGGCCTCGCGGTTGGCTGGGTCGAGCAGCGCACCGTACTGGGGAGCATCGAGCTGGACATAGGTGCAGCCCAGCCGAACGATCTCCTCGACCTCTCGATGGAGGAGATCGACGATGTCCTCGAAGTAGGCTTCGCGAGTGGGGTACGCGCCCGCCGAGCGCTCGGGGTCGTACATCGCCGCCGCCATCTCGGCGCTGGCCAGCGTGGCCTTGCCCAGCCGGTTGGTGTGACCGCGCAGGAAGGTCCACTCCTCAGCACAGGCGCTGTGGCGCCAGCGAAGCTTGTCGACGACGACCGGCCGCTGCGACCTGCGCATCTCCGGGGGCAGCTCGCGCCCCTCGTCGTCGCGCCATGGCATGCTCGCGCCGCCGTCGGTGGTGAACCCGTCGACCGACTCATAGAAATGGGTCATCCAGCCGCGCCGGCGAAGCTCACCGTCGGAGATCACGTCGACGGCAACATCCTCCTGCAGACGGATGGCATTCCGGACTGCCTCGTCCTCGATGCGCTTGAAGTCCTGATGACTGAGCTCTCCGGCTGCATGTCGCCGCCGTGCCTCCAGCAGCTCCGGCGGGCGCAGCAGGCTGCCGACAACTTCGCTGCGCACATCGGCAACGTCCACCGTGACCTTCTCCTCATCCGCAATCATCAGCTCACCTCTCCAGGCTCAGCACAGTTGTCGTGGGTGTGATCTCGTCCCGAGCGACCGCAGCCTGCGCGGCGTTGCAGCGTGGACGACGGCTCGCGCCGGTCAGCCCCTCCTCGTCCATCTCGGCGGTGCCGGTACCGCCCGGGCGACCGCTCTCGCTCATGACTCTCGTCGCGGTGCCCGGCCCGAACCTGCGCCGCGTGCCGACCGTGGATGGCGTCATCTTTCTCCTCACCGAAAATATGACCGCGTCGCCATCCGGCTTCGGCCCTGAAGGACTATAGTTGACATTGACATCCATGTCAACTCTTGGCCTCCCCTCTCGACTCTCCTTTGGCGAGTCGCCGCTTGGTCGGGTACGCTCGCTTCTGCACACCTGCACCGGAGGCGCTCCGGTCCGCCCGGCGGGTGACTGGGGCGCCGATCCCGCGAGCCGACTCGCATCCGTCCTGCAACCGATCATCTGAGAGTTGTCGTGTCCGAGTCTGCGCCTGCCGTTCCCCCCAAGATGCCGCGCCGCCAGCGCGGCCGTCGCACACGAGCGGCGCTCGTTGATGCCTCTCAGAAGGTCTTCGAGCGCGACGGCTACCTGGATGCCCGGGTGGCCGATATCGCTGCGGCCGCCGGCGTGGCGCACGGGAGCTTCTACACCTACTTCGACTCCAAGGAGGATGTCTTCCGCGAGCTGGTGGAGGTCGCCCTGCAGGAGGTCTCCGAGGCGATCGACGTGCGCGAGAACACGAGCTCGCCGGCAGAGCGCATCCGCCTCGGCAACCGGCGCTACATCGACGTCTACGCGCGTCACGCCGCCCTGCTTGGGCTGATCGAGCAGGTTGGCACGCTGACGCAGTTCCACACAATGCGACGCGACCTGCGCGCACGCTTCGTCGCCCGCATCGAGGCGGTGATCGACGAGGACCGGGAGAACGGGTTCATCACGGTGGAACCGCTCGACAGCCGCGCCGTTGCCCATGCCCTCGTCGGGATGATGGACAGCTTCGCCTACAACTGGTTCGTCCTCGACGAGAACTTCGAGCGCGAGGTGGCCCTGGCCAACATCGACGCCATCTGGATGCGGACGCTCGGCCTCAAGGAGACAGCGCCGCCCCGGTCGGCGACCAAGCCGCGCGCGGTCACGGCCGCGCGCGCGTCGGCGAAGAAGCCCAAATCCGCTCGGCGGACCGCGGTCAAGCGCGCGGACTCCTGACCCACCGGACCCGGTGGTCAGCGGTCAGTCCGCCGGCAGCTCGAACAGGTCGAGCGGGATATCACATAGGTACTCGGCCCCGGCGGGTGTCACCCTGACCATGTCGCCGAGCTGGATCCCCACGTCGCGCCGCCAGGACGGATCGTGGAGGTCGATGTTCAGGCCGAAGACCATGTTCTCCCGCAGGCGGACGTCGCCCAGGCCGCGTCGTCCCAGCAGGCTGTTATCGGCCTCCCGATAGACGATCGCCGGGAACTCAGGTGACGCGAGCCCGTGACCGTGGAAGCCGAGCTCGACGAAGTCCAGCCCCGCCTCCTCGGCGTAGCCGTGAAAGGCATTGGAGATCTCGCGCAACGGCCGGCCGGGAACAAACAGATCCCCGGCCATTCGCACCAGGTGCACCGCCGCATCGTGGACGCGGACCAGCTCCTCCGGCGCCTCGCCGAGGAACACCGAGAACTCGGTCCCGGCGAGATAGCCGCCGTAGGAGGTGTGGAACTCACACACCACCAGGTCGCCCTCCTGCAGCCGGCGCATCGTTGCGGTGTGCGGCACCTCGGCGCCGTGCAGCAGTCCCTGGACGCGCGCGTCTGACTCCGTGCCGGTGGCCGGCCCCGACGAGAGCAGGTTGAACGTGCTCGGCTCGCCGCCGCTGATCACCTGCTCGTGCTCCATCGCGGCCCACACCTCGGCCTCGGTGGCGCCCGGCCGGGCGGTGGCGGCGAGCCGTTTGATCCGCCGTTGGGCGATCTGGCCGGCACGCCGGAGGAATTCGATCTCCTCCGTGCTCTTGATCGTGCGCAGCTCATCGACCAGCGGAGTGGCGTCGCTGATCGTGGCGCGGGGAAGCCCGCGGTGCAGCTCCTCCAGGAAGAACGCGGGCAGATTGCTCTGAGGGCTCAACATGTCCCGGTAGCCGATCACGCCCAAACGCGCGCCGTCCAGTCCCAGCTCCTGCAGACCGCCGAGCACGCCGTGGACCCCGGACTTGGGGCGCACGTCCTGCACCCATCCGCCGGGCACCTGGCGCCACGGACCGGGCATGTGCATGTGCGGGGCGCCGTAGAACACGATCGGCTCGCCGACGAGCGGAAAGATCGCGTACGCGCCGAGGATCACTCCGATCTGCGTGAGGTAGCGGACGTTGGCCATCCCCATGCTCGAGTTGAAGTCAGACCCGAACAGGACGAGTCCTTCGAGTGCGTGGAGGTACATCTTCTCTCGCAGCGCCGCCCATCGGCGGTCCCGTTCCTGAATTGACAGGATCGGAACCTCGAGCGGGTGCAGCTCCTTGGCTCCGAAGACCTCCTCGCGCTCGGCATACCACAGCGGAGTCTGCATCGGTCTTCCTCCCTCGGCGCGTCGTCTCCCACGGGCACCCCCACCGCCACCCGGGGCTGATCATTGTGCGACTAAGCTAGCCGACACTGACGTCAGTGTCAATAAGACGCTACATGGGCGAGATCAGCGGGCGCACCAGGAGCTCGCTCACATTCACGTTGGCCGGCTGCGCGATCGACCACAGGATCGCGTTGGCGATCTCCTCGCCCTCCAGCGGTGTGGTCTGGGAGAACGCACCGCCGATCTGCTCGAGGACCTCACGCCGGATGTGGTCGCGCAGTTCGGTCTCGGCACGGCCGGGCTCGATCACGGTGACGCGCAGGCCGTCGGCCTGGGACTCCTGACGGAGCGCCTCCGAAAAGGCTCCCAGCCCGAACTTCGTGAGGTTGTACACGCCGGAGTACTTGCCGATCACCCGGCCCCCGACGGAGCTGACCATGACGATGTGACCGCCCCCACGTTCGCGCATCAGCGGCACGGCGGCGTGCGTGCAATAGAGGACGCCCATCACGTTGACGTCGATCATCTGTCGCCACTCCTCCAACGGAGCGCCGTCGATGGGGCCGAGCAGCATCATGCCGGCGTTGTTGACGAGCACATCGAGGCCACCGAGCTCCTCGTGCGTCTGCTCGATGAATCGCCGCGCCTCGCTCTCCCGGGTGACGTCGGTGGGGATCGCGACCGCCCGGCCACCGCCGTCGTTGATCTCCCGGGCGAGCGCCTCGATCCGCTCGACGCGCCGGGCTCCCAGCGCGACCGAAACACCGGCACCGGCGAGGACCCGGGCCGTGGCCTCGCCGATTCCCGACGATGCGCCGGTGATCGCCGCGACCTTGCCGTTGACATCGGTGAGCCCGAGCGTCATCGATCAGATGACGCTGTTGAGACTGAACAGCTGACCGCTCGGCCCCCGATTGGGCAGGGCGGCCAGGGAGAGGGCGAACTCCGCCACGCTCCGGGGCGACTTGAACCACTCTCCGGCGATCGAACTGTCATCTTCCAATCCTTCCTCGAGTACGACTTCGCGGTCGGCCAGCGTGTCCGGATCGGACTCCGAGACGCCGTGCAGCCGGGTGGCCGTCGGCCCGGGTTGCAACTCGTTGACGGCGATGTCGTAGGCGCGCAGATCGCGTGCGGCGACGCGCACCAGGGCGGTCACCGCGGCCTTCGAGGCCGCATAGGCGCCGAGGCCGTCAGGAGCGCGGCGTGAGGCCCCAGAGCCCATGACGAGGATCTTGCCGCCGCCGGACTGGCGCATGTAGGGAACTGCGGCCCGGATCCCGAAGAACACCCCTGTCACGTTGACGTCCATCGACTCGTGCCACTGCTCGGACGGGATCAGGTCGATCCGCGTCTGGGGTGCGTACACCCCGGCATTGAGGACCGCCATGTCGACCCGCCCGTACTCAGAGTTGGCGCGGCGGAAGAGACGGCCGACGGCGTCCTCGTCGCGGACGTCGGCGACGACCGAGACCGCTCGCCCCTCGGCCCCGCGGATCGCCCGCGCCGTGCGCTCGACACCCGAGGAGCTCTTGGCGGCCGCCACGATCGATGCGCCGGCGGCTGCGTAGCGCATCGCGATCGCCCTCCCGATTCCCCGCCCTGCGCCGGTCACGACGATCGTCTGACCGGCGAGTTCACGCCCGGGGCCTGGAGTCACGTCCGGCATTCGCTGTGATCGCTTGGGATCGAGGGCCTGCACGGCCGGCGTGCGGCGAGCCGGCGCCACGTGGGGGGAGGCTCTCGAGGCCCGCCGGGGCCCGTCCGTTCGCCGCGTCCGCGGTCGTGATCCCGTGGGCTGATCATCTGGGGATGAACGCATGTATGCACCTGCCTTTCGGCCATCTCTCCACGATTGTCTGCACCGGCAGTCCGACCCGCGGCGCGGTGTCCGCATCGGCGAACCGTCCGAAGAGCCGGACATCCTCCTCCAACTGCACGGAGAGTACGGCGTACGGCATCAGCGGCGCGAATTCGTCGAGATACGGACGCTGGTAGCGGATCCAGCTGTGGACCTCGCCACGGCCGCTCAACGCCTCCCACGAGAAATGCTGGCAGCGACAGTGCGGACACACGGGCGCAATGGGAAAGCGTGGCCGGGCGCATTCGCCACAGCGTTGCAGCTCCAGTCGCCCGCGTGCGAGCGCGTCGAAGAACGGCGCATTGTCCTCGCTGAGGCGCGGGAGCAGGTGGTCGGGGTCCCCCTCGCCCGGGAACTCCCGGATCTCCAGGTGGGTGTCAGTTGAGCCGGTTGCCATAGATGATCGAATCTCCGAGCGTCGTGGCCCACTGGGCCACCTCGATTCCGTCTATCTGCCGTGGACCCGCGTCGCCGCGAAGCTGTCGCACGATCTCGAGGGTCTGTCCCCAGCCGTTGGAGTGACCTTCAGACAGATGGCCGCCGCTCGTGTTGACCGGTAGTTCGCCGTCGAGCTCGATCCGGCCGCCCTGGACCCAGTCGGCTCCGCTCCCGGGTGGACAGAAGCCAAAGCGCTCCAGCGTCCACAGGATCTGCGGTGAGAAGCCGTCGTAGCAATGGAGGCTTCCGACATCGGCAGGCGAAACGCCCGCCCGGGAGTAGACCGGCTCGTCGGCGCCGAGCGGCTCGTAGTCGAAGACGTCCGCCTGGTTGATGCCCAGTCCGGGCTGGCCGAAGATGAACTCCTGCGGCCCGGCGTGGATGCCCTGGAAGCCGAGGAGATGCACGGGACTCCGCTTGAGGTCGCGCGCGCGGTCCCCCCGGGTGAGCAGCAGCGCCACTGCCGTGTCGACCGGGACCGAGCAATCGAACAGCCGCAGCGGCTCGACCACGAACCGCGACCCCTCGTACTCCTCGCGCGACATCGGCTTGCGCATCACGGCCAGGGGGTTCTCGCGCGCGGCCCGGCGTTGCGCCACGGCGACCGCGCCCAGTTGCTCGCGATCGACGCCGTACCGGTGCAGATAGCGCTGCGTCGACATCGCCGCCCCGGCGGCCGGCGCCGACATACCCACCCACGGCGTCTCGGCGTGGGGACCGCCGGCCTCACGCATGCCCTCGAAGAAGCTGTTGGACCCCGTCGTCCCGAAGCGCGTGAACAGGCTGTTCTTGTAGGCGGCGACGCACAAGGCGCAATCGATCACGCCCGCGCCGAGGGCCATGGCAGCGGCGGCGATCACGGTCGAGCCGAAGCGACCGTGACTCCACGTCTGGCTGGCGAACTGGACCTGAAGTCCGAGGAGCAGCGCCATCTCGTCGTAGTCGATCCCGCGTGGCGAGCCGATGTGGACGAACAGCCCATCGATGTCGTCACGCTGCAACCCGCTGTCGTCCAGCGCCGCGCCGAGGGCGTCGTTTGCCATGGCGGCGACGCTGCGATCGGGAAATGAGCCGAAGCCGATCGTTCCGACACCGACGATCGCGGTCCCCGTCATGTACGGCCCGTCTCCGTGTTCGGCGCCGGTGAAGCCGGGTTGCCGTTGCTCGCGCCCCCGGTCTTGCTCAGGACATCCAGGATCCGGTCGTTGTCCGCCCCGGCCGACGGTGGCGGTGTCCGCAACCTACCCGGCGTGCGCGACAGCTTGATCGGGATGCCGGCGCTGCGGACGTTCTCGATCCCCGTCTTCACAATCATCTCCCGGGCGGCGGCATGCTCCTGCTCGGCGACCTCGGAGATGTCGCAGACCAGACTGGTGGGGATCCCCAGCTCGAAGCACAGCGCCACCCAGCGCTCGGCGGGCTCGCGCGCGAAGACGACCGCCAGCTCGGCGTCGAGCGCATCGCGGTGGGCGACACGATCGCCGTTGAGCACGAACCGGGGATCGTTCACGAGTTCCGGGCGGTCGATCGCCTCGCAGAGGCGGGCGAACATCCGGTCTGAGCCGACGCCCATGTAGAACTCGCCATCGCTCGCCGCATACATCCCGTACGGCGCGAGGAAGGCGAACCCACCGCCCACCTTTCGCTGAAGCTTTCCCGAGCCCGTGTAGTCGGCGATGAAATGGGTGACGAGGTGCAGCGATGAGTCATACAGCGACGTCTCGAGTCGCTGGCCCTCGCCGGAGCGCTGGCGCTCGAACAGGGCCATGACGATGCCGAGCGCCGCATGGGCCCCGGTCAGCAGGTCGATCGCCGAGGGGCCGATGCGCACCGACGGGCGGTCAGGCTCGCCCGTGACGCTCAGATGGCCGGCGTACGCCTGCAGCAGCTGGTCATATCCCGGACGATCGCGCAGCGGGCCGGTCTGACCGAAGCCGGAGATGCTGCAGTAGATGACGTCTGGCTTGATCTGCACCACGTCGTCGTAGCCGATGCCCAATCGATCGGCCACCCCGGGCGTGAAGCTCTCCATGACGACATCGGCCGTCCGGACGAGCTCTGCGGCGGCGTGCTTGCCCTCCTCGCTCTTGAGATTAAGGGTGACGCTCGCCTTGTTGCGGTTGAGCGCCAGGTACAGCCCGCTGAACTCCCCGCTCTCACCGAACCGGGCGTTGCCCCAGTTGCGCGAGCCCTCGCCCTTGAGCGGCTCGACCTTGATGACCTCGGCGCCGAAGTCGGCCAGCAGCATGCTGCAGTCCGGCCCCGCCATGGCCGCGGTGAAATCGAGGACGCGCACGCCGTCCAGCGGCGGGGCACCACTCATCGGCTGATCCCGGGCGCCACGAGGGTGCTTTCGTCGAGGATCGGCTCGTCGCGGTCCTGCACATCCATCGCCACCGACGTCCCACACCCCGGACAACAGAACTCCCGAGCCACAAACCGCTCCAAGCACAAGCCATTATGCGGACTGATCGCCGTCAACGGCAAC
>DATAUL010000408.1:0-7065 GCA_036268255.1 Solirubrobacteraceae bacterium | reverse complement strand
CACGGTGTAGTCGGTCTCCCACTCGGGGACCTCGACCGCCGTCGGGATCAGATAGTCCATCAACGAGGCGCTCAGGCAGTTGCCCTCCTCGTCGTAGCCGACCATCTCCATCAGGGCGATGCCGACGCCGTCGGTCAGCCCGCCGTGCACCTGGCCCTCGACGATCATCGGGTTGATCTGTGTGCCGCAGTCATCGATGGCGACGAACCGCTGCACCGACACCTTCGTCGTGCCGGGATCGATCTCGACGACGCACACGTAGGCCCCGAACGGGAACGTCAGGTTCGGTGGGTCATACACCATCTCGGAGTCCAGGCCGGTCTCGACGCCCGCGGGGAGCGCCACCGAGCCACGGGCCGCCTTCGCGATCTCCGAGATCGAGGCGCCCTGCTCCGGATCGCCGCGCACGAACCACCGTCCGCGCTCCCATTCCAGGTCGGCGGCCGCGACCTCGAGCATCGCCGAGGCCACGAGCCGGGCCTTGTCGCGGACCTTGCGCGCGACGAGCGCGGTCGCGGCGCCGCTCACCGGCGTCGAACGCGAGCCGTAGGTGCCCAGCCCGTAAGGGGTGTTGTCGGTGTCGCCGTGGATCACGTCGACGTCCTCGGGCGCGATCCCCAGCTCGTGGGCGACGATCTGGGCGAACGTCGTCTCGTGGCCCTGCCCCTGGGTCTGCACACTGATCCCCAGCTGCGCGGTGCCTGTCGGCGAGACCCGCAGCGTCGCTCCGTCGTTCATGCCCAGGCCCATGATGTCCATGTGCTTGCGCGGTCCGGCGCCCACCGCCTCGGTGAAGAACGAGATCCCGATGCCCATCAGCTCACCGCGTGTCCGCTTGGCGGTTTGCTCGCGACGCAGCTCGTCATACCCGACAAGCTCCAGGGCCTTGCGCAGCGCGGCCGGGTAGTCGCCGGAGTCATACACCCAGCCGGTCTTGCACTCGTACGGGAACTGGTGGGGGCCGATCAGGTTCTGGAGGCGCAGCTGCGCGGGATCGATGCCCATCTCTCCGGCGAGCAGGTCGACGAGGCGCTCGACCAGGTAGACCGCCTCGGCGATCCGGAACGAGCAGGCATACGCGACCCCGCCGGGCGCCTTGTTCGTATAGACGCCGCGCACGTGGCAGTGCGCGGCTACCAGCTCGTAGGAGCCGGTGAAGATGTGAAAGAAGCCGGCCGGATAGCGGCTCGGCTGGGCGGCCGTGTTGAACGCGCCGTGGTCGGCGAGCACGTCGACCGAAACGGCGAGCACCGTGCCTGCGGCCGACGCGGCGATCCGGCCGCGCATCGTGTAATCGCGGGCAAAGCCCGTCGACATCAGGTTCTCGGAGCGGTCCTCGACCCATTTCACGGCGCGGCCGACCGTCATCGCTCCCACCGCGGCGCACACGTAGCCGGGGTAGATCGGCACCTTGTTGCCAAAGCCGCCGCCGACGTCGGGCGAGATCACCCGGATCCGGTGCTCGGCGATGCCGAGGATCTCGGCGTACAGCGTGCGGTGGGCATGGGGCGCCTGGGTGGTCGACCAGACGGTCAGCTTGCCGGGCACCCGGTCGAACTCCGCCACCGCGCCGCAGGTCTCCATCGGCGCCGGATGTGATCTCGGGAAGACCATCTCCTGTTCGACGACGACGTCGGCGCTCGCGATGACCCGTTCGGTGGCCGCGCGATCGCCTGCCTCCCAGTCGAAGATGTGATTGTCGAGCTGATCGGGGAGGTCATCGCGGATCACCGGCGCGTCGGGATCGAGCGCACGCCGCGGATCGACGACGGGTGCCAGCGGCGCGTACTGAACGTCGATCAGCTCGAGCGCGTCGTGGGCCGAGTAGTGGTCGTCGGCGATCACGAACGCGACCTCCTGGCCCTGGAAGCGCACCTTGTCGGTGGCGAGCACCGCCTGCACGTCGCCGGACATCGTTCCCATCCAGGCGCAGCCGCGTACCTCGAGGTCGGCGCCGGTGATGACCGTATGGACCTTCGGGTGCGCGAGCGCCGCCGAGACGTCGATCGAGAGGATCTGGGCGTGCGCCATCGGGCTGCGCAGCATCGCGCCGTGCAGCATCCCGGGCAGCGCCACATCGTCGAGGTAGCGGCCCTGGCCGCGGATGAAGCGCTCGTCCTCCTTGCGGTTCAGGCGCCCGAAACCGACGTCGACGGCCGTCATCGCGACGGTCCCGCCCGTGGTCGCCGGGCCGCCTCCAGAGGCAGCTCCGCGGCGATGTTGATCGTGCGGCAACTGGCGCAGCGGACCCGCACCCGGCGGGTCATGAGCCGCGGGTCCATCCCCGCGGCCAGCAGGCTGCCGCACTGCACGCACACGTAGTCGAACTCGCCGTTGCCGCGGAAGACCGGGCGGTCGGGCTGTTCCTGAACGGCGGTGCCGCCGTCGATCGGCACCTCGCCGGGCTCCACGGCGCGCATCGTCCGGACCGTCATCTCACATCCCTCAGGCCGCCGCCACGAACTTCTCGGTGAAGTCCTTGATCAGCGCCTCGAGGACCGTGGACACCATGCCCTCGCCCATCGACGCCGCCTTGCCGGTGATCTGCGCCGCGGTGTGGATGTTGCCCCCGCCGTTGGCGAGCGTGAACGTGACGTCGGCGTTGGCGTGGCCCTGGCCGCCGGCCTCGCGCGACTTGACGCGCAGCAGCGCCCGATGGCTCTGAGGATCGGACTCGACGACCTCGACGGTCCCCTTGAACTTCATCGACATCGCGCCCATCTTGACCTTGATCTCCGCCTTGACCGACTCGTCGCCGGTGACCTCCATCACGCTCCCACCCTGCACGCAGGGCACGAGGCGCTCGAGGTCGAGCACCAGCCCCCAGCTGTTGTCGATCGGCTTGTCGGTCGCGAACGACTGGTCGAGTTCCACCATGTATCGGCTCCTTCCGTAGGTTTTCGTTCAGTCTCGGTAGACGGTCTGGGCGTCGAGGCCGCCCTCCACGCCCGGCGGCAGCGCCCCGGTGCCGTGGGCGTACATCGCCAGATCGGCGATCGTCTTGCCCTGGCCGGGGTCCTCGGCGGTGGCGAACGCGCCGCCGGACCACTGCACGGCATCCGGCGGGCTGTCGAGCGCGACACCGGCCAGCAGCTGCGCCTTGGCCCGGATCTTGCCCGTCGCGGAGGCGATCGCGCCCGCGGTGCCGGGCGACGGCGCCGTGTTGTACCCGTGGCCGGCCCCGAAGCGATCGGTGTCGGCCGGCACGACCTTGACGTCGAGCGCCGGGACGCCGAGCTCGTCGGCCACCTGGCGGGCGTAGTCGGCCTCGTGGCCGTCGGGCTCCGTGGTCAGGCTGAGCACCATCTTGCCCGTCGGGTGAATGCGCAGGAACACAGCGCGGTACGCCTCGTTGGCCATCCTCACTCCTCTCCCTCGTTGTCTGACTGCGCCAGGCGCCGGCGCTCCTGGTGGGCGGTGAGCACGTTGTGCTCCTCCAGGTCGCAGAAGCTGGGTTGCGGGCCGCCGAGCAGATGGGGCGGCACGGCCGGGCGCTCGCAGCCCGGATAGATGCAGATCTTCACCTTGGCTGCGCCGGCCGGGATCATCAGTGCAGGACCCATCCCGGAGTGGTCTTTCCACGGCTGGGTCCGTAGCCCGACGGCATCGCCACCGAGCTGCCGGGAACCGGCTCGGCGCTTGCCCACGGCTCCTCGTCCTCAGCGATCTGGGGCTCGGGCGGGCGCCAGCTCGTCAGCGGTGAGCGATCGCGCCGGCGTTCGGCGCCGATCGCCTCCGCGACCTCGTCGAGCGCGGCCAGGCTGTGACCGGAGACGAGCGCGTCGCAGTGCGGCAGCGCCGCGACCATTCCCCCGGCCCGCGGGACGAAGCCCGCGGCGGCCGCGCGCGGGTTGACCCACACGATCCGGTAGGCAAGGCGGGAGAGGCGTTCCATCTCGCGCCCGACGAGCGTCGGGTCGCCGCGCTCCCAGCCGTCGGAGAGGATCACGACGACGGCCCCGCGGGCCATCCCCCGGCGCCCGTGGCGATCGTTGAACGTCTTCAGCGCCTCGCCGATGCGGGTGCCGCTCGACCAATCGGGCGCGGTCCGCGCCGCCTGGGCGATGGCCCGCTCGGGATGGCGCGAGCGCAGCGCCCGCGTGAGCCGGGTCAGGCGGGTGGCGAACGCGAACGCCTCGGCCCGAGGACCGCTTCCGGCGGCGCAGGTGAGGAACTGCAGATAAGCGCGGGCATACGGCTCCATCGAACCGGAGATGTCGCACAGCAGCACGATCCGCCGGCGTTCCACGCGGCGCTGGCGGCGCGCGAGGCGGATCGGTTCTCCCCCCGTGCGCAGGCTCGAGCGCATCGTCCGGCGCAGGTCGACGCGCGCGCCGTGGCGGCCGCGTTCGTAGCGCCGCGTGCGCCGGCGCGGCGTGGCCAGCGACAGCTTCGTCATCAGTGCGTAGAGGGCGGCAAGCTCATCGGGCTCAAGCGCGTCGAAGCGCTTGGCGCGGATGACCTCCTCGTCGGTGGCGACCGTCGGAACCGGCAGCTCGCGCGTCTCGTCGCCCGAGTCGCGATCGCGTGACGGGGTTGACGAGGCGCCGGGAGAGGCGTCCGCGTCCCGATCAGGCGCGCGGTTGGAGTCGGGCCGGTCGTCGGCCTCGGCGGGCACCTGGTGAACGTCCTTGACGATGATCTCGGCCGGCCGTTCGGCGGCGCCGCCGAACACGGCGGCGAACACCCGGTCGAAGATCGGCACCTGGGACAGGTCGGAGACGAGCACCGAGCGGACCGTCCAGTACAGCCGGCGGCGGGCGACCGGTCGCACGACCGCCAGCGCCTCGGCGAGCCGCGCGGCCCGCTCGGCGTCGACCGGCACGCCGGCGTCGTGCAGCCGGCGGGCGAGCGCCCCGACGAGCGGCGGCAGATCGAGCACGGTGGTGCGGACGCGGAACTCGGTCATCGGTCAGGCGCTCTCCCGCAGCAGCGTGCCCAGTCCGGCCGCGCGGACGACGTCCTGGTCTTCGCGGTACTTGAGCACCGAGCCGAGCGTGCGCTGCATCGCGGGTTCGTCGAGCTCGGTCACACCGAGCAGGTCCAAGGCGGCCAGCCAGTCGATCGCCTCGGCGATCCCGGGCGGCTTCTGGACGTCGGACTCGCGCATCGCGGAGACGGCATCGGCGACCTGGACGGCCAGGGTGGCGGCCGCCCGTTTGACGCGGCGGCGGATGATCTCGACCTCGCGCTCGGCGGTGGGGTAGTCGATCCACTGATACAGGCAGCGTCGCTTGACGGCGTCGTGCAGGTCGCGCGTGCGATTGCTGGTCAGCACGATCACCGGCGGGTGGGTGGCGGTGACCGTGCCGATCTCGGGGATCGTCACCGTCCCCTCGGCCAGCAGCTCCAGCAGGAACGCCTCGAAGTCGTCGTCGGCCCGGTCGATCTCGTCGATCAGCAGGACCGCCGGCCGCGGACCGGGATGCTGCAGCGCCCGCAGCAGCGGCCGAGCCGTCAGGTAGTCGCGGCCGAACAGGTCGCTCTCCGACAGCGCCTCGCCGCGCGTATCGGCCAAGCGGATCGAGAGCAGCTGGCGCGTGTAGTTCCACTCGTACAACGCCTCGGCGGCGTCGATTCCCTCGTAGCACTGCAGGCGGACCAGCGGCGTGTCGAGCACGAGCGCGACGGCCTTGGCGGCCTCGGTCTTGCCCACGCCCGCCTCCCCTTCCAGGAGCAGCGGCTGGGGCAGGCGCAGGCTGAGGAAGATCGCCGTGGCCAGCCCCTCGTCGACGAGGTAGTCGACGGAGGCCAGCCGCTGGGCGAGCGTCTCCACGTCGGGGACGAGGTGGCGGATCTCTCCCTCGGCCTCGCCGGTGACCGATTGCATCATTGCGGCGGCTCGGGGCGTCCCTGCATCGCCGCCCACACGCGCGCCGGCGAGCACGGCATGTCGATGTGATCGACGCCGTGCGTCGTATGCAGGGCATCGATCACGGCGTTGACGATCGCCGGGGGCGAGCCCACATTGGGCGACTCGCCGACGCCCTTGGCGCCGAGGGGATGGTGCGGACACGGGGTGACCGTCTCGCCCAGCTCGAAGTCCGGGCACTCGAGCGCGGTCGGGATCAGGTAGTCCATGAACGACGAGTTCAGGCAGTTGCCCTCCTGGTCGAAGCTGATCACCTCCATCAGGGCGATCCCGATGCCCTCGGCCAGGCCGCCGTGGATCTGGCCGTCGACGATCATCGGGTTGATCCGCACGCCGCAGTCGTCGACGGCGATGAATCGCCGGACCGTCACCTGGGCGGTATCAGGGTCGATGTCGACGACGGCGATGTAGGCCCCATAGGGGTATGTCAGGTTAGGCGGGTCGTAGATCACCTGGGCGTCGAGACCGCCCTCCATGCCCTCGGGCATCGGCTCGCCGCTGTAGGCCCGTTGCGCGATCTCCTCGATCATCGCCCCCTTCTCGGGGTCGCCCTTCACATACCAGCGGCCCTTCTCCCAGGCGAGGTCCTCGGGACGGGTCTCGAGCATCGTGGCCGCGATCAGGCGTGCGCGGTCGCGCACCTTGCGTGAGACGACGGCCACCGCGGCCCCCGACACGGGGGTCGAGCGCGAGCCATAGGTGCCCAGCCCGTAGGGCGTCCTGTCGGTGTCGCCGTGGCGGACCTGGACGTCCTCGGGCGGGATCCCCAGCTCCTCGGCGACGATCTGGGCGAACGTCGTCTCGTGACCCTGCCCCTGGGTCTGGGCGCTGATCGACACCACGGCCTTGCCGGAAGGGTGCACGCGCAGGTCGGCGCCGTCGTTCATCGACATCCCGAGGATGTCCATGTGCTTGCGCGGTCCGGCGCCGACGCCCTCGGTGAAGAACGAGACGCCGATCCCCATCAGCTCGCCGCGCTCGCGCTTCTCCTTCTGCTCGCGCAGCAGATCGTCGTAGCCGGCGATGTCCATCGCCACCTTCATCGTCTCGGCGTAGCTGCCCGAGTCATAGGTCCAGCCCGTCGTCGTCTCATACGGGAACTGGCCGGGGTCGATGAAGCTGTTCATCCGCAGGTCGATCTGATCGACGCCCATCTCGCGCGCCAGCGCGTCGACCATCCGCTCGATCAGGTA
>DATAUL010000407.1:0-3680 GCA_036268255.1 Solirubrobacteraceae bacterium | reverse complement strand
ATCCCGTTCACCGGCTCCCGCGCATCGCGCCGAGATCTTCGGTCGGCATCGTTGCGGGCAGCCGCTGTGTCCCCAGCTACGGCGTGCCGCGCACGGCGCCGCATG
This sequence comes from Solirubrobacteraceae bacterium, assembly GCA_036268255.1. Taxonomy (GTDB): domain Bacteria; phylum Actinomycetota; class Thermoleophilia; order Solirubrobacterales; family Solirubrobacteraceae; genus Palsa-465. The sequence continues at coordinate 3,575 of DATAUL010000407.1, read as the reverse complement.
ACACGGGTAGCATGCGTGCCGTCATCGGTGGGGGCGTCAGCGACACGGGTCCGTGGCCCGCGCTCGGCGGCCGGCGGGCTGCCGGGGACGCGGCTCAGTCGTGCGATCGCCGCTGCTACCACGACTCCGACGAGCTCGTATTGGTCGCCGTTGGCTTCGTCGGTCGCGCCCTCGGCACGGTCTGAGGCCGGGATGGCCTATGACGCGTCGACTGGCCAGGTCGTGCTCTTCGGCGGCTTCACGTACACGCCGCAGGAGTCGCTGAGCGACACCTGGACCTCCAACGGTCTCTCCTGGACGCAGCGTACCCCGGCGCACGTGCCCACACCGCGCGACAGCGCTGAGATGGCCTATGACCAGGCGAGCGGGCAGCTGGTGATGTTCGGTGGTGAGACCGTCGGCGTCGGCGGGCTGGACGACACGTGGGTGTGGACCGGATCAGACTGGATGCAGCTTCATCCCGCGCAGTCCCCGCCCAACCTCAATGCCGCGGCCATCACCTATGACCCCGCCACCAAGCAGCTGGTGATGTTCGGCGGCTTTGAGTACACCTCGGGGCTTAATGGCGAGATCCTCAACACCACCTGGACCTGGAACGGCACCACCTGGACCCAGCAGCATCCAACGGCGGCCCCCCCGGCATCAGCCCAGGGCACGATGGCATTCGACCCCCAGCTCAACGAGGTGGTGATGCTGACCAACACGGCTCCCGCTCAGACGTGGGCTTGGAACGGCTCCAACTGGCGCCAGCTGAGCTCATCGACCAACCCGCCCAGCCGTCGCCTGGGCGCGATGGCGCTCGACACCGCCGCCAACCAGCTGATCCTGACGGGCGGCGTCTCGGACGCCAACGCGCCCCTAGCGGACACCTGGACCGAGGGTACGAGCTGGTCGCAGCTGACACCCAGCCAGGCTGCCCCCGCCGTGCCGGGGGCAGCGATCGCCACCGACCCCGCCACCGGACATCTTATGCTGTTCGGCGGGTTCGTCGGTGCCACCGGCGCGGCGCTCAGCAACCAGACGTGGGCATGGGGGCCGTTGACCATCGATCCCGGGCCGCTGCCGACCGCCACCGTGGGCGTCGCCTACCGCGACAACTTGGCGGCGGTCGGTCTGACCAACGAGCCTGACTGGCAGATCGCCTCCGGTTCGCTGCCGGCCGGGCTGTCGCTGAGCAACGTGGGCACGATCTCGGGCACCCCGAGCGTGTCGGGCACCTTCACGTTCACGGTCAGCGTGACCGACGGCAAGTCCACGGCCACCCGCTCGCTGACGCTGACCGTGGGGCCGGGCACGATCCCCGGCGTCTACGTCGCCAACGGCGCCAACAGCCAGATCCATGGTTTCGCGCTCAGCGCCGCCGGCAACGCCACCCCGGTGACCACGCTCTCGGGGCCTCTCACGACTCTCAACGGACCGACCGGCCTGCTGTTTGACCAGCTCGGACGGCTGTATGTCGCGAACTCGGGCGCCGACACCGTCGATCTGTTCGCGGCGGGCGCGTCGGGCAACGTGGCGCCCAAGAGCGTGCTCGGCGGCGCCAAGACCGGACTGGCGTCGCCCTACGGGCTGGCGCTCGATTCCACCGGAGACCTTTACGTGGCCGATCAACCCGCCAATACGATCACGGTCTACGCTCCCGGCGCCAGTGGGAACGTCACCCCGATGCGAACGATCACCGGTCCCCACACCCAGCTCGACTCACCCCAAGCCGTACAGATCGACGCCGCGGGGCACCTGTGGGTGGCCAACGCCGCCGCCAACACGCTGAGCGAATACGCCGCCAGCGCCAACGGCGACAGCGCGCCACTGGCGACGATCAGCGGTGTGGACGGCCCGGAGGGACTGACCCAGAACGCCGCCGGACAGCTCGTGGCCACCAACACCGACGGAGCGGCGGTGACGGCCTTCGCCAATCCCGGCCCGACCGGCGAGATCGTGCCGGCATTGACGATCGCGGGTGCGGCAGCCCGGCTGGACTTCCCCATCGGCGTTGACGTGGACGCCGCCGGGCGGCTGTACGTCGCTAACCAGTTCGGCGGCCTGAACGTCTATGGCGCTGGGGCGAGCGGGAACGCGACGCCGCTGGCGGTCATCGCTGGCGGCGCCACCGGATTGGCCGCACCCGGTGCCGTGGCGGTCACTCCTCCGCTGGTTATCGTCACGCAGTCACTGCCGCGAGCGACGACCGGACGGCGCTATCACCAGCGGCTTCATTCGGCGTTGGGACGCCGGCCGCTGCACTGGCGAGTGGCGCACGGACGCCTGCCCGCAGGACTCAGGCTCAGCCGTACGGGCGAGCTCAGCGGAACGCCCAAGCACGCCGGCAAACAGAAGCTCACCATTGAGGTGACCGATTCCACCAAGCCGGTTGCCCGAGCGCGCCGAACCATGGAGCTGGCAATCGCCCCCGCCAAACACCAACCGGCATCCCACAACCCCAGCCGTAAACGGCGCAAGCATCGTTCAGACCACAGCCAGCACTGACCGGCATGGGACATTAGTCCCGATGTCGCCCCCGCTGACCTAGTGGATGGGTTGATACCGGGCGCCACCGCCTTGTTGCGAATGTTCCGCGTCGCTCTGCACAGATCGCGCGGCTTGGGACTGACCATGACAGCACGCTGACCGGCATCTGCAAGTCCAACAGCAGAAGTGTCCTTAACCAACGAAGACGACCTCAGCCATGAACTCATTAGCGACTGTCATTCCCTCGCGAGGCCCTCGTTGTGTCGCCCCGGGTTGTGTGTGGCTTAGGAACGGCGGGGGGACGGGCACCAGCGCCTCGACTGCCAACTGGTTTCACCCCGACCGGGAGCTACGGCTGCGCCGGGTTGGACGAGACGGTCCTGGACGCCTCGAGCGATGACGAGTCGTTGGGCTTCCCGCTGCAAGCCGTCGGGGAGTTCACCTCGCCGGTCGACCTGCGCGTCTCGTGCTCCGTCAGCACCGGCGGCGGGCCGCTCGGAAAGCGCGAGCGCCGGGACGGTCGGCACACCGTAACTCACCGCCCTCCAAGTCACCACCGCCCGCTAACCCACAAATCGCTGCTTCACGAAACACGAAAGGAATCTGTTCATGACGATCTCCCTGACCACCGACACGCCGAGTGCAGCAATGCCCGACTCGCTGCTGCGCCGACTTCATGTCGATGAGGAACGGCGTGTGATGCCAGAGCATCTGCAGCGGCTGCACTGGTCTGCTGAGCGTCTGAAAGCAGAGCGGCGTCGCCGTCTGCGCGAGCTGCTCCGTGTCGCCAAGGCCCAGTCGCCCTGGCACCGCGAGCGTCTCGAGGGAATCGATCCCGAGCGCCTGGAGGAGGGAGACCTCTCCCAGCTGCCGACCATGACCAAGAGTGACGTGATGAGCAACTTCGACGAGATCGTTACCGACCGGCGTCTCTCACTGGAGCGAGTTGAGAGCCACCTCGCGGGGCTCGGCGCCGAGCCGAGCTATCTGCTCGACGGGTATCAGGCGGTCGTCTCGGGTGGATCCAGCGGCGTGCGCGGCGTGTTCGTCTATGACTGGGACGCGTGGGCTGAGTGCTTCGCGGCGGGTTACCGCTACCTGTTTCG
>DATAUL010000406.1:0-8988 GCA_036268255.1 Solirubrobacteraceae bacterium | reverse complement strand
CGACGCCGACGCCGACGCGTCGCAGGACGACGGCGTGCTGGCCGGATTGCGGATCCTGCGGCGCGAGGCGGCGACCCGAGCGCTGGTCCTGGTGATCGCCGCCGAGCACCTGGCGATCGGTGCGCTCGATGTGCTGGTCGTCGTTCTCGCGATCTCGGCGCTCGGTCTCGGCTCGCCGGCGGCCGGCTACCTCAACGCCGCCTTCGGCCTCGGCGCGACGCTGGGGGCGCTGGCCGCGGTCGGCCTGATCGGGGCCCGCAGCATCGCCCGGCCGCTGATCGGCGCCGCGATCGCATGGGGAGTGGCGTTCGTCGTGCTCGGCGTCGTTCGCACCGCACCCATCGCGTTCGTGCTGCTGCCCGTCGCCGGGCTCTGTCAGGCCGTGGTCGACACCGCCGGGCGCTCACTGCTCGTCCGGGTGACCCCGCACGCCGTGCTGGGGCGCGTGTTCGGCGTGCTCGAGGGCCTGGCGATGGCTGCCCTGGCCGCCGGCTCCCTGCTCGTGCCGATCCTCGTCGCCCTGGGCGGAGTCCGCCTGGCGCTGCTCGGCGTCGCGGCGGTGCTGGTGGCCGCGGCGACGGTGCCGCTGGCCAGCCTGCGCGCGGTCGACCGTGCTGTCCCGCGGCCGGACGCGATGCGGCTGCTCCGTGACCATCCGCTGTTCTCGTCCCTCCCCGCGCCCGTGCTGGAGGGGTTGGCCCGCGTCCTGCAGGCCGACCCCGTCCGCGCCGGCCGGGTGGTGATCACCGAGGGCGATATCGGCGACCGCTTCTACCTCGTCGCCGACGGCAGCTTCGAGGTCACGATCGCCGACAGCCACTTGAGGGCATTGGGCGCGGGCGACGGATTCGGCGAGATTGCCCTGCTGCGCGACGTGCTGCGGACGGCGACGGTCACCGCCCGCACGGACGGCCTGCTGTACGGCCTGGGGCGCCGGCCGTTCCTCGACGCGCTGCGCCCCGCGATTTAGCGTCTCGATTAATCGATTTCGACCTCGAAGTCCCAGGAGGCGACCGGCCGGCCGCCGAGCGGCGCCCACCGCAGCTGGCCGTTGCCGGTCGGCAGGACGGCACTGAGGCTCACGGTGACGGGGTGACCCGCCACCACACGCGACGGCGGGCGCCCGCCTCCGCGCAGCGTCATCCGGGCCCGGTGAACCTGGCCGCCTTCGGAGAGGAAGCTGAACGCGCGAGCATCGAGTGGGACGCTTCCGTGGACGGCCGACAGCGTGACGGTGAACCGGCACGGGCTCGTCTGCGGGACCGGGACCTGGCCCTCCTCGGGCACGTCGGGTCCGACCGCGGTCATTCTCAGCCGGCCGCCGGGTAGGTGCACGGCGACGGTGTCTCCCTCGATCGCCAGGCGCGGGCGCGCCGGCGTGGCGGTGACGATGCGGTCGCGGCGCATCGTGGCCTGCGGCAGCCACGTGGAGCCGCCGGCGTGGCGGCTGTGGCCGCCCCGCGGTCCCCGGGGGTTGGTGAACACGTCTCGGCCGAACGGCGCCAGTCCGGGTTGGGCGGCGTAGCCGATGTGCCCCGCGCCATCGAGGCCCGGCGAGCTAGTAGCCACGCCGAACAGGTCCTCCATCGTGCGCAGCCAGCTGTAGTGGTTATAGAAACGGGTGCTCACCGAGCCCGGGCGGATGTAGGGCGAGATCAAAACGCTGCCCGTATCACCGCCGCCCGTCGTCGCGTGCTTGGCGTCATACAGCGGGTCGGTGCTGGGCGACTCGGCTCCCAGGGTGACGCCGTCGACGGGGCCGGTGGCCGCGATCCGGTGACCGGAGCCATCGACGAGCTCGAACGAGCCGGTGTCGACGATACCGCCGTCCTGGTTGGGCACGGTCGCCGTCGTCGGGGTGTCTCGCACCCGGCCGACGTGGGCTCCCGCGGGAATGCCGCTCCCCGTCACCGTGCGCCCCGGGTCGGTCGCGACGGCCGCGTTGTCGGAGATCGTCGAGCTTCCGGCCGGCGCCGTGGCGCCGGGATCGCTGCGGGCGCCGGGCGCGTTGCTGCCGCCGCCCAGCAGGCAGGTCCCGGCCGGCTGGGCGGGCGTCGTCTGGGCCACGCAGTTGGCCGGCCGATCGATGTAGGAGTTGTAACCGGGTCCGGGGAACAGTTGGTTGCCCTGCGCGTCGGTGGCCAGCGGCGTGTTCGGGCCGGTCGGCTCGTAGTGCACCTTGCGCCCGAACAGCGTCTCGGCTGCCGCGTCGTTGGCCAGCGAGGTGCGCGCATTGGGAGCGACCCGCTTGGAGTTGCGGAAGCTGTTGCCCGTGTAGGTGAAGGGGGGGAACGCCTCGTCGAACGTGATGTCGATCAGCCCACCGTCCTTGTAGGCGGGCGAGGCCTCGATCTCCGGGATCACGTGGGCGAGGAACAGGTCGGCGGCGTACAGCCCCCCGGTGTAGTTGACCGGTGCGCGGGGGGTGGTGGGATCCGAGAAGCCGCCCGACAGGTTGTTGCCATGACAGACCGCGTCGTGCGCGTCGTTGCAGTTGTTAGGTGTGATCCAGCTGAACGCCGGGGTGGTCGCCTCGCTCTGCAGGTCGTGGTACAGACCGTCGCCCTGGTCGAAGACGTTGGCGATGTGCTGTGCGTTGCAGTCGCCCGACTGCAGGATCGACTGAAACCACGGGAACGGGAAGTGCTTGGGCACGTACTGGTCGGTGGCGTCGGCGCTCCCGGGATTGGGCTCGGCCGTCGAGCCGGTCGCGGCGGGGGCAGCGAACGGGGCTCCGCAGTACTGCACCCCGGCGCTGTGCGGGGGGCCGCCGGCATCCGAGTTGCCGAGGTCCTGGGCATATCCCTTCCAGCTCACGCCCGCCTGATCGAACTGGTTGAACAACGTCGGCACCGTCGCCGGATACACGCAGCCGTTGGCCCCGGGCGCTCCGTTGGGCCCGGCGGCCGACGTCATCTGGCCGAAGTTGGGATTGGTCAGGAGCGATCCCGACATGTCGACGGATCCGCCGAAGCTGTCGTACTGCGGGCAGTCGTCCTGGGTGTCGGGCTCGGTCGCTTGGCCGCTGGCCAACGACAGGTAGTTGTCCTCGCTGAAGTGCCCGGTGCCGTAGTAGTTCTTGAGCAGCACGCCCTGCCGAGGCAGCGACCGCCACAGGTAGGTGTTGTCGTTCAGGCCCGTGAAGGAGGCGTCATAGGACTTGTTCTCGAGGATGATCAGCCACACGTGCTTGACCTTGCCGGGCTGGATGCCCAGCCCATCCCGCGCGCTCGCCACCTCCGTGTGACCGGGTCTCGCCTGCCGCCCGGGTGCCCGCGACCGCGATCCGGCCGCCGACGAGGCCGCCGACACCAACCCCACCGCGACCAGCGCGCCGACTGAGATCAACACCGCCACGAACGTACGAAACCTCATACCGTCACCTCCCACAGAACGCTGAACACGTGAGGTGCTCAAGGTTTCCCACTTCGTGGATTAGAGAATCCCGATATCCGAGTTGTCGCCGACGAGGAAGCGGTAGGCGCGCGGCTGGCGATCGATGCGGCCGATGGTGACGTTGCGGCCCAGCAGTGACGATTCCATGCGCCCGTCGAGATCTTGGACGCTTGAGCCGGCGAGGAGGATCGAGTGCTCGACCTCGGCGTTGCGGATCACGCAGCTCTCACCGATCGCGGTGTACGGGCCGACGTAGCAGTCGGTCAGCTGCGCGCCGGCGCCGATCACGGCCGGACCGCGGACCGTTGAGCGCTCCAGCCGCGCGCCCGCTTCGATCACGACCCGGCCGTCGACGCGGGAATCGATCAGCTCACCGTCGAGCCGGCCCTCGATCGTGTCGAGCACGAGCCGGTTGGCCGACAGCATGTCCTCGAGGCGACCCGTGTCCTTCCACCAGCCCTGCACGATGTGGGGCACCACGCGTCGTCCGATGTCGACCAGATGCTGAATCGCGTCGGTGATCTCCAACTCCCCGCGCGCGGACGGCGCGATCGCGCGCGCGGCGTCGTGCACCGAGCTGCGGAACATGTACACGCCCACGAGCGCCAGATCAGTTCGCGGCTCGACAGGTTTCTCGACGAGGCGCACCACCGACCCGTTCTGAAGTTCGGCGACGCCGTAGTGCTCGGGGTCAGGAACCGGCGTCAAGAGGATCAGTGCGTCGGGCTTGTCGGTATCAAATGCCCGTACCAGGTCAGAGATCCCGCCCTGCAGCAGATTGTCGCCGAGGTACATGACGAACGGCGAGTCGCCCAAGAACGGTTCGGCGGTCAGCACGGCGTGCGCCAGCCCGGCGGGCTGATCCTGCACGATGTAGGTCAAAGACACCCCGAACCGCGCGCCGTCACCCGCGACCTCGCGAATCTCATCCCCGGTCTCGGGCGCGATGATGATCCCCACCTCGAGAATCCCGGCATCGGCCATCGCCTGAATTGCGTAGAACAACACCGGCTTGTTGGCCACCGGCACCAGCTGCTTGGCGCTCGTATGGGTGATCGGGCGCAACCGCGTGCCCTTGCCCCCAGAGAGAATCAACCCCTTCAATGCGTCCGTCACCGCGCGGAGCGTACACGTCGTAGATTGGCGCGGATGTTCGAACTCGATGCCTACCTCGAGCGGATCGGGCTGAGCGGACGCCCGAGCATCGCCGAGATCCACCGTGCGCACGTCACCTCGATTCCCTTCGAGAACCTCGACCCGTTCCGTGGCCGGGCGGTCTCGCTGGAGCTCGACGACCTGCAGCGCAAGCTCGTCGCCGACCGCCGCGGCGGCTACTGCTTTGAGCACAACCTGATGCTCAAGGCCGCGCTCGAGGCGCTGGGCGCCGAGGTGGAGCCAATCCTCGCTCGCGTCGGCGATCGGGGGACGCAGCGCTCGCGTACCCACCTGCTGCTGCGCGTCCACTTCGGCGGGGAGGTCTGGCACGCCGACGTCGGCTTCGGCCGGGGGACGCTGCTGGAGCCGATCCCGTTCGGGCCCGGCGAGGAGCACGTGCAGCAGGGGTGGCGCTTTCGTGTGATCGCCGATGGCCCCGAGCTGATCCTGCGTACGGTGACCGACGGCGAGTGGGTCGACGGCTACACGTTCGTCCCCGAGCCCGTGCCCCTGATCGACGTCGAGACGAGCAACTGGTACACGGCCACCCACCCGCGCTCGCCGTTCGTCTCCGCCGGCATCTCGGTTGCCATGTACGACCCGGAGGCTGTCGCCATGTCGCTGAGCGACTGGTCAGGCTCGCTGATTCTCACCGAGCTCACGCCGGCGGGGCGCGCCGTCACGCCGGTGGAGCATGAGCAGGCCGGTGACCTGCTGTCAGCGCGCTTCGGCCTTGACGGATGGAACTACGACGCCGGCCGGCGGCTGACCGCTCAGTAGGTCCCGGCCAGCTTGCGGTGGTCCCAGGTGGCCGTCCGCCGGGCCGCGAACCGCAGCGCGACGCGTTTGGCCGCCTGGGCGCGGATCGCGTCGTTCACCTGAGGTGACGACGAGTCATCGCCGTAGCGGCTCAGCAGCTCGGCCCCCAGGGCCGCCACCAGCTCGGTGTCGCGATGGATGTCGGTGTCGGCCTCGATCATGACTCCGCGCAGCTCGCCGTAGTCGGCTCCGTCCTGCACCTGCAAGGTCGCTCGCGGGTCGCGCTTCAGGTTGCGGACCTTCTGGGACTTCGCGTACGTCCACGCCCAGATGTCCCCGTCGCGGATCACGTACCAGAGCGGCATCACGTGCGGCCAGCCGCCCGGCCCGTTGGTGGCGCAGACCACCGTCCGCTGCTCGGCCAGGAAGGCGGCCTGCTCGGCCGGGCTCATCTGGATCTGGTCGCGGCGGCTCACCGGGACGCGCGCGCTCAGCGGGAGGCGAGCGCTGCGCCGGCGCCGATCCGCTCGGCGGCGTGGCGGACGGCGTCGCGGGCCTCGGCGGGCTCCAGCACGACGGCGTCGCCGGCCTCCTTGAGCGTCTCGCGCACGAGCCAGTCCACGCCGGCGAAGCCGAGCTCGACGATCACCGCACCGTCGGCGAGCTCGGCGACGACGTTGCGCTCCTCGCGCGCCCAGCGAGCACGCTCCGGAGAGATCCACACCCGGGCGCGGCTGGAGGCGGGGACCTCGCCGGTCCGCGGCCAGCCGTCGACGTCGGCGGCGGGGTCGACGTCGTCGCGAGCGTCGAAGGTCTCGTCGGTGACCGTGGCCGACTTGATCCGGTCAAGGCGGAAATGCCGCACGCTGTCGCGGGTGGGGTCAAAGCTCGCCAGGTACCACCCCTCGCGGCCGTTGATCAGCGCGTAGGGCTCGACCAGCCGGGTGGAGAACTCGTCCTCGTTCTCCTTGTAGTACTCGAACGACAGGCGTCGCCGGCGGGCGATCGCCGAGGAGACGACCTCGGCGATCTGCCGATCGTCGCCGCCGGGCGTGGCAAACTGGAGCCCTTCATGGACGGGATCCTCGCCGAGTGCCGCCACCACCTTGCGGCGCACGGAGGTCAAAGAGCCCTCGGGGATGTGCTCGCCGATCAGGTCGATTGCGGCGATCAGCGCCTTGGCCTCCACCGGCAGCAGGCGTGCCGGCCGGGCGAACGAGTCGCCGTAGGGCTCGGGGTCGACCTCGATCGTGCCGTCGGGATGGATCTCGGCGTACAGGACGTAGGTGCCGGCACCGAAGTTGACGACGTTGAGCACCCCGATGTCCTCGCGCAGCTCGACGTCTGAGATCTTCAGCGCGGCGCACAGCTCGGTGGAGCGCAGCATGCGGCCGGCGCGCCCCGCCTCGATCAGGATGCTGGCCAGCGTCACCAGCCGCGCGAAGCGCTCCGGGCGGATCGCGGCGTCCGGACGGCTGCCGTTGCCGGCGAGGGGGGCGTCGTCGCCGGCCCGGTCGGCGGCGTCGGGGACATCGCCGGCGGCGCCCGGGCGCGGCGCGCCCGCGGCCAACTCGTCGACATCGGCGCCCACCCACCCTTCACCGGAGTGGCGCTCGACCGACAGCGAGACGCGCTCGCGCAGCTCGGCGACGAGCTCCGGCGGGCCGATGATCCTGGCGTTGTCGCCCAGGCCGAGCGCCCAAGCGATCAGCTGGCGGGAATTGGCGTAGCGCGTGATGAACAGCCGGTCGTCGGGATCGGTGTCCTCGCCGGCCGTCCGGATCTCACCGTAGCGGCCGAAGTGACGCTCGATCTGCCAGGCGATCCGCTGGCCGATCCACACCTGCGCGGTACCGATCGGATCGCCGAACTGCCAATCGATGCGGTCGGCATAGGCTCGCGGGTCGAAGTTGTCGGGCCGCTGGAAATCGTGCTCGGCCTTGGTGGCGTAGCCGACCTTGCCGCGGATCCGCGACAGACGGAAGACGCGGATCGCCGAGCGCTCGTGCGAGCGACCGACGACGTAGAACTGGCTCCCCTGGTAGAGGAGCTGGTAGGGGTCGACCTTGCGGGCGCCGACTTCGTCGCGCTCCATCGTGTGGTAGTCGAACACGATCGTCTTGCGGCGGAAGATTGCCGTCTCGATCTTGGCGAGGCGCAGCGACACGTCGTGCCCGCCCGCCGACCCGGTGATCCCGAGCGCCACAGTGCTCTGCTCGGGCGCGTTGAGCGGGCTGGGACGTCCCCAGGAGATCTGCTGCAGGGCCAGGCGCAGCGGCTCGGCATAGGCGAACTCCCCGTCGAGGAGCTGCAATGCGGTGCGCAGCGCGGCCAGCTCCTGGTCGGTGAACGCGATCGCGGGCAGATGGAAGTTCTCGGGCGGCAGCGAGTAGTTCTCCTGCTCGACGAGACCGTCGACGGGCTTCTCCACCGCCAGCACGATCCCGAGCGCCTCCAGCTCGGAGCGGTCGGCGTAGAAGCGGCGCGCGAACGCGTCCTCGTTCATCACGCTGTATCCCTCGACGTCGCGGCGGATCTCCGGCGCCGTCACCGGCCGTCGCTCCGCCATCAGGTACGAGATCAGTGACAGCTGACGGATCAGTTTCTCGGTGTCCTTGGCCATCGGCTCGAACTCTAGAGGGGGGCCGTGGATCACCCGGCCACCCGGCCGGGCATACCGCCGCAATTTGCGCACATTTGGCACACCTGCGGCGGGCGCGCAGGGTCAGTTCCAGCGCAGCGTCGACCGCCTCTCCCAGTAGCCGTCCGGATCCTCGGCCACCCCGCCGAGCCCCGCGAGTGTCTCCGGGTCGATCGCCACGTCGACGGCGGCGACATTGCAGGCCGTCATCCTGACAGTCGACGCGCCGCTCAGCACGACGTCGACCCACGGCTGCGCCAGCACCGCGGCCAGGGCCAGCGCGTCGGGCGTGACGCCCACCTGTCTCGCCGCGTCGGTCAGCTGGGGCACATCGCCGCGGGCCGTCAGGCGACCATTGGCCACCGCTTCCTTGACGATCACGCCGAGCCCAGCGGCGTGGGCGGCGGCGAGCGCCGGGCCGGCCGAGGGCTCGAGCAGGTTCCAGGTCGCCTGGACCGCGTCGAAGCCACCGACCTCGAGCGCCCGGGCGACCGTGTCCGCCTGACGGGGGCCGGTGACGGTGAGACCGATCAACAGCCCGTCGGCCCGCAACCGCGCCAGCTCCTGAAGCACCAGTGGATCGTCGAGCACGCCGCTCTCGAGCGTCGCGGAATGGATCTGGTAGAGGCCGAGGTTGGAGCCGAGCTGCTGCCGGGTCTCCTGCTCCTGCCGGCGCAGCGTGTCGATCGACAGATCCTTGACCTCGTTAACCTCGGCATCGGTCCGCCACCCTGCGGTGTACGTGTAGCCCCACTTGGAGCCGACGCCGACTGTGGGCGGCGAGAGCTCGCGCTCGGCCAGCCACGATCCGAGGAACTCCTCCGCGCGGCCGTATGAGCGCGCGGCGTCGAAATAGCGCACCCCTGCGGCGTACGCGGCGTCCAGCACGGCGTGGGCGTTGGCCCGCATCGCGTCGACGTCGGTGTGTCCGTCGACGTCCTGGGAATGCCCGATGGTGATGTAGCCCGGTCGCCCGAGGGCGGCCAGTCCGAGCCCGACCCGGCTCACCTCCAATGACGTCTGGCCCAGCTTCACCT
>DATAUL010000405.1:0-2447 GCA_036268255.1 Solirubrobacteraceae bacterium | reverse complement strand
GAATTGAAAGACGGCAAGCTGATCGCTCACCTGCGGCTGCAGTTTGCCAACGGCACGGTCTGGGAGTTCGACGTCCCAAAGATTGGCAAGAAGAACGCCAAGCAACTGGTCCTCGCGCTGGACGGAAACGTCACCTGATCGTCCGCGGTTGCGCTGTCCAGGCTACGGACGTCGGGTTCCACCCTCAGTGTCGGCGATGCCGACGCATGATGCATGCAAGCCTATACCCGTGTCCTGAGGCAGCGCGTTCGCGATTCACGCTATGCCGTCGACGAGGGGGCAGTTGCCGACGCGGTACTTGAGCGCGCGAGACCTCGCCTGAACGCTGACCGAGGTGAGCGAAGGCACGCGCTGGGTGCTCGAGAGACCGGCGTGGCGGGTTAGGGTACCCTAATTAGGGTACCCTAATCTGTGGTACGGTCCCGCCGTGATCGCGACCTACGTGATCGGACTGCGTGAGGGACTCGAGGCCGCGCTGATCGTCGGCATCGTCGCGGCGTTCCTGCGCCGGCAAGGCCATCGCGACGCGCTGCGCTCTGTCTGGATCGGCGTGGTCATCGCCGTCGTGTTCTGTGTCGCGGTGGGCGCAGCGCTCCAGATCCTCAATCAGGAGCTGCCCCAGCGCCAGCAGGAGATGCTCGAAACCGTCGTCGGGCTGTGCGCGGTCGCGATCGTGACCTTCATGGTCGTGTGGATGCGCCGCCACGCCCGTGGGCTCAAGGCGGAGCTGGAGGCTCACGCCGCCGCGGCTCTGGCCACCGGCTCGGTGTTCGCGCTGGTCGCGATGGCGTTCTTCGCCGTGCTACGAGAGGGCCTGGAAACAGCGGTGTTCCTGCTGGCCGCGTTCCAGGCGGCCGACAACCCGCTGGCGGCGGGCCTCGGTGCGTTGCTGGGCATTCTCACCGCGGTGATCCTCGGCGCGGGCCTGTACCGCGGTGGCATCCGCATCAATCTCGCCCGGTTCTTCCGGATCACGTCCGTCGTGCTGGTGCTCATCGCGGGCGGGCTGCTTGCCACCGCTTTCCACACCGCGCACGAAGCGGCGTGGTTCAACTCCTTCCAGGGTCAGGCGCTTGACCTGAGCTCGCTGGTCGTCCCGGGAACGGTCACGTCGTCGCTGCTCACCGGAATGCTCGGCCTGCAGCCGCTGCCCACCTACGCCGAGGCCGGCGTGTGGCTGATCTACGTCATACCGATCCTGCTCTTCGTGCTCTGGCCGCAGGCCCGGCCGGGCCGCCGTCCTGCGTCCCCCTCAGTTTCCCCATCGTCACCGGAGGTCAGTTGAAGATGAAAGTCTCATCGAGCGCGGCGATTCTCGCCGTCGGTGCCATTGCCGCGCTCTCCGTTGCGGGCTGTGGGTCAAGCTCGATTGGTTCCAAAGGCTCCAAGAAGGTCGCGGTGACGCTGGTCGACTCCGGCTGCACGCCCAGCCAGATCACCGTGGCGTCGGGACCGGTGACCTTTGACGTCACGAACGGGGGCACCTCCAAGGTCTCTGAGATGGAGCTCAAGAACCCGTCCGGGATCATTCTCGGCGAGTCAGAGAACGTCGTCGAGGGGGTGCCGGGGCGCTTCTCACTGAACCTCAAGCCCGGCAAGTACATCCTCAACTGCCCGAACGGCTCGAGCGAGGACCAGGGCAAGCTGGTGGCCAGCGGCCAGGCCATCGGTCAGCCGAGCGGGGCGTCGGCGAAGCTGCTTGACAAGGCGACCGGCAGCTACCGCACGTACGTGGTCGCACAGACGGCGCAACTGCAGCGCGACACGCAGCGGTTCGTGGCCGCCCTGAACAGCGGCTCGGTCGTTCGCGCCAAGGCGCTGTTCGGGCCGACACGTCTGCACTACGAGTCGATCGAACCGGTGGCGGAGAGCTTCGGCAACCTGGACCCCGACATCGACGCTCGCATCAACGACGTCTCCAACATCAAGCAGTGGCGAGGCTTTCACCGCATCGAGCAGATCCTCTGGGAGAAACGGACGACCAACGGCACCGCCCCCTATGCCATCAAGCTGATGGCCGACGTCAACACGCTGAACCGCGAGGTCCAGACGATCCAGTTGCAGCCCGCCCAGCTCGCCAACGGCGCCGTGGAATTGATGAACGAGGTGGCCAACTCGAAGATCACCGGCGAGGAGGACCGTTACTCCCACACCGACCTGTCTGACTTCGAGGGCAACCTCGCGGGCTCGCGGGAGGCGTTTGACCTCCTGCGCCCGGCGCTGAAGCAGACCGGCAACGCCCAGCTGGCCAAGACCATCGACCAGCGCTTCGCGGCCGTGCAGACGAGCCTTGACCGCTACAAGCGTCACACCACGCTGGGCTACGCGCTCTACAGCGAGCTGACGCCGGCCGACCGCCAGAAGTTCGCCGCCGAGGTCGACGCGCTGGATGAGCCGCTCTCGACGGTCGCCGCCAAGGTCAGCGGAGCGTGAACCTGGCGGCGCTG
>DATAUL010000404.1:0-5040 GCA_036268255.1 Solirubrobacteraceae bacterium | reverse complement strand
GGCGTAGGCCGGACGGAGCGCGTCGACTACCGACTGGATGTGGCCGGGCGCAGTGCCGCCGCTCTCGATCACCTCGATGGCCGCCTTGACGGCGCCGCAACGCTGGTGTCCCATGATCACGATGAGCGGAGTCTCGAGGTGATCGGAGGCGAACTCGACGCTCCCGAGCACGACGCCGTCATCGAGCACCTGAGCCCCGGTGCGGATGACTGCCAGATCGCCGATCCCCCGGTCGAAGACAAGCTCCGGCGGGACGCGGGAGTCGATGCACGAGACGATCGTCGCGAACGGATGTTGCACGTGGCTGAGCGCCTTGCGCCGCGCGACGGATTGATGGGGGTGGGTGACGCGGCCGGTCACCCACCGCCGATTCCCGGCGATCAGTAGCCGCAGCGCCTGCTTGGGATTCAGACCGACATTGGAGTTGGGCTCGTGCAGCGACGCTGCCGCGGTCGCCGGCTCGGCCATTGCCGCGGCCGCTCCGACGCCCGCCGACCTCAAGAACCAACGACGAGACACCTGCTTGGACATCACGACCTCCCCGGTTTTCGCCGGCTGTGTTCTACGACGTATGCCGGAAGGACAGCAGAGCGGAGAGGGGAGAGGGTGCCCGGGGTACGTGGTGGTCTGGAGAAGGGGCAGCGCTCAGCTTTGTTCGACCACCATCAGTGTATGGCCGGTGGGGTCCCGGAACCAGAACATCGGCGGCACCGGATCGCCCATCCGCGACACCTCGGTGTCGACGTCCACGCCGCGTGACTTCAGCTCGGCATGCGTTGCGTCGATGTCGTCGGTCGTCAACGTGATGCCGGTCTGCATCGGCTCGATCGCCTGTTCTGAGGGCGGCGGCGCGAGGGCGATCCCGGTCGTCCCCTCGGGCGGGTACACCTCCACCCAGCGGTAGCCGCCTCCAAACGGCGTGTCGGTGCGCTTCTCGAAGCCGACCGACTCATAGAACGCGATCGCGCTGTCCTGGTCGGGCGTCGGTATGCACACCAGGCTGATTCCGCGGATCCGAGTTGATGTGGTGCTCATCGTGCGTCCTCCTGGAGTTGTGGTGGCCAGACTTTAAGACCCGCCACGGGCCGAAAACTCATCGCCGGGCTTTGCAACCCTCCACGCGGGGTGTTAGGTTGCGGCCGCCTTGGACCGGCGGAGGCGCAAGCTCATATGGGCGGTGCTGGCAGCTGTGCTTGCACTGCCGGGCGTCGCGCTGGCCGACACGACCGTCGATTTTGAGCAGTTCGCCGCGGGCACGACGATCTCCAACCAGTACGCCGACCTCGGCGGCAGCGGCCAAGGGGTGACGTTCGGACCGCTGCCCGGCGGAAGCGGCGGATTGAGCCCAGTCGTGGACACGCCGCCGAGCGGGCAGGCGCAGTCGGGCACGAACGTGGCCGATATCGGCACGTGCTTGGGGTGTGAGTTCTTCACCCCGAACACGACCGGAACCTTCGCGGTGGCCCGATCTCAGGTGTCGGTCGACGTCGGCTACCTGGGTACGCCCTTTGCACCGTGCTCGGGTTCCCCGACCGACCCCGCCTGTGCCGTCGTCACGCTGCTCGCCTACGATGCGACGGGCACCCAGATCGCGTCATCACCCCAGACGACGTTGTCGCAGGGCGCGGGTGTCCACACGAAGCTCTCGGTCTCGACGCCGACGGCGCAGATCGTCGGCCTCAGGATCACGGCGCGCACGGATCCCAGCGACGACAACAAGCAGATCGCAATCGACGATCTGACGTTCGACACGCCGACCATCCCGGCGGCGCCTGACTTCACGCTCACCCCCGCGACGACCAACGTGAACCTGGTCACCGGCTCCACGGCGACGGACGCGATCTCGATCGGCCGACTGGGAGGCTCGAGCGGGCCGGTCTCCCTGGCGGTGAGCGGCTCGCTGCCCGCCGGTGTGCACGCCCAGGTGGCGCCCAACCCCGCCGGCGGTGGCAGCTCCGGGCTGACCTTCGCCGTGGACGGCGATGCCCCCGCGACCATGGGAACCAATCCCACGGTCACCGTCACGGGCACACCGGCAAGCTCCGCGGTCGGCCCGGCGCCCCGGTCGTTCCAGGTGACAGTCGGGGTCCAGCGGGCGTTTGACGTCAGCGTGCAGGGGCCGAATACGGTGAGCGTGTCGTCGTGCTCGGTCGGGGTCCCGATCGAGGTGACGCGCAACCTCGCCTTTCCCGGGCCGGTTTTGCTCTCGGCTACCGGCCTGCCGCCCTCGGTGCAGGCGAGCTTCTCGCCCACGCAGGCGACGTTCCCCAACGGCTCCGGAGCGCAGACCTCCACACTGACGCTGACCGCGACCGAGAGCAGTGGCACCGTGCTCCCGCGCACGGTCACCGTCCACGCCATGGCCCCGCCGCTGCCCGAGCGAACGGCGACCTTCAAGGTGGTCGGCTCGTGCCCGCACCATTACGACCCCGAGGTGCTGTCGATGCAGATCACTCAAGGGACGCAGCTGCCGGTCCTGCCGGCACGTGACCCGAATAACCCGGGCGCGCCGGTGTCGTATGCCTCGATCGGGCAGTCCACCGTGCCCGGGACCCAGCAGGCATTGGCCAAGCTGGCGGCCTACAAGACGACGGTGGTGCGCGTCTACGCCGACCTCAAGTACGGCCCGACCGGGGGGATCACGGTCCCCGCGGTCCTGAAGGGGTTCAGGTATGACAGCTCGGGCCACGCGGTGCCCCTGGCCGGGAGCCCGATCCTCCCGATCGCCAGCCCGACGGTGTTGACGCCCGGCCTCGGCGCGTTCGGCAACACCTACCTCCAGAACAACAACACCGGCGTGTACACGTTCACGCTGCCGAGCTCATGGGAGCACGGGGACGTCCAGCTGGAGGCCGACCTGCTTCCGGCGCAGTCCAGCGGCCTTCCCACGGCCACGGCGTCGGCCAGCGACCGCGCTGCCGCGCTGCCCGGTGAGACTCCGTGGGCCCCGTGCACGACCAGCGACTGCCTGCTCGACGGCAGGTTCGCACTGAGCCACATCCCGTTCTACTACACGTTCGGGTTCGACATCCGGCCGGTCGCGATGATCCGGACCGATCCATATGACGCGACCCTCCCTGATCCACAATCGACGTTCGCCTGGGCGCAGGTCGTCACGCCGATCCCCCTCACGATCGAGCCGTACGCCGCCACGATCAACATCGGCGATCAGATCGGCAAGAGCAACAGTGACGGCTCGGTCACGATGGAGTTGCTCAACCGGATGATCAACTATCTCTGCAACCACGGCGAGCCCGACCACGGGGCGGACATCGGGATCCAGCACAACGGGATCCGCTCGGCGCAGGCCGTCGGCAACGTGTGCTGGCAGGACCTCGGCCTCGACACGCACAGCTTCGCGTTCGTCAATCAGCCGCAGCCGCTGACGAGCGTCACCCACGAGCTGTTTCACCTGCTGGGGCTGCCGCACGCCTCGCCCGGCTGCGGTGCCGCGGTCGGACTGGGAGGGAGCGGCACCCAGGCGGCCGAGGACTGGCCCACCGATGAGGTCGGCTACCTGCAGAGCATCGGTCTGGCGCCCGCGCCCGGCTCGAACCCGCCGTTCCAGATCATCCCGACCCCGGCGGCCAACCTGGGGCCGCGGTACGACCTGATGTCGTATTGCGATTACGTCGGCGCAGGCGACCCGCTGGCCAGCTCCCAGAACGCCTGGGTGTCGGTGCACAACTGGAACGCGATCCTCGACTCATTCGGTTTTCTGAGTCCCGATGCCGTTCACAGCGCGGATGTGCACGCTGCGGCCGTACTGCGGCCGCGGCCGGCGGCCCGCGAGCGCGTCGCCGCCGCCAAGATGCCGTCGCTGCAGGTCACCGCCTCGGTTGACACGGCAGGCCACGTGACGATCCTCGATGTGAACCCCGTGGGGGACGCGGCACCGAAGTCCGCCACGAGCTCGTCGTTCGAGCTGACGGCGACCGGCGGCGGACATCAGGTGAGCGTGCCGATGATCGCCTCGTTCGGCCACATGGACTCCAGACCGCCCGTGCCGCTGCTCATGCTCAACGCGGTTGTCCCCGCCGCCCAGGTCTCCAGTATCTCCATCAGCGGCGCGGGCAAGGTCCTTGCCGCTCGGACGCGAAGCAAGCACGCCCCGCGGGTCTCGATCCACGGGACGCCTGCCTTCCACGGCGGCTACGCGATGGCGCGCTGGCGGGCAAGCGACGCCGACCATGACCCACTGACGGCCGAAATCGATTACTCCGGCAACGGCGGCCGGACGTGGGCGATGGTGTGGCTGGGTCCAAATCAAGACCGGGCCAAGCTGCCGGCGAGATATCTGTACCGCTCGGCGCGTGGCCGCCTACGGGTCCAGATCCACGATGGCTTTCGCACGTCGGTCGCGGTGTCGCGGCGCTTCGCCTCCCCCGGAGCGGCCCCGACGGTCCGGATCCTCACCCCATGGCCGCACCTGCGCCAGCCGAACGGTGCGCCGCTGGTGCTCAGCGGCCAGGCGTTCGATGACCGCTCGCGTCAGCTGACCGGCAAGCGCCTACGCTGGGTGCTCGGACGGCGCCTGCTGGGAACCGGCAAGCGGATCACCGCCACCAACGTCCCCGCAGGACAGCGGC
The DNA here is from genome assembly GCA_036268255.1 of Solirubrobacteraceae bacterium. Classification (GTDB taxonomy): domain Bacteria; phylum Actinomycetota; class Thermoleophilia; order Solirubrobacterales; family Solirubrobacteraceae; genus Palsa-465. The sequence goes on along the minus strand of DATAUL010000404.1, from coordinate 451 downwards.
GGATCACCCTGGTCGCCGCGGATTCATACGGCCGTATCGGACGGGCCTCGATCGTCGTTCGCCTGCGCGCCACGCAGCCGTTGTTCCTCACGCTCCGGGCGCCGAAGAGGCTCGGTCGCAAGGCCCGCTCGCTGCGTCTCACCGTCGCCAGCTCGGCGACCGCCGTGCTCGTTGTGCGCATCACCCATCACAAGACGCAGCGGTTTGACGTCGGCAGACGCGCTCGGCGTCTGAGGGTCTTGGTGTCAGCCGGCAGGGCCACCCTTGCCCTGCATCTGTCCCTCGGCTCCGGCCGCATCCGGCGCACGGTGACGGTCACGGTGCCGCGCACGTAGCGCGAACTCGCGATCGAGTCGCAGTCCGTCCCGTAACTGCCGATCGTGGGTCGCGACGACCAGCGTCCCTGGCCAGTCGGCCAAAGCCGCTTCGAGCACCTCCAAGGACTCGATGT
>DATAUL010000403.1:0-14480 GCA_036268255.1 Solirubrobacteraceae bacterium | reverse complement strand
CCCGCGGTGCCAGAAGAGGATCGTCTCCTCGTCTCGCTCGCGGCCCCGCTTGGCGCCGGCGACGATCTCGCCCAACTCGGCGTGGAGGTTCTCCTTCGATAACCGGCCGGAGTCGACGTGGGCTCGCAACGACCCGAGCGGGCCGCTGCCGGCCTGACCCCAGTCGTCGACGACGATCAGGTCCATGATGTCGGTCAGCGAGAGCTCGACGGCGCTGACCGTTCCGTAGGGCACCACGAGCGCGCCGGGCTTGACCCACTCGGTGCGCAGGAGCGGCGTGGGCTCGGTCAGCCGGCTGGCTTCCACCACCACGTCGGCGCCGCGCACGCACTCCTCCCAGCTGTCGACCGCGCGCACCTCGCATTTCAATTCGTCACGCAGGCGCTCGGCGAACCCGTCGCGGCTCTCGGGCCGGCGCGAGTGCACGCGGATCTCCTCGAGCTCGGGCAGCACTCGGACCAGCAGGCGCGCGTTCCAGTAGGCGGTGCCCCGCGCGCCGATGTGGGCGAGCACCCGGGCGTCGCGGCGGGCAAGCCGCTCGGCGCCGATCGCGGTCACCGCGCCGGTGCGCATCTCGGTGATCGCGGTGGCGTCGAGGATCGCCGCCGGGACTCCCGTGAGCGGATCCATGAGCAGCAGCAGCGCCATCTCGGAGGGCAGCCCGAGCCGGTGGTTGTCAACGTAGTCGCCCACGACCTTGACCCCGGCGTGCTCGGGCGTGGCCCCGCGCAGAACGTTGAAATGGCCGGTGGCGCCGCGAGGAAACAGGTGGGTGCGCGGCTCGATCACCGTCTCGCCACGACCCTGGGCCGCAAGCACCGCCCGCACGGCGCCGAGGATCTCCTCATCGGTCAGCGCCAGCGCATCGACGTCGGCGCCGTTGAGATAGGCGAGCTCGAGCACGGTCAGCCGCCCACGCTGGCGCCTGTCTCGACGAGCGCGGCGTCGACACGCCGCAGCAGCGCGCGGTCAGACCCCAGCGCCGCCGCCGCCAACCGCTCGACGTCGGGACCGAGCGCGCGGTCGTCCGTAAGCTCGGCGACCGTCTCACGCACGCACCGGTAGGCCGCCTCAGTGCCCGCGCCCAGCCGATCGACGGCCGCCGCATCGACGGCCTGCGCGGCCACGAGCAGCTCGACGGCCACGAGCAATCGCAGACGCTGGAGCTGCTCGCCGAGCCGCAGGGCCCCTTGGGCCGCTCCGGTCGAGTCGTCCTCCACCCCGTCGGCGCCGACCGTCGAATGCACCGACAGCGGCGCCGCACGATGGCGGATCTCCAGCGTCAGCGCCTGGGCGGTCTTGGTCAGCGGCGCCATGCCCGAACGCGAGGGGTCCGACGAGTCGGCCCCCGCGAGGTTCTGTGGCAGGCCACTCAGCCGGGCGACCTTCAGCCGTGCCTGGCGCTCGGTGATGACGGCCGCCACCTGAGCGATCGCGATCGCCGCGGCGTCGAGCGCCATCGCCAGGGCGGGGATGTGGAAGTTGCCGTTGGAGAGGATCGCGTCGTCATCGGCGAGCACGACCGGGTTGTCGGCGGCGCCGGTGAGCTCGGGTTCGAGCGCCTGCGCCAGCACCTCGAGCGCGAAACGCAGCGAGCCGTTGACCTGGCTGGCGCAGCGAAAGCTCAGCGGGTCCTGGAGCCGGCGCGCCGCGTCTGGCTCGGTGAGCGAGCCGCCGGCCAGCAGGCCGCGGAGCCCGTCGGCCGCCCACCTCTGTCCGGGAGCCGGGCGGGCATCAACGACGCGCGGGTCAAGCGGCGTGAGGTTCGCGCGAAAGCCCTCCATCGAGAGCGCCGCCGCGACCTGGGTGGCCAGCAGCCATGCCTCGGCGTCCACGAGGGCAAGGGTCGCTGCCCCGATCGACACGGCCGAGCTCGAGCAGATCGCCAGCCCGTCCTTGGCGCGCAGGACCACGGGCGCGAGGCCGGCGTGTTCCAGCGCCTGCGCGGCCGGCACCAGCTCCCCGCCGTACTCCGCCTCCCCCTCCCCGATCAGGCCCAGCCCGATGTGGGCCATCATGCACAGATCGGCGGCGCCGACCGAGCCGCTGCGGGGGACGCGGGGGTGAACCCCGGTGTTGAGCAGCGCCACCAGACCGTCGGCCACGGCCTCGCCGGCCCCCGCACCGCCCGCGCACAGGCCGTTGAGCCGGACGACCATCGCCGCGCGGGTGAGCTCGCGGCTCAGCGGATCACCTACCGAGGTCGCCCGTCCACGCAAGGTGCGCAGCGAGAACTCGGCCGCTTCGGCACCGTCGACGGCGTCGACCACCCGATGTCCGAGCCCGGTCGTCACCCCGTACACGGGCCGGCCCGACTCGACGGCCCGGGCGACCGTGGCGGCGGCCGCCCGGATGCGTTCCCGAGCGGCGACATCGATCGTCACCGAGGCCCCGTCGCGGGCCACGGCGGCCAGCGCCTGCGGTGAAAGATCGCGACCGGTGATGACGACGGAGCCGAGCATCGACCCGACGATACTGCCGGGAGTTCGCCCCGGCGATTACCCAATCTCCCAAGGTGATCGCCTCCTGGGCGATTGCCCTTAGAGTGCCCGGCCATGGCCGTGACGCCCTGGACGATCGCCACCGCGATGCCACCGCCGGTAACCCTCGACGGCGCGACCCTGACCCCCAAGCAGGTCTCACTGATCGCCCGGCAGGGCGCCGAGGCATTGCTGAGCGACGAGGCGCGCGCCCGCAACGACCGCGCGCGGGAGGCGATCACGGCCCTGCTGGCCCGTGGCGACGAGCTGTACGGCGTGACCACCGGGGTGGGGGCGCTTCGCGCCTATCGCGTCCCGGCCGACAGCCGCGCGGATTACTCGCTCAGTCTGCTGCGCAGCCACGCCTGCGGAGCCGGACGACCGCTGCCGGCGACGATCGTTCGCGCGGCGATGGCGACGCGCGCCAACCAGATCGGGGCCGGAGGCGCGGGGATCGCCGACGAGCTGCTCAATGCGCTCGTGGACGCGCTCAACGCCGGTCTCTCGCCGTTCACGCGGGAGATCGGCTCATTGGGCACCGGCGATCTCACCAACCTCGCCGACGTCGCGCTCGTGCTCCTCGGCGAGGGGCAGGTGTGGCGCGGCGACGAACTGGTCGACGCGGCCGGGGCACTGGCCGACGCCGGGGTGGCGCCCGGACGGCTGGGACCGCGCGACGGGCTGGCCTTCATGAGCTCCAACGCCGTGAGCATCGGGCGGGCGGCGCTGCTCGTCGTCGATGCCCGGCGCCTGCTCGACGCGTGGCTCTCAGTGGCCGCTCTGTCCTTCGAAGCCGCCGCCGCCGACCCGGTGGCCCTGGATCCGCGGATTCACTCGGCGCGTCAGCGGCCCGGCCAGTCCGCCGTGGCCGAGCGGATGCGTGCGCTGCTGGAGGGGGTCGCCGCCCGCACCCGCGATCCGGGTCCGCTCGGGATCCAGGACCCGTATCCGTTTCGCGCCCAGCCCCAGGTCGACGGCGCCGTCCACGACGCGCTCCTCGCGCTCGAGGAGACAGTCGGGCACGAGCTGAACTTCGCCGGCGAGAACGCCCTGATCGTGCCCGGGGAGGACATCGCGCTGCCCAACGGCAACCCGCACGCCGCGCCGCTCGCCAACGCGATCGATGGCCTGCGTACCGCACTGGCCCAGTCGGCCGCGCTGATCGCCGCGCGCGTGAGCACCCTGCTCGACTCCGGGTTGACGGGCCTGCCGCCGTTTCTCGCCCGCGATCCCGGGCCCGAGTCAGGCGCGCTCGTGCTGGAGTACACCGCTCATGCCGCCGTCGCCGAGGTGCGCTCGCTCGTCACCCCGGTGGCCGCCCAGACGGTTTCGGTCTCCCGCGGCGTCGAGTCGCACTCGAGCCTGGCGCCGACGGCAGCGCGTCGCGCCGAGGACGCGCTGCGGGTGCTGCGCCTGGCCGTCGCCGTCGAGCTCGTGGTTGCCGTGCGAGCGCTGCGAGTGGCCGGCCAGGAGCCGGTCGGCGCCGGCAACCGGGCGCTCTGGGAGGCCGCCGCTGAGCGCTTGAACCCCGACCTCTCCGACCGGCCGCTGCACCCCGACATCGAGATCGCGCGCGAGCTCGTCGAGAGCTGGCAAGTCGAACTGGGGTAATCGGCCTGGCGAACTCCCGGGCTGCAGGACTCCTGGCGCACCACTGGCCTGATCTCTGATATATAAGGGCTATAGGGGCGAGCGCTGAGCCTATGTCTGAACGGAAGTTGGACCCAACCGAGCGGTCGGAGCCTGCCGCGATCGCGTTCCAGCACGTCGTCAAACGGTACCCCGGCCGGGACCAGGCGGCCGTGCAGGACCTCAGCTTCGAGGTCACGCCGGGCGAGATCTGCGTCCTGATCGGCCCCTCCGGCTGCGGGAAGACGACCGCGCTGAAGATGGTCAACCGCCTGATCTCGATCACCGAGGGAGACATCACGATCGACGGGCGGTCAGTCCGCGAGCTCGAGCTCACCCAGCTGCGCCGCGGGATCGGCTACGTCTTCCAGCAGATCGGCCTGTTCCCGCATCTCACGGTCGAGTCGAATATCGGCGCGGTGCCGCGCCTGCTGGGATGGTCCAAGTCACGCATCCGCGACCGGGCCTCCGAGCTGCTCGACCTCGTCGGCCTCGATCCCGAGAGTGATCTGCGCCGGTACCCCGGCGAGTTCTCTGGCGGCCAGCAGCAGCGCATCGGGGTCGCCCGGGCAATGGCCGCCGACCCGCCGATCATGCTGATGGACGAGCCATTCGGCGCAATCGACCCGATCGCCCGGGAACGCCTGCAGAACGACTTCCTGCGCCTGCACCACGAGGTGCGAAAGACCGTGATCTTCGTCACCCACGACATCGATGAGGCGATCAAGATGGGCGACCGGATCGCGATCATGCGCGACGGCCACCTGGTCCAGCTGGCGACCGCCGACGACCTGCTGGCCAACCCCGCCGACGAATTCGTCGCCAGCTTCGTCGGCGAGGACCGCGGGCTCAAGCGCCTACGCGTGCGATCGCTCTCCGATCTGGAGCTCGATCCTCCCCTCCCCGCTTCGGACCGCGACCACCCGACGGTCAAGCGCGACACCTCGCTGCACTTCGCGCTCTCCAAGATGCTCGCCGACGGGACCAGGCAGATCGACGTCGTCGACGACCGGGGGACGCCGATCGGCAGCGTGCGCCTGGAGGCGATCACGCAGCTGATCGCGCCTGCGCGTCCGGAGGCTGGCGCCTCCGTCTCCCGCCCGGAGCCGCCCGCGGACCAGTCGTGAGCCTCGCCCTCCCAGTGCTGCCCCTGGCCGCCGGCGGTCCGGTGATCCCCCACTTCGGCGGCGCCTCCAACTGCGTGGTCCAGAACCACCAGTTCTGCGGCAGCTGGTTCACGCAGAACTTCAACACGGTGTTCGGGCCGCGGATCGTGCAGCACATCGAGCTGACGGCGATCGCCGTCGGCGTCGGCATGGCGATCGCCTTCACGGCCGCGATCTTCGCCTACAGGCAGAGCTGGTTCGAAACGCCGTTCTCGCTGTTCTCGGCCTTCCTCTATGGGATCCCGGCGATCGCGCTGTTCGAGCTGCTCGTCCAGATCACCGGGATCAACCGCTTGACGGCCGAGATCGGGCTCGTCTCCTACACCCTGCTGATCCTGTTTCGCAACATGCTCACCGGACTGCGAGGCGTGCCCGCCGCGACGATCGAGGCTGCCCGCGCGATGGGCTTCACATCCCGCCAGACCCTGGTACGGGTCGAGCTGCCGCTCGCCCTGCCGGCGATCATGGCCGGGATCCGGATCGCAACGGTGACGACGATCAGCCTCGCAACGGTGGCTGCCTACATCGGCGCCGGGGGACTCGGCGAGCCGATCTTCGACGCGATCCAGTCGGGCTTCAAGACCGAGTTCATCGCCTCCGGCGGCTTGGCGATCGCGCTGGCGATCCTCGCCGACGTGCTGCTCGTCATGCTCCAGCGCGCGATCACGCCGTGGAGCCGACGGAGGCTGCAAACGTAGATGCGCACCGGCAACCCCCTCAGCTTCTTCTTCGGCAACCTCAGCCTGTTCGCGTCGAAGACCGGCGCACACCTCGGCCTCTCGGTCGTCGCGATCGGCCTGGCGATCCTGCTCGCGATTCCCCTGGGGGTGTGGCTCGGCCACCTGCACCGCGGATCGTTCCTCGCCATCAGCGTGTCGAACATCGGCCGCGCGCTGCCCAGCCTGGCCGTCATCTCGATCGGCATCGGGATCATCGGCATCGGGTTCTGGAACGTCGTCGTGGCGCTCATCATCCTCGCCGGCCCGGTGATCCTCACCAACGCCTACGTCGCCGTCGACGAGGTCGACCCCGACGCCGTCCAGGCGGCGCGGGCGATGGGCATGACGCCGTTTCAGGTGCTGCGACGGATCGAACTGCCGCTGGCGCTGCCGCTGATCTTCGCCGGCGTACGGACCGCCACCGTGTACGTCGTGGCGACCGCCACGCTGGCCACGTTCGCCGGCGGCGGCGGGCTCGGGGACATCGTCGTCAACGAGCCGACGTACGGCACCGGCGGGGTGATCGCCGGATCTCTCTGGATTATCGTGCTCATCTTTGCCATCGACGGCCTGTTCGCGCTCGCCCAGCATCGCCTGACCCCCACCCCACTGCGCCGCCCTGGCCGCCGGGCACGAGCGGCCGCCACGAGAGCCACCGGTTGGGAGACCGGTTGACGTCGCACAACCACCGAGGAGGATCACGCATGTCCACACCAACACCACCCCGGGGACCGGGACGCCGTCGCCGCCGCGCGACGACCGTCACGGCACTGCTCGCGCTGCTCGCCACGGTGGCACTCGCCGCCTGTGGATCGAGCTCCAGCTCCAGCTCCACGTCGTCGGGCTCCGGAGGGTCGGGCGCCACGAGCAGCACGACCGTCTCGAGCTCGTCGGCTTCGGGCGGGGGCAGCCTGACGCTGGGGACCAAGAACTTCACCGAGGAGTTCATCGTCGGCCAGCTGTACAAACAGGCGCTCACCGCCAAGGGCTGCAAGGTCAACTACAAGGAGAACATCGGGGCCACCGAGGTGGTCGACAAGGCCCTCACCAGCGGGCAGATCGACGCCTACCCCGAGTACACCGGCGAGTCGGTGGCCACCGTGGCCGGCATCAATCAAACCGTCACCAGCCCGGCGCAGGAGTACAGCCTGGCCAAGAAGTTCTACGCCAAGCGCGGTCAGGTGATGAGCCAGATGACGCCGTTCTTCGACACCGACGCGATCGCCGTGACCAAGGCCTACGCCAGTGCGCACGGTCTCAAGACCACTGCCGACCTCAAGAAGGTGTCGCACTTCACGCTGGGCGCGAGGCCCGAGTTCCTCAACCGCGAGGAGGGCGCACTGGGCATGAAGAAGGTCTATGGCGTCAAGAACTTCTCGTTCAAGTCGCTGGCGCTGGGCCTCCAGTACCAGGCGCTTGACTCCGGCGCCGTGCAGGCGATCGACGTGTTCACCACCGATCCCCAGCTGGCCAGCGGCAAGTACGTGGTGCTCAAGGATCCGAAGAACATCTTTGGCTTCCAGAACATCGCGCTGGTCATCGACAAGAACAAGGTCAACGCCTGTCCCGGGCTGCTGGACACCGTCAACGGTGTCAACAAGCTGCTGACCACACCCGCGATCATCGCGATGAACAAGGCCGTCGCGATCGATCACCAGCAGCCGGCCGCCGTCGCTTCCGCGTTCCTGAAGGCGAACAAGGTCGGCTAATTGCCGCAACCAACCGGGGGACGGGCGATGCCCGTCCCCCGGTCAGGATCCGGACGGGCGATCGCCCGACACTAGGATCGGTCGATGTGAGCGATTCGAATCAGGTGGTCCCCGACCGTCGGCAGCGGCTGGTGATCCTCGGCATCTGCTCGATGAGCCTGCTGATCGTCGGCCTCGATTCGACGATCGTCAATGTTGCCCTGCCGGCGATCCACCGCTCGTTTCACTCGGCTTTGTCTGGCCTGCAGTGGACGATCGACGCCTACTCGCTGGTCCTGGCGAGCCTGCTGATGCTGTCGGGCTCCACTGCCGACCGGCTCGGCCGCAAGCGCGTCTTTCAGGTCGGGCTGGCGCTGTTCTCGGTGGGCTCGCTGCTGTGCGCGATCGCCCCCAACCTCGGGACGCTGATCGCCGCCCGCGTGCTCCAGGCGATCGGCGGCTCGATGCTCAACCCGGTCGCGATGTCGATCATCCGCAACGTCTTCGAGGAGCCGCGCGAGCGCGCACAGGCGATCGGCGTCTGGGGCGGGGTGATCGGCATCAGCATGGCGCTCGGCCCGGTGCTCGGCGGCGCGCTCGTGGACTCCGTCGGCTGGCGGGCGGTGTTTCTCGTCAACGTGCCGGTGGGGATCGTCGCCATCATCCTCACGGCCCTGTTCGTTCCGGAGTCGCGCGCTGATCACCCTCGGCGGCTGGACCCGGTCGGCCAGATCCTGGTGATCCTCGGACTCGCGAGCCTCACCTACGCGATCATCGACGGCCCGTCGGCCGGCTGGACGGCGGCGCGGACATTCATCCTGTTCGGGGTCTCGTTGATCTCGTTCGCGGCGCTGGCCGCCTACGAGCTGCGCCGCCACGAGCCGCTGATCGAGGTCCGCTTCTTCCGCTCGGCCCCATTCTCCGGGGCGACCGCCATCGCGGTTGCGATGTTCGCCGCGCTCGGCGGCTTCCTTTTCCTCAACACTCTGTATCTGCAGGACGTCCGGGGCCTGTCGCCATTCTCGGCCGGGCTCTATACGCTGCCGATGGCGGGGCTGATGTTGGTCGTCTCGCCGCTCACCGGCCGCTTCATCGGCACTCACGGCTCGCGGCTACCGCTCGTCGGCGGCAGCCTCGCCCTGATCGCCAGCGGCGGCATCCTCGCCCAGCTCACGACGCACACGCCGTACGGCCTGCTGATCGTCGCCTACGTCCTGTTCGGGCTGGGGATGGGGATGGTCAACCCGCCGATCACCAACACCGCCGTGTCGGGGATGCCGCCCTCCCAGGCAGGGGTCGCCGCCGCCGTGGCCTCGACCGGCCGCCAGATCGGCGTGACGCTGGGGGTCGCGGTGCTCGGCGCGCTGGCGGGCGGCGGCACTGCCGGTGCTCTCGGGCCCGGGTTTACGAACGCCACCCATGTGAGCTGGTGGATCGTCGTCGCGCTCGGGATCGTGATCCTCGTCGTCGGTGCGGCGACCACGGGTCAGTGGGCCAACCACACCGCATCGGCGACCGCCGAGCGCCTGCGCGAGGGCGGTCCGCAAGCTGCGCCCGCGAGCTGAGTGGCTGAAACGGCGCCCGGCACCGGCGCTACCGTAGAGGCGTCGATGCAGCTCGTTCCCGGTCGCCCCAATGTCGAGCTGCGCCACGACCGCGACGGCCAGCCGACCGTCGTGCTCTCGTTTCCGTATGACCGAGCGCTCGTCGACATGGCGCGCTCGATCCCGCACCGCCGCTTCGACTGGGATACCCGCGAGTGGTCGGCTCCGGCGACCGACTGGGCGGCGCTCAAGGTGCTGGAGATGCTCGATCGCTATCCGGAGCTGGAGGCCACGGCCGACGTAGGGATGTGGCTGACCGGCGTCACGGCGCGCTGGATCGGTCAGGTGTCGACCGTCCGCCACGATGGCCACGGCTGGTGGGCGCTGTCAACGCTCGCCGGGCCGATCCCCGAGGAGCTGCTCGCTGAAGGGATCGAGCACGAGGGACGGCTCCTTGTGGAGCTCACGGCGGAGGCCGCGCGGGTTCTGCGCGCCCAGCCGTCGGCCCGACTGGACCCAGGCGCCGACCGTTGCATGGAGATCGTCGAGCATGGTGGCGTGCCCGCGGCGGCGCGGCTGGCGTGGTCTCGCGGCGTCGACGGCGAGCGCCTGCGCCTCGAGGTGCTGTGGGATCCTGACGTTGGGCTGGCGTTCGAGCGGCTGACGGCATCCGAGGGCACCCGGGCGGTGCCGCTGGATCCGTGGGCGGTCGAGGAGCTCGATGCATTCCTCGCCCGTCACGAGGTGGAGGTGACCGGCCGCGCGCTCGAGGTACTCGAGGAGCTGCGGGCCGAGCACCGCCAGGCGGCCGGCGCCGTCCGCCGCTCGCGCGCGACCGCCGGCGAGCCGATCGAACCCGCGGCCGCCGCTCTCGGCGGCGAGCTCGCCCCCTTTCAATGGGCGGCAGTCGACTACGCCCTGCGGGCCCGCCGGGTGTTCTTAGCCGATGAACAGGGGCTGGGCAAGACCGTCGAGGCACTGGCGGCGCTCGAGGCCGACGGCGCCTACCCGGCGATCGTCGTCTGCCCGGCGTCGATGAAGCTCAACTGGGAACGCGAGGCCCAGCGCTGGCTGCCGCATCGCTCCGTGGCGGTGATCCACGGCCGCTGCGCAGTTCCGCCCCGGGGCGACATCACGATCGTCAACTACGAGATCGTGGCCGCGCATCGCCAGGCCCTGGCCCGGCCGCGTGCGCGGGCGATCGTCGTCGACGAGTCGCACTACTGCAAGAACCCCAGCGCCAAGCGCACCCACGCGGTGCGGGCGCTGGCCGCGGCGGTCGCACCCGACGGCCTGCGGCTGGCGCTCACCGGCACGCCGGTGCTCAACCACGCCGACGAGCTGATCGCCCAGCTACGGGTGATCGACCGCCTCTCGGACTTCGGCTCGGGGGCGCGCTTCTCGGCCCAGTTCCGCGGCCGGCTCAGCGAGGAGCGGCTGCACTGGCACCTGCGACGCCATTGCTTCGTGCGCCGGCTGAAGGCCGACGTGCTTCCCCAGCTGCCGGCCAAGCGCCAGGTCGTCGTGCCGATGGCCCTGACCAACGATTCCGAGTACCGGCTCGCCGAGCGCGACGTCATCGCCTGGCTGCGTACCCAGCCGCTGGATCTCTCCACGCTGAACGCCAAGATCGCCGCGACATTGCGGGCGCAGCGTCTCGCCCAGCTGGGTACGCTGCAGCGCCTGGCGGCGCGCGGCAAGCTCGCCGCTGCCCTGGCGTGGATCGACGACTTTCTCGCCTCCGGAGAGGCGCTGGTGGTGTTCGCCCGTCACATCGAGGTCCAGCACGCCGTGCTGCAACGCTTCCCGGATGCCCTGCACCTGATGGGCGAGGACACGCTCGCAGCCCGGGATGCGTCGATCGCCGCGTTCCAGAAGCCCGACGGGCCACCACTGATCGTCGCGGCGACGCGGGTGGCCGCCCAGGGAATCACGCTCACCCGGTCCTCCAACGTCGCCTTCCTCGAGCTCGAGTGGACCCCGGCGATGCACGACCAGGCCGAGGATCGCTGCCACCGGATCGGCCAGCACGACGCCGTCACCGCCTGGTACCTGCTGGCCGCCTCGACGATCGACGAGACGATGGCGCGGCTGATCCAGTCCAAGCGCGCGACGGTCGCGGCGGTCACCGACGGCCGGACGCTCGAGAGCGGGGGGCTGGTCGAGGCGGTCGTGCGCGAGCTGCGCGACGGCAAGCCGTTCGCGCACCTTCGCGCCGTCAGCTGAGTACGGTCAGCTGAGCAGCCTGTGCAGCGTTATCCTCGCGCCCATGCCGAGCGCGCCCGTCAGGGCCCCGAACGTCCATCCGGCCTGCCGCGACGTGCCGCGGATCAACGACGACGGCTTCGAGGAGCTGTGCCATCTGGTCACCGACGAGGACCCCGACACGGCGCTGTGCGGCAAGGACGTCACCGGCTATCCCTGGAATCCGCCCTGGCCACGTTGCGAGGCCTGCCTGGCGATCGCCCGCGGCGAGCAGAACTGATCGCGCCGCCCGCGCCACCGACCCGCCCGGCGATCGGGCCCGCCCGGGCCATCTGGATCGCGGGCGAAGGTCTGACCGGAGACGGCGGCGATCGCCGATCCCGCCGCGATGAGCGCGAGCGCGACGACGGGGATCGATGCAAGGGCACCCGCCCCGAGCAGACCGGCGCCGATCAGCGCACCACCGCCGATTCCGATCTGGAAGGCGACAACGTAGAGCGCCGACGCGGTGTCGGGCATCCGTGGGGCGACGCGCAGGACTGCGTTCTGCAGGCAGATCGGCAGCGCGGTGAAGCCGGCCCCCCAGGCGAGAGTCGCGACGATCATGACCGGCGTCGACTGACCGACGAGCGCGATCAGCGCCAGCGCGATGACCACGGCGCCGCAACAGCTGAGCATCGCCGTCCGGGGCCGGCGGTCGGCGAGCGCGCCCACGGCACCGACGCCGGCCACCCCGGCGGCGCCGTAGGCCAGCAACACCGCCGACAGGCCGGTTCCGGTCAGGCCGGTGTGCGCGCGGACGATCGGCGCCAGATAGGTGAAGGCGACGAACTGGCCGAGCGCGACGCAGACGGTGACGGTGCAGACGACGAGCAGCCGCGGACGGCGGAACGCGCCGATGAGGATTTCGCGCCGCCCCAGATGGGCCTCCCCCGAGGGGATCGGCGGCAGGACTCGCCACATCCCGGTGACGACGAGGGCGGCGATGGCCCCCATGCAGACAACCGCCGCCCGCCAGCCGAGCAGCGCCCCGAGCGCGCTGACGAGCGGTGTGCCGGCCACCAACGCCACCGAGTTGCCGGCGAACACGATCGCCGTCGCCCGACCGAGCCGGTCGCGCGAGACGAGGGTCGACGCCACCTGGGCAATCACCGACCAGAACACACCGTGCGCCAGAGCCCCGACCAGGCGGGCGCCGAGGGCAATCGCGTAGCTGGGCGCGAGAGCGAGTCCGATCTGCGAGGCGACGAGCATCGACACGGTGGCGATCACGAGACCCCGTCGCGGGATCCGCGACGCGAAGATCGTCAGTGGGATCGCCGTCAGCGCGGCGACGCCGGCATAGGCAGTCATCAGCAGTCCGACCGAGCTTTCGGAGACGCCAAGGCCGTGCGCGATCGGGGTCAGCAGCGCGATCGGCTGCGTCTCCGTGGTCACGAACACGAACGTCGCGGCGGCGAGCACGAACAGCTGCCGGGCCGTCGCCGACGGCCGGCGAAGCGGGACGGTCAAGGACATGACTCGAATATACTCGTGGTCAGAGCAAAATCAATATGAACGTTGAGTTAGACCGCGATCCTCACCCCTCCCGCGCCGCGGACGTGCTGCGCGCCGTTCACGCGCGCCCGGGGGTCTCCCGCTCCGAGATGGCGTCCGAGCTGAAGCTCTCGAGCGGCACCGCGTCTGACCTGGTCGCTCGCCTGGAGGCCGCTCGGCAGCTGCGTCAGGGCGAGCCGGCCGTCACCGGCGCCCGTGGCCGCCCGACGCGAACCCTATGGCCCCATCCGCAGGGGCCGCTGGTGGCGGTGGCGGCGATCGCCCACGAGGACTGGACGGTAGAAGCCGTCGAGGTGGGCGGCGGGATCGTGGCCCGGCTCGGCTCCCGCCACGACCGCGATGCCTCGCGCGTGCTGCCCGCGATCGCCGGCGCACTCGCGGAACTGTGGTCAGCCCACGCCGACCGGTTGCGCAGCTTTGCCATCTCCGTGCCGGGCACGGTCAGCGGCACGCGGCTCATCCAGGCGGCCAACCTGGGATGGAGCAACGTGGAGCTAAATGTCGTCCGCCCGCCGCAGTCGGCCGGCCTTCCGATCGCGGCCTGCAACGACGCCACCTACTCCGCGATCGGCGAACTGACGCGCGGGGCCGCGACCGGCAGCGCCAGCTCACTGCACCTGTTCATGGACTCGGGCGTCGGCGGAGCCCTCGTCGACGGTGGCCGGGTGACGACAGGCGCGCATGGGATGGCAGGCGAGTTCGGCCACATGCCGTTCGCCTCGCGTCGCTCACTCTGTCGCTGCGGCGCGCACGGCTGCTGGAACACCGAACTGGAGGGCGCCGCGCTGGCGCGGGCCCTCGGGCTCGACGCACCGGTCGACGAGGTCAGCTTCAGCCGGGCGGTCCTCGCCGACGCCCAGGCCGGCGATCGTCGGGCCCGCGGCGCCGCCGGGCGGGCGGCGGCCGCCCTGGGACGCGGGACCGCCGGCCTGGTCAACGCCACCGACGTCGAGCTCGTGGTCCTCGCAGGGGTGGCGGCGGAGTTGTTGCGCGCCGCGCCTGAGCGCCTGGACCGCGCCTACCGGAAGGGGCTGATGCAGACCCTGGCCGACCGGCCACCGCCGCTCGTGGCGGGAGCTCTGGGAGATCGTGGCCCGCTCGTGGGGGCGATGGAGGCGGCGTTCGAGCCGGTCCTCGCCCGCCCGCAGATCTAAGCCTCGATCAGTCGTCAGCCGCCGGTGGCCCGGCGGTAACGCGCCACGGCCAGCGGTGCGAAGACAACGAGGATCCCGACCGCCCAGGCCACCGCGCCCCACTCGTAGTTGTGCGCGGGCGCCCCCGTCCAGAGCGCGCGCATCGCGTCGACCATGATCGTGAACGGGTTGACGCCGGCGAACCACTTCAGCGGCTCGGGCATCGTCGCCGGCGGCACGAACGCCGAGGAGATGAAGGTGAGCGGAAAGATCGTGATGAACCCGACCGACTGGGCGGACTCCGGCGTCGAGGCGATGAGCCCGGCGAGCGCGAACACCCACGAGAACGCAAAGCCGAT
>DATAUL010000402.1:0-3600 GCA_036268255.1 Solirubrobacteraceae bacterium | reverse complement strand
CGCGACGGTGACGGGCTCCACACGCTGGCCGGCGACGAGCACCCGCTGGTGCGGCTCATCGCGACCGCCGCCCTGGCCCGGGAGGAGAGCCGCGGAGCGCATCTACGGCTCGACTTCCCACAGCGAGACCCGGCCATGGAGGGCCGCCACGTGACACTCGAGCAGAGCCACGACCCGACGCTTGAGGACTGGGCCTAACCGCTGATCTGGCGGGACACTCCAACTTCCGGCTTAACACGCAGTTAATACGGAATCCCGGCCGAACTTCACAAGGGTTTTGAATACTCGCGAGTAGGTAAGCATGGGCAACCAGGCAGGGAGCCTCAAGGAAGGAGAGAACCCATGTATCAGTTCAGTCGGGCGATCTATCGGGAGATCGCCGCTGAGATCACCCAGGATCAGCATGCGTGCAGCTGTCACGCAAACCACGAGCGCGTCCTGCGCGCCTGTGAGTCGGCAGTCGAGCGACTGGCAACCGACCGCCATTACTTCGCGCGGCCGGCCCGAACGCTGTTCAACGACATCCGCGCCTATTTCCCAATGAGCGTGCAGCCGCGCGTGCTGCGCGTGATCGAGCGGTATCTGGCGTGCGCCGACGAGTTCCTGCTCTCACAGCCCCAGAACGGCTTCGATCTGTACGGAAACCCGCTGCAATGCCGGGCGAGCACCCGCAAGGGCACACCGTGTCAGCGGATGCCCCTCCCCCGCAACGGTTACTGCCCGTCACACCAGCACCTCGCCGAGACCGAGCAGCCGGTCGAGACGGCGCTGGCCGCGTAGCGGGCTCGCGCGCCCAACAGATACCGTCGGGCGATGCTGCTCGGCGTCGACGTTGGCGGGACGTTCACGGATGCCGTTCTGGCGCTTGACGGCCGCCTGATCACCGCCAAGGCGCCGACGACGCCCGCCGACCAGTCCGAGGGCGTGCTGGCCGCGATCGAGGCCGCCCTCGAAAAGGCAGGCGCCGCCGCCGATCAGATCCGTGAGTTCTCCCACGGGATGACGGTGGCGACCAACGCGCTGCTCGAGGGCCGGGGGGCGCGGACGGCGTTCGTCGCGACCGAGGGATTCACCGACATCGTTGCGCTCGGGCGCCAGAGCCGGCCCGAGCTGTACCGCCTGTGCGCCGCCCGTCCCGCCCCGCTGACCCCACCCGAGGGCCGGTTCGGCGCACCCGAGCGGATGACCCCCGACGGCCCGCTGCGCGAGCTGCGACCGGGCGACGCGGACCGGCTGGCGCGGGACATCGCCACCTACGAACCCGAGGCGGTCGCGGTCGCGCTGCTGCACGCCTATCGCCATCCGAAGCACGAGCTGGTGATCGCCGAAGCCCTGCGCGCCCGCCTGCCCGACGTGCACATCTCCCTCTCCCATCAGGTCGTGGGCACGTTTCGCGAGTTCGAGCGGGCGAGCACGACCGAGGTCGACGCCGCGCTGTCGCCGCTGCTGGCCGGATACCTGCGACAGCTCGTCGAGCGCTGCGATCAGGCCGGCGTCCCCGAGCCGGCGATCATGCAATCCAACGGCGGGCTGATCGACCTGGAGTCGGCTGCCGGACACGCCGCCTGGACGGTCCTCTCCGGCCCCGCGGGGGGCGCCGCCGGGGCGGCCTACGTGGCGCGCGCCGCCGGCACCCCGGATGCCCTGTGCTTCGACATGGGAGGCACCTCGTGCGACGTGTGCGTCGTCGACGACGGCGCCGTGCAGGAGCAGAGCGCCGGCACGATCGCCGACCGCCCGCTGGCGCTGCCGATGGTGGCCGTGCACACGGTGGGCGCCGGGGGCGGCTCGATCGCCTGGCGCGATCCCGGCGGCGCGCTGCGCGTCGGGCCGCGCTCGGCGGGCGCCGAGCCCGGTCCCGCGTGCTACGGGCGGGGCGGCACCGAGCCGACGGTCACCGACGCCAACCTCGTGCTCGGCTATCTGGCCGCCGACGCGCCGCTGGCCGGCGGCGTGGAACTCGATGCCGACGCGGCCCGCCAGGCGATCGCCGGCCTCGCCGAGCAGCTGGACCTCGACACGACGCAGTGCGCCGAGGGCATCATCCGCGTCGCCAACGCCGAGATGATCCGCGCGCTGCGCGTCGTCACCGTCCAGCGGGGCATCGACCCGCGCCGGTACGCGCTGCTTGCCTTCGGCGGAGCCGGGGGCCTGCACGCCGCCGGGATCGCCGCCGAGCTCGGGATCACCGAGATCGTCTGCCCGCGCGCCTCGGGGGTGCTGGCCGCCGTCGGCCTGGTCGTCTCCCCCCGCCGGCGCGACGTGCAGCGCAGCGTCTTCCTGGGCGGGGACGCCCTGACCGCGGACGCGATCGCCGAGCTGGTCGGCGAGCTGGGCGAACAGGCGCGCGCCGAGCTGGGCGAGAGCGAGTCAGAGCTCACGGCCACGTATGAGCTGCGCTACCGCGGGCAGGCGTTCGAGCTGGCCGTCGACGGCGAGCTGCGCGCCGAGCCGCGCGATCTGCGCGAGGCGTTCGAGGTGATCCACGAGGAGCGCTACGGCTACCACGACTCAGACCAGGAGCTCGAGCTGGTCACGCTGCGTGTGTCGGCGGCGCTCGCCGGCGCCGAGGTCTCGCTGAGCGACGCCGACGAGCCGGAGGAGCCCGAGCACGGCGAGCGCGAGGCCACGCTCGACGGCGCGCGGATCACGTTCTCAACACTCCGCGGTCCGGTGCCGACCGGCACTGAGATCAAGGGGCCCTGCGTGGTCGAGCTGCCCGAGTCGACGTTGCTCGTGCCGCCGGGCTGGGGCGGCGAGGTCGACGGCACGGGAACGATTCATATCCGCAGCGCGCAAGCGAACGGCGCAACGTAAATGGACCCCGTCGAGCTCCAGGTCCTCACCGGCGCGCTGCACGCGATCTGCGAGGAGATGGGCGCCGTGCTGATCCGCTCGGCGCACTCGGCCAACATCAAGGAGCGCCGCGACGCGTCGACGGCGCTGTTCACGCCACGGGGCGAGATGGTCATGCAGGCCGAGCACATCCCCGTGCACCTGGGGGCGATGCCGGCCGCCGTCGCGTCCGTCCTGGACGAGGACCACGCGCCCGAACGCTCATGGATCCTCAACGACCCCTATCGCGGCGGCACCCACCTGCCCGACATCACGGTCATCACCCCCGTGTTCGCCGGCGATCAGCTGATCGCGTTCGCGGCCAACCGCGCCCATCACGCCGACGTCGGCGGCCCCACCCCCGGCTCGATGCCCGCCGACAGCACGACCCTCAAAGACGAGGGGGTGGTGATCGAGCCCCGGATCCTTAACGACGGCGCGATCGCCGAGATCACCCAGCAGATGCGCCGGCCTGACCAGCGGCGCGCCGATCTGCGCGCCCAGCTGGCCGCCGGGCGCGTCGGAGCGCTGCGCCTGACCGAGCTCTACGAGCGCGTCGGCGCCGACACCCTCAAGGAGGCCTACGCCGAGGTGCTGGACTACGCCGAGCGCCGCACCCGCGCGTGCATCCAGGACCTGGACGACGGCGAGTACACGGCCGAGGACGTGCTCGAGGCCCGCGAGGGCGATCTGCCGATCAGGCTGCGGGCACGCGTTTCCGCGGAAACGCTGACGCTCGACTTCACCGGCAGCGCCGACCAGCAC
>DATAUL010000401.1:0-3633 GCA_036268255.1 Solirubrobacteraceae bacterium | reverse complement strand
CGAGATCGCCGCCAGGCGCCAGTCCAGGATGCACATCGCGACCAGCGAGGCGATCACCGTGGTGGCGTTCTGCGCGATCGTCGTGGCGGTCGTCGTGACGACGCTGTCCAGGCCGCCGATGTCGTTGGCGATCCGCGACTGGACCTCGCCGGTGCGGGTCCGGGTGAAGAAGGCCAGCGACATCCGCTGCAGGTGCCGATAGACCGCGGCTCGCAGGTCGTGCATCACCCGCTGACCGACCTGGTTGGACAGATAGGTCTGCCATACGCTGAACACCGCCGATGCGATCGCGATCGCGATCATCCCCGCGACGAGCTCGGTCAGCAGCGTGTGCTGGTGGTGAAAGATCCCCTTGTCGAGCACCGCGCGCAGCAGAAACGGCGAGACCATGCTCAGCAGCGCGCTGAAGACGATCATCACGAGCACCACCGTCAGGCGAATCCGGTAGGGCTTGAACAGCGACAGAATCCGGTGGCGGTCGCGGTCCCGGGAGGGATCCATCAGCGGCGGCGGCTTCTTGCGGTCACCGCGCAGGGAACGCATCGATCCCGGCGCGCTGGCGCCGTTGGACGCGGCAAATCCTCGGTTACCGGAGCTCATTCTCGCTTCTCATCATGACGCACGCCTTCAGCTTAGCCGTACATTTCGTCTCCGGACGAAACGTCCTGCGGCTACGATTGATCGCATGAACGGCGACGCAGACATCGCCAGGATCGGAGCCCTGGTCGCCGATCCGGCCCGCGCGCGGATGCTGATGGCGCTGGGCGACGGCCGCGCGCTGGCTGCCAGTGTGCTCGCCGACGAGGCCGGCGTGGCCGCCTCGACGGCCAGCGCCCACCTGGCAAAGCTGGTCGACGGGGGCCTGCTCACCGTCTCACAGCATGGTCGTCACCGGTACTTCGCGCTCTCCGGCCCGCAGGTCGGCGAACTGATCGAGACCCTCGCCGGGCTGGCGCCGCCCGCCCGCGTGCGCTCGCTGCGCCACGGCACCCGCGCCCACGCCGTGCGTTCCGGGCGCACCTGTTACGACCACCTGGCCGGCCGGCTGGGCACCGGGCTGATGGGGGCGCTGCTGGAGCGTGGCCTGCTCGCCGGCGGCGACGGCACCTTCGACCCCGAAGCGGCCGGCAACGACCGGCTCTCGGCGCCGGGGTCAGACCACGACTACCGGCTGACCGAACGCGGCCGCGATGAGCTCAGCGTGTTCGGAATCGATTTCGACGAGCTGGCCGCCCGCCCGCGGCCCCTGATCCGCTACTGCGTGGACTGGTCAGAGCAGCGCCACCACCTGGCCGGCGCTCTCGGGGCGGCGCTGGCGGCACGGATGCTCGATCTCGGCTGGGTGCGCCGCGCCCGGCGCGGCCGCGCCATCCACGTCACCTCGGAAGGATCGACGGGTCTGGCTCAGACGTTCGGTCTGGCGGTGGAGCCGACTCACTGAGTCCGAGGGCTCGCGCCAGCGGCTCGACCGTCGCCCCCTGCAGCAAGGTCGAGACGAGCACGGCGAAGAACACGAGATCGAAGAACTCGACGCTCCGGGGGACTCGGTCGATCACCGGCAGCGTGGCGAGCACGACCGGGACCCCGCCGCGCAGACCCGCCCATCCCAGCAGGGCTCGCTCGGACACCGTCATCCCGGTGCGCACCGTTGCCGCGAACGCTGCCAGCGGGCGCGCCAGCACCGCCACGACGAGGGCCAGCACGGTGCCGCGCACGAGCACGTGGCCGAGCTGGCTGGGGAACACGAGCAGCCCGAGGGTGAAGAACATGCCGATCTCCGCCACCGCCGCCAGGCCCTCGTGAAACGCGGTCAGGGCCGCACGCTCTGGCAGCTCGAAGCCGGCCAGCACGAGCCCAGCCACGTAGACGGCGAGAAAGCCGGATCCGCCGACCGTCCCTGCCGCGCCGAAGGCGACCGCCGCCGTCGCGAACGACGCCACCAGTGGCAACCCCGTCGGCGCGTTCGTCATCCGCCGCAACGCGGCCGCTGCCACACCCCCGACCACGAGGCCGGCGACGAGGCCGACGAACAGCTCGTGGGCCAAGAACCAGACTGCGTCCAGTGGCGCGTAGCCGGGGCTGCGGATGACCTCGATCATCACGACGACGAGCATCACGGCGATCGGGTCGTTGAGACCCGCCTCTCCCTCGAGCGTCAGTGACAGGCGCCGGGGCAGACGGACGCCGCGCAGGAGGGCGAAGACCGCCGCCCCGTCGGTGGGACTGAGGATCGCGCCCAGCAGCAGCCCCTCGGCGACCGAGAAGTTCAGCAGCCAACTGGCGGCGATGCCTGTCACGAGCGCCGTCAGCGCGGTCCCGATCACCGCCAGGGAGATCGCGCCGCCGAGCACTGGGCGCAGCTGGTGAAACCCCGTCTGCAGGCCGCCCTCGAACAGGATGACGAGCAGCGCGACGGTCCCCACCAGCCGCGCCAGCGCGTAGTCGTCGAGATAGATCCACCCGAGCCCATCGCTGCCGACGGCCATCCCGACGCCGAGGAATAGGAGCAGCGCCGGCAGGCGCAGGCGCGAGGCGGCCATCGAGGCGAGTACCCCGGCGGCCAGCAGCGCGCCCGCCACGAGGATCAGACGCGCATCGCCGGACATGTGGCTTGACGATGGCACACGGCGCACCGTGCTCTAGGCTCCATCGCCATGAACGACGACTGGCGACTGCGCGTCGACCTGCACGAGCATTCGTTCGCCCACCAGCTCTCAGAGGCGCTCGACGCCGTGGAGATCGAGCACCGGCTCGAGCGCTCCTTCCACGATCGCGTCGTCGTCTCGGTCGACGGCTCCGAGGTCTTCTGCTATGCCGGGACCCGCGCTCAGGCCGAGGCCGCCGAGGCGCTGATCCGTCAGCTGCTCGCCGACCGTGGGTGGGAGGCGGACATCGATCTCGCCCATTGGCACCCGGTCGCCGAGCAGTGGGAGAACCCGGACGAGCCGCTGCCCGACTCCGAGGCCGACGCCGCCGGCGAGCGCGCCGAGCGCATCGCCGCCGAGCGCGCCGAGTCGGCCGACCAGGGCTACCCCGAGTTCGAGGTGCGGATCCAGTGCGGCTCGCGGGCGCAGGCCGGCGGGCTGTCGGACAAGCTCGAGCAGGAGGGAATCCCCAACGTGCACCGCTGGAGCTACGTGCTGGTCGGCGCCACCGACGAGCAGAGTGCCCAGCAGCTCGCCGAGCGTCTGCGCACCGAGGTGCCCACCGGGACCGAGGTCACCGTGGGGCTCAACCAGCTGGCCATCTGGGAGAACCGGCCCGCCAGTCCGTTCGCGGTGCTCGGCGGCCTGGCCGGCTGACGTCTCAGCGCTGTCATAGTCGAAGCTGCGAGGTTTCCACCGCCGTTGGATTTTCTTCGCAGCGGCCGTGATACTCACCGGTTTGCGCGAAGACGCTTCCCAGACCGACGCCGACGGGCGTCCCGCCCCCATGCAGGCCCCCGCCGTTCCGGCTCGCGAGCGCGAGCCGTCGGCCCGGCTCGGGACGAGCGCGTTTCCGCCGATCGCCGAGTACGCGTTCCTCTCGGACTGCGAGGCCGTGGCGCTCGTGGCGCCCAGCGGGTCGATCGAATGGATGTGCCTGCCGCGAGTGGATTCCCCGAGCGTGTTCGGGGCGATGCTCGATCGCGAC
>DATAUL010000400.1:0-28825 GCA_036268255.1 Solirubrobacteraceae bacterium | reverse complement strand
TCAGGTTGACGCCGTAGAGGGCAAAGACCCCGATCAGCGCGCCCTCCGTGCCGCCGACGCCTCCCGGCAGGGGGATGAGGTTGCCCAGCTGGCCGATCAGGTAGCCGAGTACGAGCGTCCCGAACACCGGCACCGTGCCGACGGCGGCGAAGGCGAAGCCGAGCGCCGCGATGTCGAACGCCATGTAGGCCAGCGAGCCGGTCACCGCGCCGATGCTGTGGCCCCGCAGCAGCAGGATCGCCTGGTCGACGCCGTCGGCGCCGGCGGTCAGCAGTCTTCTCAGCACGCGAAACACCCGGCGGCGCCAGCCCTCGCGCTCGGCCGCCGCGCTCCGGCGCTCCAGCGCGCGCAGGAGCCGTGGACTCACCCCGACGAGAAACGCCCCGAGAGCGGTGATCAGCGCCGGCACGAGCGTCAGCGCCCACGAGCCCGCTCCGGGAAGGATGCCGACGAACACGCCGAGTCCGACGAGCACGAGCGTGAAGAAGTTCGCGGCGCTGGTGACGACGAAGAACGCGACGGTGCGGCGGGCGATGTGTCCGGCGGGCATGCCCGCCTGGCGCAGAGCCCAGACGCCGAGGGCGAGCCCACCGGCCCCGCCGGCGGGCAGCAGCGAATTGGCGGCCAGCTCGGCCATCGAGATGTCATAGCTCAGCCGCCAGGACATGTTCGAGCAGAACGTGGAGCGAAAGACGAACATGTAGCCGAGGCAGGATCCGACCTCGCAGGCGACCAGCACGATGATCCACGTGGAGTCGGCGTTCTGCAGACGCGCCTTGACCTCGTCGAGTCCCGGGAGGGCGCTGATCGCCAGAGCGACGAGCGCGATCAGCGCCGCTATCTCCACCACGCGAACGGCGAGATGGCGCGGGTGCAGTGCGTCCGGCAGCGCGCCTTTCGGAGTCCTCAACCCGGAGGCGACCGCTTCGTCGTCGTCGCCGGTCGTCTCGCCGGCCGCACTTGCGTCAGCCGGCCACTCGCCCTCAGTTAGTCCTCGGCGCTGTGAATAAAGGGGCAACAGCTGAGTCCCCGGAAGTGCTCGGTCGTCGTCAGCCCGATGGTAGTGCGACCGCGACCGGGGCTCCGACGACCTCGGCCGTCCCCTCGGTCCGGCGGGCGACGATCTGATCGATGATCGCCCATGCGGCGTAGGCGAGGGAGCCGACGATGCCGGTGATACCCAGCAGCACACCGGCGGCGGTGGCCGCCGCGACCCCGTGGGCACCGAGAATCAGCACCGCCGCCGCCGGGCCGCTGCTCGGCCCGACCGGGAGTTGTCCCAGCGTGAACATCGCGATCAACCAGGCCATCGCGCCGAAGATCGAGATGTCCACTCCGATCGCACGGAGCATCAGCCAGTTCCGGGCAACCTGCACGCAGACCGCGAGCAGCGTGAACGCGATCATGCGCCCGCGACCGGCGCCGCGCAGGATCGCCAGGCCGGCCCAGAGTCCGGTCCGCCGGCATTCAGACACGCGCCGCAGGCCGACGACGGCACCGCACATCAGGGCGACCGCGATCGCCGGCACCCACCAGGGGATGCCGAGGGCGGCGATCAGGGTGAACGAGAACACCGCGGCGAGCACGACCTCCACGGTGATGATCGGAACCTCGGCGGCCACGAGCGCGGGCACCCGCGGCGCTCTGTCGCCGGCGACCCGGCGCAGGGTGGCGATGCGAGCCGCCATCCCCACGGATCCGTTGATCACGCTGGCGAGGTAGCCGACGCCGGCGGCGCGGAACAGCATCCGGCGCGAAACCGAACCCCCGGCCGCGCGGACGCAGATGTGCCAGGCCTCGCTGCGAGCCAGCAGTGCGACGACCTGAAGCAGCGCGGCGATCGCCAGCAGCGAGACCGGGGCGGTGTGCAGCGCCGCGACGAATTGCCCGCGTCGTCCGGCGAGCACGAACCCGAGGACGCCGGTCACGATCAGCGCGCCGAGCACGCTCAGGACGATCTTGCGGCGAATCGCCGAACCGCACTCGCCGGCGGCGATCCGATCGACAATCGTGACGTCAGGCTTCGTCAGGTTCATTCGCCGGTCGGCTCGGGGAGCGAGACCGACAGTGCCTCAGGCAGCCCAGCGGCGCCGTCCACCGAATCGAACAGCCGCAGGCCGAGCAGGCTTTCGCGATCGTCGACCGCCTCCGTCGCCGAACCGCACTCAGGACAGGCGGTCAGATAGACGGCCGGGGCGAAGCGGACTCGGCATGGCCGGCAGCAGAGGCGGCTCACGACGCCGACGTCCCGGTCTTGCCGGGCAGCGCGTGTCCGGATTCCGGGCACGCGCTATCCATCACCGGACCGTCCAGATGCTCGTCGATAAGCGCGAAATGCATGCGGTGGCGACCGCGGCCGAAAACGCGGAGCTCATGATCACATTCCGGACAGTCGTAGGTGCGGGTTCCGGCAACAACTGGCGGTGCTTGTGTTGCGGTGGCCATGGCCAGCCGCCTCTCTTGCCCCTCTGAAGCGTTGTCGCCCGGAAAGCGAGAAGGGCACGTTGCTCGCTGAGCGCACCGCTGACTATACAGCCGTATCCGCCGATATTTTCGAGCACCTCGGTGCGTGTGGGTCTTGCGTGTCGTCGCGTCCGCGGAACCCCGGCAACGATGGGGTCGAAGAGGTCTAACATTTGTTAGACCAACCGCATTGGTTGGGATATCTAAAGGAGCTCTCATGCCCTTGCTTTTTTTCACGGTGGAGCAGCAGGAACGAGCCATCGTGGAGCGCTTCGGGAAGTTCGTTCGCGTTGCCGGTCCCGGGCTCCAGCGCAAGTCGCCGTTTGTCGAGAAGGTCGCCGGCCGGATGAGTCTGCAGGTGGAGCAGCTCAACGCCGATATCGAGACCAAGACAAAGGACAACGTGTTCGTCGTCGTCAAGCTCGCGATCCAATACATGGTCGGAGCCGACGAGGAGAAGGTCAAGGATGCCTTCTACAAGCTTGACGACCCCGAAGTGCAGATGAAGTCATATGCCTTTGACGTCGTCCGTTCCCACATCCCGACGATGGATCTCGACGAGGCCTACGCCGATGCGGACACCATCGCCAAGCACATCCAGGACACGCTGCAGCATCAGATGGCCGACTACGGGTACTCGATCATCAAGGCGCTGGTCACCAACATCGAGCCCGACCAGCGCGTCAAGGACGCGATGAACAACATCAACGCCGCCCGTCGCAACCAGGAGGCCGCGACCGCGCAGGGAGAGGGTGACAAGACCCTGCGCATCAAGAAGGCCGAGGCGGAATCGGAATCGATGCGCCTGCACGGTGAAGGGGTGGCGGCAGAGCGCAAGGCGATCGCCCTGGGCCTGAAGGAGTCCCTGGCGCTGATCGCCGGCAACAACGGCATCGACCCCAAGGAGGCGATGGGCCTCGTGGCCCTCACCCAGTACATGGACACGATTCGGTCAGTCGGCGAGCACGGGAACATGACCACCCTGTTGCTCCCCCACTCGCCCGCGTCGGTGGGTTCACTCATGAGCCAGGTCCAGGAGGGCATGCTGACCGGTAATCTCGCCGCCGACGCTGCCCGCCAGGGTGGTACGGGTATCGGTAAGACGAACGGAGTCTCAGGGCAGCCGACCTAGGACAGGCAAGCGGTGGGAAACCCGCGCGCCCGCTCACGATGACTGACAGCGGCGAGACGATGGTCGCGTTCCTCGGCGTGGCGGCGGATCCCACGCTGCTCTCCGAGGATCTCGATGGTCTGCCCGAGGCTCAGCTGCGCCCGGTGTCGGTCGTCGTGACCGACACCCACGATCGGTTGGTGACGGCAGGGTCGGTGATGACCGCCGCGACGCTGATCGGCGGGGTCGTGCTCGCCATCTACGGTGGCGAGCAGCTCGTCGCCGGCGGCGGGGGAGCGTTGGCGGTCGTCCTGGGCGTGATCGGGATCCTGCTGGTGGGCACTCACTGGGGGTGGGTGCACGTTGCGGAGTATGTCGGGCTCGGCCTCGACGAGCGCCAGGAGCGCGGAAACCGCGAGCGGGAGCACGGATGGCTTGCGACCGTGTCGCCCTACGCGCGGTTTACGATCCGCACGACTGTGATGGCCGACGCGTCGATCGCCGTCGAACGCGTCACCTACAAGCCGGTGCTGACGTCGCAGCACACGTTCAGCTTCGATCGCGTCACAGAGGCGGTGGCCCGCTTTGACGCCGACACTCCGGCCCATGTGATCGCCGACCGGGTCGAGACGCTGCGTCGTGACGCACGCCTGGAGACCGACCGGCAGAGCGAACTCTGGGACGCCGCCTCCAGCGCATACGACGCGGCACTGCTTGACGCCGATGATGATCAGCAGCAGCTGGCCGCCCGGCGAGCCGCCGCCCTCGCCCTTTCCCAGCACATCAACGCCTCTCTGCTGCAGCCACCACTCGTCGAGTGAGCTGAACCGTTTTCCCGTCGTCCCGGGTCTATGTGTGTGAACAGCGAAAGGACAGAGAGTGTCGAACTTCACAGGCAGAGAGACCGAGGGAACACAGAGGGCGACCTTCGCAGCGGGATGCTTCTGGGGCGTCGAAGCATCGTTTCGCGAGATCGAGGGAGTCGTGCAGACGACCGTCGGCTACACCGGCGGCAATACGGTCGACCCCGGATACGAGCAGGTCTGCTCCGGCGGGACCGGTCATGCCGAGGTGGTTGACGTCTGGTTTGACCCGGCGATCATCAGCTATGGCGAGCTGCTGGACGCGTTCTGGTCGATTCACGACCCGACGACGCGCGATCGCCAGGGGTGGGATTTCGGCAGCCAGTACCGCTCCGCGATCTTCGTCCACGACGCAGAGCAGGAGCGCCTGGCCGTCGCCTCCCGCGACGAGCGCCAGAGGGTCGTGGCCAGGCCGATCGTGACCGAGATCGTCTCGGCATCGGCGTTCTATGACGCCGAGGGGTACCACCAGCGGTACTTCGAGAAGCACGGCGGCGCCGTCTGCGCGGCCACGATCCGCTAGTCCGAGCCCACCAGCCGTCAGCTCTCCTCGCGGTCGATGTAGGGCTCGAGGAGAGCGCGCAGCTGCATCCGGCCGCGGTGAAGGCGGCTCTTGAACGCCGCCTGGCGGACGCCGGCGATCCGCGCGGCCTCCCGCGTCGACAGGCCCTCGAGGTCGCGCAGGACGACGGCGGTACGCCACTCGGCGGGCAGCTGGGCGAGGGCCTCGTCGACGGCGCGTTCGAACTCGCGATCGAGCGTCTGGGCGGCGGGCTCGAGACGAGGCGAATCGGGGAGTGAGAGGACGGGATCATCGCCATCGGGTCCGGCCTCGACGGGCGCCGGCCGGCGGCGTGAGAACTGCCGCTGGGCTTCGTTGAACGCGATCCGGTACAGCCACGTCGAGAACTGTGCCCGTTCGTGAAAGCGCGGCAGCCCGCGCCATGCGCGTACGAACACCTCCTGGGCCACCTCGTCGGCCTCAGTGGCATCGAGCCCGAAGCGCCGCAGGGCGCCGTACACGCGGTCGGCGTGCATGGCGACGAGACGCTCGAAGGCGTCCTGGTCGCCCTCGCGCGCCTTGCGAATGAGCTCGTGCTCAGAGGGCACTCAGGGCGCCGGATACTCGTCCAATCGCAACCGCACGGCGGCGGCGATCTGGAGCGCACGGCCGTCGCTGCCGCCGGGCGGCAGACGCTGCAAGGCGCCGATCGTCCGCTGCAGGCTGCCGAGCAGCCGCCGGCACTCCGGGCAGTGGCGGACATGGCGCACCATCCGCGCCCGCCGCGGGCGACGCAGCTCGCCGTCGACGAATTCGGACATGTGGCGGGGCGCCCACCGATGATCGCGCCGGAAGCGCGCCCGCTGTAGAAACTCGCTCACCGTCACGTCGGACCCGTTCACGCCTCGAAGAGGTTCGCACACCATCGGTCGCAAACCTGGACAATGTCGGGCGCCATGTCATCCGCCGAGCCCCAGGTCGTCGTCACCGAGCCGACCGCGGCCGCCATCTTCCTCGTGCTCACGGTCGCCTCCGGCGCCGAAGGCGAGGTCCGCGAAGTGCTGGCCGACGTGGGAGCGATCCGCCGATCGGTCGGGTTCCGCGTGCCCGACGCGCAGCTGACATGCGTGGTGGGGATCGGGTCGCTGCTGTGGGACCGGCTGTTCTCCGGACCCCGGCCGGCCGAGCTGCATCCGCTCCCCGAGTTCCGAGGGCCGGTGCACACCGCTCCGAGCACGGCCGGAGACCTGCTGTTTCACATTCGGGCGCAGCGGGCGGATCTCTGCTTCGAGCTCGCTCAGAGACTCACCGAGCGCCTTGGCGCCACGGCGAGCGTGATCGACGAGGTTCACGGCTTCAAGTCCTTCGATGAGCGCGACCTGCTCGGCTTCGTCGACGGCACCGAGAATCCCGAGGGCGACGGCGCCTACGAGGCCGTGACGGTGGCGGCCGAGGATCCGTCGTTCGCCGGAGGCAGCTATGTCGTCGCGCAGAAGTACCTGCACGATCTCGCCGGGTGGGACGCCCTGGCGGTCGAGACGCAGGAGCAGGCCATCGGGCGCACCAAGCTGAGCAACATCGAATTTCCCGACGAGGTCAAGCGCGACGACTCCCACGTCGCGCTGACCACGATCGTCGACGAGGACGGCACCGAGCACGACATCATGCGCTTCAACATGCCCTTCGGGACGGTCGGCGCCCGGGAATTCGGGACGTATTTCATCGGCTACGCCTCGAGCCCCGACGTGCTCGAGCAGATGCTGACCAATATGTTCTGCGGCAAGGACGGAAGCTCGCACGATCGCATCCTGGACTTCTCCACGGCGGTTACGGGCATCCTGTTCTTTGTGCCCACCGTCGACTTCCTCGAGGACCCGCCGCCGCAGCCGTCGTCTGCGACCGCGTCCGCCGACACGACCGGCTCGCTGCGCATCGGCAGCCTCCGGCCGGCGCGCTGACGGCTCCAACCGGGCCGCCCGTTTGGACCCGGCGGCGGATATGAGAGGATCGGTGGGAATGGGGCACTTCTCACACGGTTCGAACTGACGTGTCGGCAACACCATCGGACGGAGGCGACGCAGGCCGGGGGGCGCAGAAGGCGGTGCCCCCGGCGCCCATGCCCCGCGACAAGCGGGGTTGGCGGGTGGCGCCGGCGCCCGACGGACGGGGAACGCCAGATCAGCACAAGCCCCAGCCCCCGCACCGGTTGCGGGGTTTCTGGGTGTTCGTCATCGTGCTGCTGGCGGTCAACTGGATCTCGGTGCTCGCGTTCCAGCCATCGGGCCAGCCGCGCGTGAAGGTGCCGTTCAGCCCATACTTCCTCACCCAACTGCAGGCGGGCAAGGTCAAGTCGATCTCCTCGCGAGGCGACACGATCGAGGGGACCTTCACCGCCAAGCAGCGCTATCCGCCCGGCAACGCCAAGGCGCCGTTGACGACGTTGTTCTCCACCGAGGTGCCGACCTTCTGGAACCACGACACCCTGACGGCGTTGCTGCAGTCAAAGGGAGTCCAGGTCAACGCTCGGTCGACGTCGAAGAGCACCTCGCTGCTGGCCGAAATCCTGCTCGGGTTCGGTCCGACGCTGTTGCTCGTCGGCCTGTTCGTGCTGTTGGCGCGCCGCGCCCAGAGCGGCGCGGGAGGCGGTCTGGGCGGTCTGGGGAACTTCGGTCGCTCGCAGGCCCGGCGAGTCGATCCGGAGAAGATCCAGGTGACATTCGACGACGTGGCCGGCATCGATGAGGCCAAGGCCGAGCTGACGGAGATCGTGGACTTCCTGCGCCAGCCCGAGCGCTATCAGAAGCTCGGCGGGCGGATGCCCCACGGCGTGCTGCTGTTCGGCCCGCCTGGGACGGGTAAGACACTGCTCGCCCGGGCGGTGGCCGGCGAGGCGCACGCGGCGTTCTTCTCGATCGCGGCCTCCGAGTTCATCGAGGCGATCGTCGGGGTGGGGGCGGCCCGCGTCCGTGATCTGTTCGCCAAGGCCAAGGAGGCGTCGCCGGCGATCATCTTCATCGACGAGCTCGATGCGATCGGACGCTCGCGGCAGGGGTCGGCGGGGGTGACCGGGGCCAACGACGAGCGTGAGCAGACACTTGATCAGATCCTCACCGAGATGGACGGCTTCGAGAGCAATGACGCGGTGATCGTGCTCGGCGCCACCAACCGGCCGGAGATCCTCGACCCGGCGCTGCTGCGCCCAGGCCGCTTCGATCGCCGCGTCTCGGTGTCGGCGCCCGACCGTGGGGGACGGCGCAAGATCCTTGAGGTCCACACCCGCTCGATCCCGCTCGGGTCAGATGTCGACCTCGACGCACTGGCCTCGTCGACGCCAGGCATGGTCGGCGCCGACCTCGCCAACCTGGCCAACGAGGCCGCGCTCTTGGCGACCCGCCGAAACCACGACCAGGTGTTGATGGCCGACTTCACGGACTCGCTGGAGAAGATCCTGCTCGGGGCGCCGCGCGGGACCATGCTCTCTCCTCAGGACCGCGAGCGGACGGCCTACCACGAGTCAGGACACGCGCTCGTCGGGATGCTCACCCCCGAGGCGGACCCGGTCCGCAAGGTCTCGATCATCCCGCGGGGCATGGCGCTGGGCGTCACGCTGTCGACGCCTGACTCCGACGTGGTTTCATACAGCCGGGAGGATCTCGACGCCAAGATCAAGGTCGCGCTCGGCGGACGCGTCGCCGAGGAGATCATCTACGGCAAGATCACCACCGGCGCCGAATCGGACATCCAGCAGCTGACCCAGATCGCCCGTCAGATGGTCGGCCGGTGGGGGATGAGCGACAAGCTGGGACCGGTCACGCTGATGCCCGCCGAGGGCCAGGGACCGTTTCTCCCCGGCGCCTCCGAGACCTCCCCGCAGACCCAGTGGCTGGTCGACCAGGAGGTGCAGGCGATGATCGAGGACGCCCACGGTCAGGTGACCCAGCTGCTCACCGGCCATCGCGCTCAGCTCGAATCGCTCGCCCGCGCGCTGCTGGCTGCCGAGACCCTGGACGGCCCCGCCGCGTATGCGGCGGCTGACCTGCCGGCACGGCCGGTCCTCGTCGGCCCCTGAACAGAAAACAAATCTTTCGTATTGATCTGGCGGGACCGGCGAGTTACTATTCCGCGCGTCGGTCCTTGGCGATGCTCTGGCGTTGCGAAGGGCTGTAATGGCTGACCGGACGCGTATGCAGGCACAACGTGACTGCCCCCGCGGACTGCGGCGATGTCAACCGCATAAGGAAGTGGCATGCCGCCCTCCTGCCCGCACCGGCCAGACAACATCAATCTTCGGCGAGAACGACACCGGGACGGTGTTCTCACGCCGAGCACGGGGGACCGCGCCGGGGTGGGCGCGGACAGCGAAGGGGGGGGTTTCGTGGGTCGCGCGCTCGTGCTGGAGCGCGCGACCCGCGAGCGCTCGGACCCGACGTGAGCCCGCACTCTCGATGAACCCCGACATGTGGCGATCCCTCTGCGACGAGATCCCGTCCGAGGCAACGCCGCACGAGCTCGACGCGGCGCTCCGCCAAGCCGAGGCCGGCGCTCTCAGCGAGGACGAACGGGCGGCTTTGTGGCTCTATGTCTGGTCGCAGGCCGGGCGTGCCGGTCGGACCGCCACTCGGCTTCGCGCCGACGCGCGCGCATCGGTCTCCCCGGCGATGATCCGGTATCTGGCCGTGCTCATCCGCACCACCTTGACCTCGCCCCGCCAGCGTGACAGCGCACATGTGCGGGCATTGCGAGAACGGGATCCGGTAGCCCCGCAGGATCAGTCCTCGGATTGAGATGGGATCAGGCGCGCCGGCCAGCGGTCAGGGCGCGCCGAGCAGCCCTTGCACTATTCCAGCTCCTCGTCGCGCAGCGCGGTCGTCCCGGCGACCAGTCGTACGAGCTCGCGGGGTGCGGTGATGCGCGCGGGCGAGGGGTCGGCCACGGCCCGCGCGCCGATCCGGTCAAGGTCGAGCCGGGCGCGGCTGCCGGCGACCACCGTGTTGCCGGCGCGCCCGCCGACGGCCCACGCGTATGGATAGGCGAGAATCAGCGCCGCGGCGACGGCCCGGACGTCGCGTGCCCGGCGGTCGTCGACCACGTTGACGAGCGCCAGCGGGGCGACGCGGGCGACGTCGGCGAGCGCCTGCGCGGTGATCAGGCTGCGGGGGAGCGTGGCACCGGTGAACGCGTCGATGACGATCGCATCCCACCCGGCGGTTGCCTGACGCGCCACGAACCGGCGTCCCTCAGCACGCCGCACCTGTAGCCCCGGCAGCCGTCGCAGCCCCAGGTGCTCGCGGGCGAGGGCGAGGACGTCGGCGTCCAGCTCGCAGACGTACTGCCGTCCGCCGGGATCCTCGGCAGCCAGCGCTCGCGCCAGCGCACAGGCGCCGCCACCGACGTGCAGCACCCTTCGTGCGTGCGCCGAGCGCAGGACGATCCGCATCCATCGTAGGTAGTCGAACTCCAGGTGCGACGGATCGGCGAGGTCGACGTACGAGCAGTCCATGCCGCCCTGACGCAGGAACCGGCCGGACGGCCGCCGCCGGTCGCGCTC
Source organism: Solirubrobacteraceae bacterium (assembly GCA_036268255.1). GTDB lineage: Bacteria > Actinomycetota > Thermoleophilia > Solirubrobacterales > Solirubrobacteraceae > Palsa-465. The sequence continues at coordinate 18,338 of DATAUL010000400.1, read as the reverse complement.
GACGACGAGGTCGCCGCGTTGCGCGACGACCGTCTTCACGCCTCGCGCGCGAGCCATACCCGAAGCGTGTCACGAATCAATTGCGGGCATGGGATACTCCCGCCCATGCCCAGCGACGAGCAGATCGAGTCGGTGATCGATCGGTTGGAGAACGAGCGCGAGGAGATCCGCCGCCGTGAGGGCGCCTCCGATCCGAACCTGGCGCAGGACTCAGAGCGCCTGGAGGAGATCCGCCTCGAGCTCGACCAGCTGTGGGACCTCGTGCGCCAGCGCAAGGCGCTACGCGACGCCGGCGAGGATCCCGACAAGGCACACGAGCGGTCCCGTGGGACCGTCGAGAACTACTGGCAATAGGCCTAACCGTCGACAATCGAGCGCAGGCAGGCGTTGACCACGTCGGGCCGGTGCCCGAACGCCGACCCGTGGCCCAGGCCGTCGAGTAGGTGGAAGTGACCGTCGCGGGCCAGCTCGGCCACCTCGCGGACGCGCGCCGGTGGTGTTTGCACATCCTCGGCGAAGGCCACGGCGTGGATCGGCGCCGCGATCTGCGCCAGCAACGGACCGGAGTCGAAGTCCAGGCACGCCTGCCACTGCGCCGCCAGCATCGCTCCGTCGCGCTGGGCGAACCCCGCGGCGACGATCGGCTTGATCCGCTCCCAAATCTCGTCGTCGCCGAGCGCGTCCGCCGGGAAGTACTGCATCGCATAGTGCGCCGTCGCGAATGCCGGCGGCAGGGAGCCACCCTCGCGCCGAAAGGCGATCTCGGCCTCCTCCCACTCCCGGATGAAGCCCGTCTTGCGCACACAGGTGCCCATCACCGCGGCGGCCCGGACGAGCTCGGGACGGTCATGGGCCAGCTGGACGGCGATCAGGGAACCCATCGAAAGTCCGATCAGGAACACCGGCGCGGCGCAGACCGCCTCGATCAGCTGCGCGAGGTCACCCGCGTGCTCGGCGATGGTCCACGGCGGCCGGTTGAGCGAGATGGTCTCTCCCACGCCGCGGGCGTCGTACGTGGTGCTCCGATAGGCGTCATCGAAGGCCGGCGTCTGGTACAGGCGCCAGTTGTCGCCGGGGTTGTCGCCGGCCGCCAACCACACGACGTCGGGCCCTCGGCCGCTCTGGCGATAGGCGAGGGTGACGGTCCCCAGCGTCAGCTTGGAAGTCATCCGTGCCGCTTGATCCGGGCGAGAATGGCGCGGCTGTTGGTGATCACGGTACCCGCTTCAGCTGACGTGGTGGACCTCCTGCAGCCCGTACACCGGCGTGTCGATTCCGACGGCTCGCGCCTTGAGCTGCAGCGCGAGGTACAGCGAATAGTGGCGCGACTGGTGCAGGTTGCCGCCGTGAAACCACAGGCCGGGTTGTTGGGTGGGCTTCCACATGTTGCGCTGCTCGCCCTCCCATGGCCCGGGGTCCTTGGTGGTGTCTGAGCCGAGGCCCCAGACCTTGCCGACGCGGTCGGCGACCTCTTGGGAGATGAGGTCGGCCGCCCAGCCGTTCATCGAGCCGTACCCGGTGGCGTAGACGACCAGGTCGGCCGGCAGCTCGGTGCCGTCGTGCAGGACCACGGTGTGCTCGGTGAGGTGGTCGACCTGGCCGTGGGCGAGCTTGACGCGCCCGTCGGCGACGAGGTCGGCGGCGCCGACGTCGATGTAATACCCCGAGCCGCGGCGGAGGTATTTCATGAACAGGCCGGAGCCGTCCTCGCCCCAGTCGTGCTCGAAGCCCGCCTGCTCCAGGCGGTCATAGAACTCCTGGTCGCGCTCGCGCATCTCGTCATAGAGCGGGATCTGGAACACGTGCATGATCCGGTAGGGCAGCGAGGCGAAGATCAGGTCCGCGCGCTCGGTGGTCACGCCGTTGGCGACCGCCTCCTCGGAGTACAGCGCCTTTAGGCCGACGTCCATCAGCGTCTCGGAGCGGACGATGTGGGTGGAGGAGCGCTGGACCATCGTGACGTCGGCGCGGGCCTCATACAGCGCACCGCAGATATCAAACGCCGAGTTGTTCGACCCCACGACCACGACCTGCTTGTTGGCGTAGGCGTCGGGTCCGGGATGCTCGGAGGAGTGCTGCTGCTCGCCGGCGAACACGCCCTGGCCGGGGAACGTCGGGCGGTTGGGTTTCCCCGAGACGCCGGTGGCGATCACCAGTTGCCGGGGGCGCAGCGTGACCGGGTCGCCGTCGCGGTCGACGAGCACCGTCCACTCACCGGCTGCCTCGTCATAGGACGCGGATCGCGCGGTGGTGGAGCCCCAGTAGTTGAGCTCCATCACACGGGTGTAGGCCTCCAGCCAGTCGGCGATCTTGTCCTTGGGGGAGAACACCGGCCAGTTGTCGGGAAACTTGATGTACGGCAGGTGGTCGTACCAGACAGGGTCGTGCAGACACAGCGACTTGTAGCGCCCGCGCCACTGATCACCCGGATTGGCGTGGCGGTCCACCACGATCGTCGCCACGTCGAGCTGGCGCAGCCGCGCGGCGAGCGCGATCCCGCCCTGCCCACCACCGATGATCACCACCTCCGGCTGAATGCCGTAGCCCAGCTCGGCGGTTTCGCGGTGGCGGCGCTCGAGCCACGACTCACGGTCGGCGTCGATGCCGTGCTCGGCGCCCAGCGGCCGCGACCGGCCGCGGGGCTCCTCGTGGCCCGTGAGCTCGGCGAGCGTCGTGAGCAGCGTGAACGCCTGGCCGTCACGCAGCCGCAGATGCCCGACCCCCCGCCCGACGCGCGTGCCGAACGTCAGCCATGCCTCGGTCACGCCGTCGGCCTCGGTGGGCGGCTCCGACACCTCAAAGCCGCCCGGCGCGGCGCTGGCCAGCGTGTGCTGAAGCATCTCGCGCACACCGTCGCGCCCCTCAACCGTCGTGATATTCCACGTCAACGCGATCAGGTCACGCCAGAAGCTCGTCGCCGCGAACAACCCCGCGGCAGCCGACGCATCCCTGTCCCGCAGCGCAGCATTGAAATCATCCAGCCAAGCGCCGAGCGTTTCTGCGGCCGTGCGCTGCTCAGGGGCAGTTGTGCTGTCGCTCATGTCTCTCCTCTCACCGCGTGGACGTCAACCAAGTGTCCCCCGCCGGGCGAGCGAACGCCAACCCGGTGCCGGATCAGCGGCAGCTGACGTGCAGGTCCCGCGCGACGGCGGCCGGAACGTGGCGGATCGGGCAGGTGAAGTCGCTGCCCTCGGTCACCACACGCCACCGGCCGCGGGTGTGATGCAGGACGGCCACGCCGTTGGAGCCGTACTTCTGGCAGCGCGATGACCAGCCGCGCTGGGGGTCGAACGTCGCCGACGCCCAGCTGCGGTCGACCGTCGAGCGGTAGACGCCGGCGCACTGCCGCGGGACCTTGGCACCGAGCGCCGCACTCACGATCGGCGTCTTGGCGGCGCCGGTCACGGCGGTCCGGGCCAGTGCGGCGGCGGGCATCGCCAGCGCCAGCAGGGCGAGGAGCGAAACGGTCACGCGTCGCCAGGTCACGAGCGGCAGGTTACGCCCCGGCGCCGCACTATGCGAGGATCGCGCGATGCGCATCGAGAGTTCCTCCGCACTCGTCACGGGCGGCGCGTCCGGCCTCGGCGCGGCGACGGCGCAGGCGCTGCGCGAGCGGGGCGCTCAGGTCGTGATCGCTGACCTTCCCCAGGCGGAGGATCTGGTCGACGCCGACGTTTTCACGTTCGCCCCCACCGATGTGCGCGACCCCGACCGGGTTGCGGCCGCGGTGGCGCTCGCCGCCGGCCTCGCGCCGCTGCGGGTGCTCGTCAACTGCGCCGGCATCGGACCGCCCGGCCGGGTGGTGCGCAAGGGCGAGCCGATGGCGCTTGAGCAGTTCACCGACGTAATCGAGGTCAACCTGATCGGCACGTTCAACGTGATCCGCCTGGCAGCGGCCGAGATGGCCCGCAACGATCCCGTCGACGAGGGCCGCGGCGTGATCGTCAACACCGCCTCCATCGCCGCCTACGAAGGCCAGATCGGCCAGGCCGCCTATTCGGCGTCCAAGGGCGGGATCGTCGGCATGACGCTCCCGATCGCCCGGGACTTCGCCAGCCTGGCGATCCGGGTGGTCACGATCGCGCCCGGCCTGTTCGACACGCCCCTGATGGGAAACCTGCCGCCGGAGGCCCGGGAGTCGCTCGGCGCCTCGGTGCCCCACCCGGCGCGGTTGGGCGATCCGGCCGAGTATGCGGCGCTCGCCGTGCACATCGTCGAGAACCAGATGCTCAACGGCGAGGTGATCCGCCTCGACGGGGCGCTGCGCATGGCCCCCCGTTAGGCGCCCGTCAACAGCAACTCCACGATCGCGGCCGCCTGCTCGACGGCCGGCTCGACGGCCACGATCGCGTCGTTGTAGATGAAGCCTTCCGTGATGCGGACGACGGCGTAGGCGAGAACGTCGGGATCGGCACGGGGGCGGAAGGTGCCGGCCGCCTGCTCCTCGCGATAGAGCTCCGCCAGCCTGGCCACCGTGCGCGACTGCACCGATCCGCCCCGCGCGGTCAGGATCCGCAGCGCAGCGTGAGTCTCGTTGCGCAGGAACGCCTGCAGCGCGGGAGCTGACACGAGCGCGTCGACGTGTCGGCGGAACACCGCGAGCAGCCGCTCGGCGCCCGACAGGTGGGAGGTCGCGCGCTTGGCCCGCTCGAACACGTCGTCCGATAGCGAGAACACGACGTCTGAGATCAGCCGCTCGCGCGGCCCCGTCCAGCGATACAGCGTCGCGCGCGAGACGCCCAGCTCGCCGGCCAGCGCCCGCATGTCGATGCGCTCGCCCGCCAGGTACCGGCGTCGCGCGGCTGCAAATGCGGCCGCCGGGGTGGCCGCGGGCACCGGCGGGGCGGGGGTCGACATGGCCCGAGAATAACTCGCGGGCATCGCGGGAATACTGCACCGTGACAGATCGGGAATCTGTAGCGTCCCGTGTCGGGAGAGAGTTGACAGGTCGCCGGATTCCGCGCCTGCACGGGTGGGGCTCGGCCCACCGAGAGGAGAGGCAGAGCATGACTACGGCACGCGTCGGCGCGGCCGGTCCCAGTCCGTTCACACGGCTGTGGGACCGATCGCTGAACCGGTATCCGGCAAACCCCACGCGGTACCTCAGCTTGGGGATCGTCGTCGCCACGACGATCGTCCTGTACTACCAGCTGTATCTCAGCGGTGGGGTGGCGACAGACATCCTGCGCAGCCTGCACATGTCGTTCACCTACTACGTGAACATCAGCGTCGTCGGGTATCTCCTCGGAGCGGCCGCGTCGGTAATCGCCGGGCTGGCTGATCGCTACGGACGGGCCAACATCGTCGCCACCGGCCTGGGGCTGGTCGGCCTGCTGTGCCTGGTGGGGCTTCCCAACGCCCACACGAAGCTCGCCTTCGCGATCATCTACATCGCGATCGGCTTCGTCGAGGGGATCATCCTCGTGGCCACGCCGGCGCTCGTCCGTGACTTCTCGCCGCAGCTGGGGCGCGCGTCGGCGATGGGCTTCTGGACGCTCGGTCCGGTGCTCGGGTCACTTGTCGTCTCGGCGTTCGTGTCCGGGTCGGGCAACACGAGCTGGCAGGACCAGTACCGCACGAGCGGAATCATCGGGCTGATCGTCTTCGCGGTCGCGCTGGTCGGCCTGCGCGAGCTCTCGCCGCGGCTGCGCGACCAGCTGATGGTGTCTCGCAAGGATCGCGAGCTGATCGAGGCGCGCGCGGCGGGTCTCGACATCGAGGAGACCCTCAAGCACCCGTTCCGCCAGATGCTGAAGCCCGACATCCTCCTCTCGGCGTTCGCGATCAGCGTCTTTTTGATCATCTACTACGTCGCCGTCGGCTTCTTCCCGGTGTTCTTCGAGACGGTGTTCGGCTACAGCCAGTCCAAGGCCAACACTCTGGGTAACTACTTCTGGGCCTTCGACGCGGCCGGCCTACTGATCGTGGGGGTCATCTCCGACCGCCTGCGCGTGCGCAAGCCGTTCATGGTCATCGGCGCCGTGGCGTGCATCGTGTTCACGACGATCTTCGCCCTCAAGGCCACGCACCCGGAGACCTCGTATGACACGTTCGTGATCCTGCTCTCGTGCATCGCGGTATCCCTTGCGCTGGCGTTCGCGCCATGGATGGCGAGCTTCACCGAGACCGTCGAGCGTCGCAACCCGGCGCTGATCGCCACCGGCCTGGCCGTGTGGGGACTGATGATCCGGATCGTCATCGCTGTCAGCGTGTTCTTCGTGCCCCTGGTGGTGACCACGGCGACGACGCTGGTCGAGAAGGGGCCCGTCGTGAAGGCGGTCCTCGCCGATCCCACGCCGGTGGGCCGGACGACGATCGGCAAGGTGGCGACGGCGGCAGCAGGGCACCCGGCGACCATCGCCCAGCTACAGGCCATCTCCGCGCGGGACGCCGCGTTGCTGGCCGCGCTCAAGTCACACCCCGCGGTCGCCGCCGCCCTGGCCAAGGCCCAGGCCGCCGGTCAGCAGCCGACAGCGGCGCAGCTGGCCCAGATCAAGGCCGCTCTCGGCGGGCCGGCCTTCGCCGAGCTGGTCAGGCCGCAGACGGCCAAGGACCTGGCCTTCGTGTCGACCACGGCGCCACGCGCCCTTGGCGTCGCCAACTTCGCGGCGATCAGCAGCCCGACCCCGGCCCTCTCGGCCGCGCTGAAGACCCTGGCGACCACCGGCCCCTCCGTGCAGAAGGCGGCCACCGATTCCCCCAAGCAGTGGCGGACGTTCTTCTTCGTCGGAGTCGGCGGTGAGGTGGTGTTCATCCCGCTGATCCTGCTGATGGCCGGTTTCTGGGATCCCCGCCGAGCCAAGCGCGCCGAGGAAGAGCACGACGCGTGGCTGGCCGCCGAGATGAGCAAGCTCGGGACACAGTCGCCACCCCGGCGGGTGACCTAGAAGGCGGGCTGTTCGCGGTAGTCGCCCCACGTGTCTTGGAGGGCGTGGACGATCTCGCCTTCGGAGACGTGGAGGCGGGCGCCGTCGATCAACAGCGGCATGAGGTTGGTGTCGGTGGCCGCGGCCTGCTTGATCTCGGCCAGGCAGCGCTGGACCGCGCCGGTGTCGCGGTCGGCGCGGACGGCTTGGACGCGGTCGATCTGCCGGCGCTCGAGCGCGGGGTCGATGCGCAGGATCTCGGTGGCCTGCTCGTCGCCCTCGGTGTAGCGGTTGACACCGACGACGGTCCGCTGCCCGGCGTCGATCTCCTGTTGGAGTGTGAAGGCGGCATCGGCGATCTCGCGCTGGGGAAAGCCGCGCTTGACGGCGTCGACCATCCCGCCGAGCTCGTCGATCTTGGTGAAATACGCGTAGGCCTGCTCTTCCATCCGGTCAGTCAGAGCTTCGACGAAGTACGCGCCCCCCAGGGGGTCGATCGTGTTCGCGACGCCCGTCTCGTGAGCGATGATCTGCTGGGTGCGCAGCGCGATCCGGACCGCCTCCTCGGTCGGCAGCGCGAGCGCCTCGTCGTAGGAGTTGGTGTGCAGCGACTGGGTGCCGCCGAGCACCCCGGCGAGCGCCTCGATCGCGGTCCGGACGATGTTGTTCAAGGGCTGCTGGGCGGTGAGCGACACGCCGGCGGTCTGGGTGTGAAAGCGCATCCGCCACGATTCGGCCCGGCGCGCCCCGAACGTGTGTCTGAGCTCGCGCGCCCAGATCCGCCGGGCGGCGCGATACTTGGCGATCTCCTCGAAGAAGTCGATCTGCGCGTTGAAGAAGAACGACAGCCGCGGCGCGAAGTCATCGACATCCAGGCCCCGGGCGACAGCCTGCTCGACATACGTCAGACCGTCCTTGAGGGTGAACGCCAGCTCCTGAGCGGCCGTCGAGCCGGCCTCGCGAATGTGATAACCGGAGATGCTGATCGGATGCCAGCGCGGCATCTCGGTCGAGCACCACTCGATCATGTCGCCGACCAGCCGCATCGCCGGGTCGACGGGGAAGCACCACTCCTTCTGGGCGATGTACTCCTTGAGGATGTCGGTCTGGATCGTCCCTCCCAATCGCTCGGGACCGATCCCCTGGCGCTCGGCGGCGACGACGTAGAACGCGAGCATGATCGCCGCCGGCGCGTTGATCGTCATCGAGACGGTCACCTGATCGAGCGGGATTCCGCCGAACAACGTCTCCATGTCACGCACCGTGTCAACAGCGACGCCCTCGCGACCGACCTCTCCCTCAGAGCGCGGATGATCGGAGTCATGGCCCATCAGCGACGGCATATCGAACGCCGTGCTCAGGCCCGTCTGGCCGTGCGCCAGCAGATAGTGAAAGCGCTGGTTGGTCTCCGCCGCCGAGCCGAACCCGGCGAACTGACGCATCGTCCAGAGCCGCCCGCGATACATCGACGGGTACACCCCCCGCGTGAAGGGATACTGCCCCGGCAACCCGATCGGATCGTTGTCGCCGCCCACCCCCGGCGGCAGATCACGCTCGGTGTACAACGGCGCGATCTCCTCCCCACTCAGTGTCGTGAACGGCGCGTCGCGCTCCGGCGTGAGCCCGTACGCCGCTCGCCATTCGTCGTAGCTCACTGGGACTCCGGCGACGCTCGTCATCTCAACTGTGACGGTAGCTCGTCACCCCTTCCGCCGTCCAGTAGCGTGCCGTCACTGCCTGAGGGCGCTGCCGCCCGAGCTGGCCTGCTCCGACGGGCCTTGCCGTGGCGCCCCCGGCCGACTTAGGCTACGGCCGAGATGGCAGCCGAGACCTCGGAGCACGACGCGCGAACCCTGTGTGAGGCCTTCCAGGCCACTGTGGCGCGGGATCCTGACGCCGTGGCGCTGCGCAGCGCCGACACCCCGGCCACGCTGACGTGGGCCGGGTACGCCGAGCGCGTCCGGCAGATCGCCACCGGGCTGGCGGCGCTCGGCGTCCGGCGCGGCGACACCGTCGGGTTGATGCTCACCAACCGGATCGAGTTCTATCCCTGTGACACCGCTGCCCTGCATCTGGGAGCGGCCCCGTTCTCGATCTACAACACCTCGACGCCGGAGCAGATCGAGTACCTGTTCGGCAACGCCGGCAACGCCGTCGTCATCACCGAGCGTCAGTTTCTGCAGCGCATCGAGACGGCCCGGGCGGCCGGCGGCCCCTTGCGCCACGTCATCTGCGTCGACGCCGACGCTGACGCCGAGGGCATGATCACGCTCGAGCAGCTCGAAGCGCGCGGCGCCGAGTACGCCGCCGACTTCGACTTCGAGGCGGCCTGGCGGGCCGTCACCGGCGATGACCTTGTCACGCTGATCTACACCTCGGGAACGACCGGGCCGCCCAAGGGCGTCGAGCTGACCCACGCCAACGTCCTCGCCCAGTGCCGGGCGGTCGCCCAGGTGCTGCCGATGCGTTCCGGCGCCACGATGACGTCCTATCTGCCCTCCGCGCACGCCGCCGATCGCTGGATGTCGCACTACAACGGACTCGTCTACGGGCTGCAGACGACAACCGTCGGCGACCTGCGGTCGATCGCGACGGTGCTCGCCGAGCTGCGACCCACCGTGTGGGGCGGCGTGCCGCGGGTCTTCGAGAAGCTGGTCGCGGCCCTACGGGGCGTCATCGACGCCGACCGCGAGCGCGGCGACGCGATCACCCACGCCCTCGACGTGGCGATGCGGCGCATCGGCCTGATCGACGCCGGCCGGCCCGTTCCCGCCGAGCTGGAGTTCGAGCACGCCGCCTTGGACGCGGCGATCCTGTCTCGCCTGCGCGAACGGATCGGACTGGAGCGAGCCGAGTGGGTCATCTGCGGCGCAGCGCCGCTGTCGCGGGACGTGCACGAATTCCTGCTCGCGCTCGGCCTGCCGATGACCGAGGTCTACGGGATGTCGGAGTGCTCCTGCATCGTCACCGTCAGCCCGACGACCGCGGCGAGGGTGGGCAGCGTCGGTCGGCCGATCCCGGGCGTGCAGCTGCGCCTGGCCGACGACGGCGAGCTGCTCATCCGGGGCGAGATCGTGATGCACGGCTACCGCGCCGACCCGCTGCGCACAGCCGAGGTGCTCGACGGCGACGGCTGGTTGCACAGCGGCGACGTCGCCGAGATCGACGACGCCGGCTACGTCTGGATCGTCGACCGTAAGAAGGAGCTGATCATCAACGCCGCCGGTAAGAACATGTCGCCGGCGAACATCGAGGAGAAGCTGAAATCGGCCGACGCGCTCGTCGGACAGGCGATCTGCATCGGCGATGGACGCCCGTACAACGTCGCGCTGCTCGTCCTCGATCCCGATGCGGCCGGCGCCTGCGCACGTGAGCTCGGGATCGGCGATGGAGCGCGGGAGCTGCTGGTGGCGCACGAGGCGGTGCGCCGGCGCGTCGAGCGCTCCGTCGAGGAGGCCAACGCCCGGCTCTCCCGCGTGGAGCAGATCAAGCGCTACGCCGTGCTCAGCGACGAGTGGCTGCCGGGAGGCGACGAGCTGACGCCGACGATGAAGCTCAAGCGCAAACCGATTGCCGCCAAGTACGCGGCGACCATCGAGGAGCTCTACGCGAGCCGGTCCTGAGGCTCACGGCGAGCGCAGCAGCACGGCGAGATCGTCGGCCGACGTGGGCCGCGCGAGCAGGAAGCCCTGTCCACGCTCGCAATTGAGCCCGCGGACGGCGTCTAGTTGGGCCTGCGTTTCCACGCCCTCGGCGGTGACGGGGCAGCCGAGCGCCCCCGCGATGCCGACCACCGCGGCGACGACGGCTTGGTCAGCGACGTCGCCCGGGAGACCCTTGACGAAGCTGCGGTCGATCTTGATCCCATGAAACGGATGGTGTTTGAGCCAGCTGAGCGAGGAGTAGCCGGTACCGAAGTCGTCCAGCACGATCCGTATTCCGAGCCGCTCGAGCTCACGCATCGTTCGGTTGGTCGCGGCGTTGGGCTGCATCAGCGCCGTCTCCGTGATCTCGAGCGTGAGTTTCTCCGCTGGAAACTCGGCGTGGGCGAGCGTCTGGCGAACGGTTTTCGCGAAGGCCGGTCGTGCCAGCTGAAGCGCCGACACGTTCACCGCAAGTTCCAGCGAGCGGCCCGTCTGCTCGTTGATTCGCGCGAGCATCTCGCAACTCTCGCGCAGCACCCACGCTCCGAGCGGAACGATCGTTCCCGTGTCCTCGGCGATGGGGATGAACTCGTTCGGCGAGATCTCACCGAACGTCGGGGAGCTCCAGCGCAGCAATGCCTCGGCGGAGACGATCTTCGAGCTCGCGAGATCGAATACGGGCTGGAACACGAGATGCATCTCGCCGCGCTTCTCCGCGTCGCGCAGCTCGTGCGCCAGCGACTGGCGTCGCCCGATACGCACGCGTTGGCTGCCCTCGAAGAAGCTGCAGCCGCCGCGTCCCGCGCGCTTGGCCGCATACATCGCGCTGTCGGCCTGACGGATCGCCTCACGAGCGTCCGTGGTTGCGGCGGCGACCAACGTGATGCCGATGCTGGCAGTGACAACGGTCGATCCGAATCCGAGCAGTGGCTTGGAGATCGCATCGAGCAGACGAGAGCCGAGCTCCGCGGCCTCCTGATCGGAGATGACGCGCGGTGCGATCACGACGAACTCGTCACCGCCGAATCGGCCCACGAGCTCGTCCGTTCGAACCGAGGCCGACAGCCGCTCGGCGACCTCGCGGATCATCTCGTCGGCCCGGTCGTGGCCGAACGTGTCGTTGAGCGTCTTCAGCCCGTCGAGGTCCACGAACAGCACCGCGACCTTGCCCGCCGGTTCGATGCTCGCCAGCGCATCGCCGAGGTAGGCGAAGATCGCCGCGCGATTCGGCAGTCCCGTGAGTCCGTCGTGCCGTGCGTCGTGGATCAGCACTTCCATCGTCCGGTGGCGCTCGATCGCGATGCCGGCCAGCCGGGCTCCATCTCGCATCAGCGCGAGATGCTCCGGCAGCGGATGCCGAGGTCGCGGGCCATATAGGGCGAGCGTGCCGAGAACTTCGTTATCGGGAGCCTTGATCGGCATCGACCAGCAGTGACGCAGGCCGGCATCGACCGCAAAGTCGCGGATCGGTGCCCACCTCGGATCCTCCGCGATGTCCTCGGTGATCGTGAGCTGGCCCGACCATGCGGCGGACCCACACGTCCCGACGTTGGGCCCGATGACCACGCCGTCGATGCCGGCGAGATAGTGGGGTGGGAGCGAGGGGCCCGCGCCGGGATGCAGCGTGTTCGTCTCTTTATCGAGCAGCACGACGCACGGGATCACCGAGGGCTCGTAGCGTTCGATGCCCGCCACGAGCTCGCTGAGCACCTCGCTCAGTGGAGCTGCCTGAGCGATGAGCTCGTGCAACCGGTTATGGGAGGCCGCGTGCTCGCGCAGGCGGGTCGCGGCCTGGTAGGCCAGCCGCAGGCTCAGCTCGGTCGATGCGGCGGCGGCGGCGTCCTCGAGGGCCTGCCGGTGAATCTCGCTCCACTGGCGGGCTGGCTGGTCGGCGATCGCCATCCAACCGAGGAGCTGGCCGTCGACGACAACCTGCGCCTCCAGATAGGTGGGTGCCGCGGCGCAGCTGGGCAGATCGGTCCGGCCAATCAGATATTCAGCCAGCGGCGTCGACAGCGACAGCTCGGCTGCCTCCGTCGCCGGGCCGCTCGCGGTGGAGAGGCTCTTGACGACAACGCGTGTGGCGTCGACGAGGACGAACGCGGCCACCGCAGCGCCCGTCTCGCGAACAAGGGCAGCGGTCCACCGATCAAACTCCGGCTCGGCCGGCCAGTCCAGCAGCCGGCTGCGCTGCAGGACCGTCAGGCGTTCCTCCTCGGCAACCCACGAGGCGCGGATCTCCGGCTCCGCCTGCAAGCGCTGTGGCATATCTGAGCCATCGACGGTTTGACGGGGGAGCTTGATCCTCGGCACCGCCATTGGACAATCCGTGGCCGACCCGCCAGCGAGTCTCGTACGATGACGACGATGAAGGGTGATCAGCTGCGGGCCGTGCAGACGCCGCTCAAGGAGCGCTACCGCTCCGAGCCCGAGGCCGCTCTGGTGACCCTCGCCGCCGACGGGGAGCTCGGCGAGGGCGTGAGCTGCTCGGTGACCACCGGACGCGCGCTGGCGCAGGCGGGTCTGCATCCGGCGACCGGGGGAGACGGCTCGCTGCTGTGCTCGGGCGACATGCTGCTCGAGGCGCTGGTCGCCTGCGCCGGGGTGACGCTGAGCGCTGTCGCGACGTCGCTGGGAATCGAGGTGCGCTCCGGGCGGGTGCATGCCGAAGGCGACCTCGACTTTCGCGGCACGCTGGCCGTCGACCGCGACGCACCCGTCGGCTTCAGCACGATCCGGCTGTCGTTCGACCTGGACACCGACGCCGACCCCGAGCAGCTGGCCACGCTCCACAAGCTGACCGAGCGCTATTGCGTCGTCTACCAGACGCTCGCCGCCGGACCGGCGCTGACGACGACCTTGACCACGAGCTGACCGCGTGGATCGCGAGACGCAGCTGGTGCGCGGCGAGCCGCCCGCGCTGGACCGGGCGACGATCCATCCCTACGTCGACGCGACTCCTGGACCGTTCTACTACCAGCGCGTCGCCCATCCGGTCGGCGTGGAGGCCGAGCGCGTCCTCGGCGACATGGAGGGCGGCCAGTCGCTGCTCTTTCCCTCGGGCTCGGCGGCGACGACCGCCCTGGTGCTGGGACTGCTCGACCCGGGCGCGACGGTGGCGATCGCCGACGGCGGCTACTGGGGAACGGTCGGGCTGATCCGCGGCGATCTCGGGCGCTGGGGCATCGACGTCGTGATCTTCGACCAGACGTCGCCGCCGCCGCCGGCCGACCTCGTCTGGCTGGAGCCGTGCTCGAATCCGATGCTCAGCTTCCCGGACCTCGACGCGGCCATCGCCTCCGCGCATCGCGCCGGCTCCCGGGTCCTGGTCGACAACACCGTGCTCAGCCCTGTGCTGCTGCGCCCGCTCGAGCACGGCGCCGACTTCGTGCTCCACAGCGCAACCAAGATCCTCGCGGGCCACCACGACGCCCTGATCGGCGTCGTGAGCTGCGCGCGCGCCGAGGATCACGCGCGCCTGGCGGCCTTCCGCGCGGCCTCCGGCATCGTCGCCGCGCCGGACCCGGCGTGGCTCCTCCTGCGCGGGATCAAGACCCTCGCCGTCCGCGCCGAGCGTCAGTCCACCAGCGCGCTGGAGCTCGCCCACCGGCTCGCCGCTCACCCGCGCGTCCTTACCGTCCGCTATCCAGGGCTCGACGACCCGATCGCAGCCCGCTATGTGCGGGCCTTCGGCCCGCTGCTCTCCTTCGACGTATCAGGGGGCGATCGGGCGGTCGCCGTCGAGCGCGCTCTGCGGCTGATCGAGAACGCGACGAGTCTTGGCGGCGTCGCCTCGACGCTCGAGGCCCGCGCCCGGTGGGAGGGCGACCGCGTCCCGGCCGGCCTGCTTCGCCTGAGCGTCGGCCTGGAGGACGTTGAGGACCTCTGGGCGGACCTGAACCAGGCCCTCGCCTAGGGTGGTCCTCCCAGTCCCAGGATCGAGGGTCCGCTTGTCCGGCCGGCGAAGCTGACGCACACTGTTTGGCATGACCACGACATCTTTTCTCGGCGAGAAGCCGATCAACCGCATCGGCTTCGGCGCGATGCAGCTTGCCGGTCCCGGCGTCTTCGGACCGCCCCGGGACTCCGACGCGGCCCGGGCGGTCCTGCGCCGCGCGATCGAGCTGGGGGTCGATCACATCGACACCTCCCAGTACTACGGACCAGACGTCGTCAACGACCTGATCCGCGAGTCGCTGTATCCGTATCCGGACAACCTCAAGCTCGTCACCAAGGTGGGCGCCCGGCGCGACGAGAAGGGGGCGTGGCTGCCCGCGCTCTCACCGGCCGAGCTGCGCTCCGGAGTCGAGGACAACCTGCGGTCGCTGCGCGTGGAGCGCATGGACCTCGTCAACCTGCGCGTCGCCGGCGACGACAATGGGCCCGGCATCCCGACGTCCGAGCAGCTCCAGGCGCTCCACGACCTCCGCCAGGAGGGGAAGCTCGACCTCATCGGAATCTCCAACGTGACGCTCCAGGGCGCCCAGTTCGCCATCGAGCAGACCGAGCGCGGCGAGATCGGCGAGGTTCAGAACGCCTACAGCGTCATCGACCGCACCGACGAAGCGATCCTCGATCTGGCGCGCGAACATTCGATTGCCTTCGTGCCGTTCTTTCCGCTCGGGTCGGCGTTCACCGGCGGTCCGGCCAAGCTGGCCGAGGATCCGGCGATCGCGCAGGTGGCTGCCAAGCATGACGTCCTGCCGACGCAGGTCGCGCTCGCCTGGTTGCTCGCTCACTACGAGCGCATGCTGCTGATCCCGGGAACGACCTCGGTCGCGCACCTGGAGGAGAACCTCGCCGCCGGCGACGTCACGCTCGACGACGAGGACATGGCGGCGCTCGAGAATGCGGAGCACGTCGGTCGGCCGATCTGAAAAGGCAGCCCGGAGCGCTCACCCGGCGCCGGCGCGGCCCTGGCGCTCGCGCTTGAGCACCTCGAGCAGCTCCTCGTAGGGGCCCGCGAGATAGGCGTCGTCGCCGGCGGCCAAGCGCGTGTCGCGGCGGGGTGGATGCTCGAGGCCGCCGGCGCCGCCGTCGCGGCCGATCGCGATGACGCGGATGCGGGCTGACAGATCGCTCATCGCGAGGCCCTCCAGTCCGCCGCCGGCAGCCACGCGCAGGCGGGCGATCAGGAACGGATGGCTGCCGACGTAGAAGCTGAAGCGGACCTCGAGCCCGAGCGCGGCGCCCACGAACCACGGCGCCGCGATCGCCGCCGTCGACCAGACGTGGCGAAAGTCGAAGCTCTGCTCCAGCCGGCCGCCGAGCTCGCGGTCGAACACCCGCAGCACCACCGGGACGTCGGTCCACCGTCCTCCGAGCCGGTCGCGGACGGCCAGCCCGGTCTCGATATTCGTCAGATCGTCGGAGGTGACGATCGCCACGGAGGCGGCCTGCTGCAGGTTGACGGAGTCCAGCGTCTGGGCCAGCGTCGAGTCGCCGAGCACGAGCGGGACCCCGCGCTGGCGAACCTGGTTGAGATAGCGGTTGGACTCCTCGCGCTCGACGACCACGACCTCCCGGCCCCGGGCGAGCAGGCCGTCCAGGACCTTCATCCCCACCGATCCCAGCCCGACCATCACGACGTGGTCACGCAATCCGGGAATCTGCGCTTGGCCGAGCGATTGGGCGATCCGGCGCGTCACGAGGGCGTTGGTGAGCAGCGCGAGGATCGTTGTCACGAGCGTGGTCCCGGCGATCATCAAGCAGATGCCGAAGACCTCCAGCCACACCGCCTGACCGGAGAACGAGAAGTCGCCGAAGCCGACTGTCGCGATCGTCTCCACCGTGAAGTAGGCGGAGCTGATCACGCTCAGCTGGCGGTGGCCGGGTGCCGCCAGGTGATAGCCGAGGTGCAACAGCAGCGTGGAGAGCACGAGGAGGACGAGGCCCGCGCCCAGCGCCAGGCGCAGCGCGCGGTCGCTCTCGGTGCGCAGCTGTCCGGCGGCGCGCCGCAGCATCCGCGCTGCCCGGGTGCCGACGTGCGAAACCTCTGTGGCGTCGAGTGAGCGCGGACGCAGGCCCGCGGCGTGGAGCTCGTCGGCCGTACCGAGCAGGGTGATCCCATCGCCGGCCTTGACCGGGAGGTCGCGGCCCGGGCAGACGACCGGGTTCTGGTCGGTCTCGCTCGTCACGCCGAGCGGCACGAGGTTGCCGTAGAGCTTTCGCAACGTGGACGCGCGTGGCGCGACCACCTCCACGGTCGAGAACCGAACGGCGCCGAGCTCGATGTCGTGGACGCGGCCGCCGAGGCAGGCGTCGACGACCGCCGGAGCGAATAGGGAGGCGACGTCGAGCACAGCGGCGGCACCACTGATCTCCTCGACCGCGTTGGCGACCGCAGGGTTGTCGAGGTGGGCCACCAGCCGTACGTCGGAGCGCAGGTCGCGGACGAGGAGGATTGTCTCGAGCGTCCGCAGGTCGGTGGCCTCGATGCAGATCACCGCCTCGGCGCCCGCCACGCCGGCATCGAACAGCGAGTCCGAGAGGGTCGCCCCCCGGGCGACGATCGGCACCCCCCAGTCGCTGACCATCTTCGCGGAGCGCTCGCCGACGTGCTCGTCGTCGATGACGACCACGCGGGCTCCGGCCAGGCTCAGCTGTCCCACGGCTCGCAGGCCCACCGGCTGCAGGCCGCAGACGATCACGTGGCCGACCCAATGGCGACAGCTACCGGCGACCGGCTCGGTGGTGGGCACCACGTTGCCCCAGTGCGACTCCGTCACGGACGCAATGGTTTCCGAGAGCAGAGCAATTGCCTATGGCCCGATGGCGGATGACCGACCGCCACGTGTACGCCGTCTGCAAGACTCGCGGCCATGATGCGGGTCGCGGTTCTCGATGATTACCAGGGCCGGGCGGCCGGATTCGCGGACTGGGATTCCCTGGGCCCCGACGTCGAGGTTAAGTTCTTCTCGGAGCCGATCGGCGCCGATGACCTGCCGGCGACGTTGGGTGATTTCGACGTGCTGGTGCTGATGCGCGAGCGCTCCCGGTTTCCGCGTGAGGTCCTCGGGCGGCTGCCCAACCTCCGGCTCCTCATCACGACGGGCATGCGCAATGCCTCGGTCGACGACGCCTACCTGCGCGAGCGCGGGATCACCTATTGCGGTACGCAGGGCACGAGCGCGCCGACGACCGAGGGGGTGCCGACGACCGCCGAGGTCGCCTGGGCGCTGATCCTCGCCGTCTTCAAACGGGTGACGGTCGAGGACCGCGCCGTCCGGGAGGGCCGCTGGCAGCTCGACCTGCCGCGCAACCTGGCCGGGGCGACGCTTGGCCTGGCGGGCCTGGGGAACCTGGGCGCCGCGATGGTCGGACCGGCGCGGGCGTTCGGGATGAACACGATCGCGTGGAGCGAGCATTTGAGTCCGGAGCGCGCCGCCGAGGTTGGCGCCACCCGGGTCTCCAAGAACGAGCTGCTCGCGGGCGCGGACGTGCTCTCGATCCACCTCGTGCTGAGCGCGCGCACCCGCGGGCTCATCGGCGCCGCCGAGCTGGCACAGATGAAGCCCACAGCGACCCTCATCAACACCTCACGCGGGCCGATCGTCGACGAGGCGGCGCTGATCGCCGCGCTTGCCGACGGAACGATCGCCGCCGCCGGGCTCGACGTCTTCGATCAGGAGCCGCTTCCCGCCGGTCATCCCCTGACCGAGCTTGAGAACCTCGTCCTGCTGCCCCATCTCGGCTACGTGTCCGAGCCCGCCTTTCGCAACATGTACGGCCAGGCCGTGGAGGACATCGCCGCCTTCCGCGACGGCGCCCCGGTTCGCGTGCTCAACGACCGTTGACGGAGAAGTGCTGGAAGTCGGTCGGCAGCGGC
>DATAUL010000399.1:0-3092 GCA_036268255.1 Solirubrobacteraceae bacterium | reverse complement strand
GTGTCGCCCGCTGCGAAAAGCTCCAGGAGCTGGCGTCGGCGCTCGCGGGCGAGCCGGTTCACGGCACGGGCGGCCACCGACGGTTTGCGCAGCGCCGCGACTGCGGCGGCCTCGTCGCGGCGCTCGGCGGTGCGCAGCTCTTGGGCCAGCGCGTTGCGCTCCGGCACGAAGCGCTCGAGCGGCAGGGCGTAGAGCTCCTCGACGTCCACCACTGCATCTTGACGCTCCGAGTTTGATTCAGCCTTGAGTTCGGGATCTCGCAGCCGGCTATCTCCCGGCACCCTGCATATGAGGGCTGCCTGTCAGCCGGCGGGGTTGGCTCGCGTCGCCTGCGCCAGCTCCACCGGCTGAGGCTGGCCGGCGCCGTCCTCGAGCGCCCGGCCGGCCCGCCATGCCCGGCGCATCCGGCGCACGAACGCTCCCGGCTTCTCGGCGTAGATGCGCGACCCGAGGGCGAGGGCTTCGCCCTCCAGTTCGGCTTGGCGGTGCTCGATCAGCCCGACGATCCCGTCGACATCGGCCCCGACGGGCAGCGGTTCGTCTGTCAGGCGCCGACGCAGGACGCCGAGGTCGTGGTGATCGCCCAGCAGGTCGGCCAGCCGGTGCAGGTCCTTGGCCTGACCGCGGATCGCCGGTCCGCCGACGGGTGCCAGGAGCCGCTCCTGGTACCAGAGGTCCTTGACGCGTTTGCGCCACGCGTGCATCCGCTCCGCTGATCGCCGGCGCTCCGCGGCGCGGATCGCCTTCCGGCCACGCCGGTAGGAGCGCGCAAGCCCCGGCTCAAGCGCGGGCCATCCGCCAACTCGCAGTGGCCAGGCATCGATGCGCGCCCGCACGCCAGCCAGCTGACCAGCGGCCTCGGGGACTCGAGCCGAGTCGGCCAGCTGGGCGCGATGAGCGTCGCGGTCGCCTTCCAAGGGCACGCGAACCGTCGCAAAGCTGCTCTCCGGCAGCTGACCGGCGAACCGCTGCGAGAGCTGATCGAGAGTCTGCACCATGACCTCGGCGTCACGCGCGTCGGACAAGCCGCGCGCCGCTCGGCGCAAGGCGGCATTCTCAACCCGGCGCTGCTTGGCGGGGAGCGCCGCCCGGGCCAGGCGCAGCAGCGAGCGCTCCTTCTTGACCGCCTTGCGCGCCGTGTGGACCGCCTCAACGGGGTCGTCGCTGATCTCGTCGTGAAGCGCGTGCAGCGCGGCGTCGAGCTGATCGCGGGCAGTGCGCAGGATCCCCGCGCGTACACCTTCGTTGGGTTCGAACCGGTAGGACATGGTGCTCCTCTCGTCGGTGACGTGCTACCCCCGTCAGCCAACGCTGACGCCGGCCGCACGAGGGCCGCGGCGCGGTCGTGCGCACCGGGCCGGCGGGGGAGAGAGCGAGGTTCGGACATGAGAGGCGCCGGGCGTTCGGCGGGCGTTGGAGCGACAATGTTTGCGGATACCCGTCACGCTGGCGAGATCACCCCGGCGATCCACTTCAAGGAGAGGCCCCAGATGCGAAAAGCGTTGCTCACGGCAGCTGGAATGCTCGGGCTGGCAGTCGGCGGTTCGTGCCTGCCCGCGTCGGCGGCGACGGTGAAGGGCAAGCGCATCGAGCGGCCGTTCACCGAGACCCTCGTGGGCGCGCAGATCAGCACCGCCGACGGCCGGTTTGAGAACGTGTACCGCGTCAAGCACTCGCCCGACCTCGGCGGCGCCATGATCCAAGACGGGAAGCTGGGCGGCTCCACCTATCCCGTCACCGGCACCGACAGCACGATCAGCTTCTTCCGCGACGGCGACCGGACCACCCGGGACACATTCACGCTGAACGCCCCCAACACCGACGGTATCGGCACGATCACGGGCAAGGGCACCTGCACGAACGGGACGAACTTTCACAAGTTCGAGACGTGCACGTACACATTCGGGGGCACCTACGACATCTTCACCCATGTCACCCAGATGACGGTGACGGGCACCGATACGCGCAAGAGCTCGGCGCCGTGGCACGAATGACCGACGTCCCGGGCGCCGACACCGGCTCGTGGTTCCCGGTCCCCGAAGAGGCGCAGCTGCCCGACGACCTGCGCGGACTGTTCGCCAAGGCGCGTGAGCGCCTGGGCTTCGTCCCCAACGTCTTCCGGGTCTACTCGTTTCGTCCACGACGGCTGAGCGCGTGGTTCAGCCACTTTCGCCAGCTGCACGAGCCGACCGAGCACCTCAGCGCCGCCGACCGCGAGATGATCGCGGTGGTGGTGAGCGCCGCCAACGGCTGCCTGTACTGCCTGGTCGCCCACGGGGCCGCGCTGCGCCAGGAGCTCGCGGACCCGGTCCTCGGCGAGCGTATCTCCTACGACTGGCGCCGGGCCGACCTCGACGACCGCCGCGCGGCGATCTGCGCCTATGCCGACAAGCTCACCGTGCGCCCGCGCGAGGTGACGCGGAGCGATCTGCAGTCCCTGCTTGATGTCGGCCTCAATCTCGAAGAGGCCTGGGACGTGGCCGAGCTCGCGGCCATGTACAACCTCACGAATCGCATGGCCATGGCGACCAACATGCTGCCCAATCGTGAGTACAGCGGGCAGGCACGCCCCGGAGCCTAAACGTCCCACGCAGGCCGCTCACCCGCGCGGCGGCCGCCGGTCGCGGCCGCCTGGGGGCGGGGAGAGGAGAGAGTGCCCGCCGCGGGGAGCTACCTGCGTGTCCGGTATGCGTACGCGCGCTCGAGGTCGGCGATCTCGTGATGCGGCCCGCGCGGCTTCAGGCCGGTCTGGATCTCGAACATGCGCTGCTGGGCGTAATCCAGCTCGGACCAGATGACGCGGGCACGGTCGATGGAGCGACTGCGGATCGCGCGGACGCGGCCGCTGAGTGAAGTCGTGTGAGTTGCCATCATCTGCCTCCTTGGGAGTCTCGACTGTGTGTGGCGCAGCGGGGGGTTTCGGCTCCATTTCAGTGTCGGCTAAGCCCAGCGAGGTCGCATCGGCAGTTTGCAGCGGGGTTTCGCAGGTGGGGCCTTACCCCGGAGGGCGACCCCCCTTACCTTGATTAAGCGGCGGTTAGCGCGGGCCGTAGGCGGCCAGGAACGCCGCGACGCCGACGGCCGCAATCGCA
>DATAUL010000398.1:0-4400 GCA_036268255.1 Solirubrobacteraceae bacterium | reverse complement strand
GTCCGCGAGGCGATCGGCCTCCTCCAGGTACTGCGTCGTGAGCAACACCGTCACCCCGGTGGCGGTCAGCTCGCCGACGAGACTCCACATCTGCCGGCGGCTGCGCGGATCCAGGCCGGTCGTGGGCTCGTCGAGGAACAGGACCTCGGGGCGGCGCACGAGTGACGCCGCCAGGTCCAGGCGACGCCGCATCCCGCCTGAGTACGTGGCCACGCGCCGGTCGGCCGCCGCCACGAGATCGAAGCGATCGAGCAGCTCGCCGGCGCGCCGGCGCGCAACCCGCGGGGACAGGCCGGCCAGCCGAGCCATCATCCGTAGGTTCTCCGCTCCGGTCTGCAGCGCGTCGAGCGCCGCGTACTGGCCGGTCAGGCTGATCGCGCGGCGCACCTGGGAGCGCTCGCGGATGACGTCGTGTCCGGCCACGGCCGCCCGCCCGCCGTCGGGCGTCGTCAACGTGGCCAGCAATCGCACGGTGGTCGTCTTGCCGGCGCCATTGGGGCCGAGCAGGGCGAACACGCTGCCCCGGTGGATCTCCAGATCCAGTCCGGAGAGCACGGGCACGGCGTCATAGGTCTTGCTCAGGCCAACCGTTTCGATGGCCAGGTCATCGGTCATGGGATCCTCCCGGTGAAAGTTCTGCGTACGACGTACGCGCCATTGCGTAGACTGTACGCAGAAACTCGACCGCTTGTCAAGGTGAGACGATGAAGGCGATGAGCAAGAGCGAACAGCAGCCGCCTCTGGTGGCCGAGGCGATCCCTCCCGTCCTGCAGCTGGCCTGGGGCCGGCGCGATCCCGGGTCCCGCGGGCCCAAGCGCGGGCTCACCCTGGAACGCATCGTGGCCGCCGGGATCAAGGTCGCGAACACCGACGGCGTGGGGGCCCTGTCGATGGCGCGGATCGCCGGCGAGCTGGGCGTCGGGACGATGTCGCTCTACCGGTACGTGGCGGCCAAGGACGAGCTGCTCGACCTGATGGTCGACACGGCGCTTGGCGCACCGCCCCTGCCGGCGCCCGGAGAGGACTGGCGAGCGGGACTGCGTCGCTGGGCGCTCGGCGTGTGGGAGGCCTACCGTCGCCAGCCCTGGGTGCTGCGCGTGCCGATCAGCGGTCCGCCCTACGGCCCCAATAACGTCGCCTGGCTTGACAACGGCCTGGCCGCGCTGGCCGAGACCCCGCTCGCCGAGCCCGACAAGGCATCGACCGTGCTGCTGCTCTCGGGGTTCGTGCGCAACGTGGCCACGCTGAGCGCCGACTTCGCCGCCGGGTCCGCGAGTGAGGCGGTCATGCCCGGCTACGGCACGGTGTTGACCGAGCTGACGACCGCCGAGCAGTTCCCGGCGCTGCACCGGGCGATCGCCTCCGGGGTATTCGACGATGACGACGAGATCGAGGTCGAGCTGGAGTTCGGGCTGGAGCGGATCCTTGACGGTGTCGCGGTGCTCATCGAGCGCACCGCCCCCTCGCGAAAGGAGCGACCAAGATGACCGCGCTGCTGCTGTTCGGCGACACCGAGCGCTCGCCGGCGATGCGCCATGAGGTCCCGCTGGCGATCGGCGACTCGTTCATGTTCGCCGACATCGACGGGCGCCGAGCGGTGCTGACCTCCAGCCTCGAGCGCTCGCGGATCGCCGCCGCGCTGGCGGACGTGGAGCTCCTTGACTTCACCGCCCTGGGGATGCGCGAGCTGATCGAGGAGGGCCACAGCCGCCTCCAGGCGCAGGGCGAGATCGCCGCCCGGGCGGTTTCCCAGCTGGAGATCACGGCGGCCGTGATTCCGTGGGACTTCCCGGTGGCGATCGCCGATCGCCTGCGCGCCGGAGGCATCGCGCTGACCGTCGACGACGAGTTCGTCGCGGGTCGCCGCCGCGTCAAGGCGGGAGCCGAGCTTCAGGGCGTCCGCGCCGCCCAGGCGGCCACGCACGCGATGATGGCCGTCGCGGCCTCGGTGCTGGCCCGGGCGACGCCTGGAGACGACGGGAACCTGTGGCTGGACGGCGAGGTGCTGCTGGCCGAGGATCTGCGCGACACCCTGCGCAGGGTCGCCGCCGAGCACGGCGCGACATGCCCGGCGGAGATGATGGTCGCGTCGCTGCGCAGCGGCTTCGGCCATGATCCGGGAAGCGGCCCGCTCCCCGCCGGACTGCCGATCCAGATCGATCTGTTCCCGCGCGACGAGGCGAGCGCCTGCTGGGCCGACATGACGCGCACCTTCGTCGTCGGAGAGCCGACGGCCGACAACGCCGTGCTGATCGCCGAGCAGGAGCAGTTGGTCACCACCGCCCTGGAGCAGGCCCGGGCGGCGATCCGCCCCGGCATCATGGGCCGCGAGCTCTACGACGCGACCTGCGACCTGTTCGAGGCCGCCGGCTATGCCACCCAGCGCACCGGCGACCCGGACGGCACCAACGAGGGCTTTCAGTTCGCACTCGGTCACGGGGTCGGGCTCGAGGTGCACGAGCCGCCGGGATTGGGCCTCTCCGGGCACGAGCCGTTCGTGGCCGGCGATGTGGTCGCGATCGAGCCCGGGCTGTGGGACGTGCGGATTGGCGGGGTGCGCTTCGAGGACCTGCTGCTGGTCACCGACGATGGGTCCGAGACGCTGACCCGTTTCTCCTACGCGCTCACTCCCGGCCGCTGACCGCCACCACCGTCTCCCCCCGCCAGCGAAACCTGGCGGTGCTGTTCGCCTTCGGCTCGATGTCGAGCATCCAGCTCGGAGCCGCGCTCGCCAACCCGCTGTTTGACCGCCTCGGCCCGGACGGAGTGGTGATGCTGCGGCTGGTCTTGGCCGCGGTCGTTCTCTGCGTGGTCGTGCGCCCGCGACTGCGGGGACGCGGCCGACGAGCGTGGATCGTGCCGGTGGTGCTCGGTTTGACCACGGGCCTGATGACGCTCGCCTTCTACGGGGCGATCGCCCGGGTTCCGCAGGGGATCGTGGCGGCGATCGAGTTCAGTGGGCCGCTGACGGTGGCGCTTGCCGGCTCGCGCCGCTGGCGTGACGCGGTCTGGGTGGCGCTGGCCGCGGGCGGGATCGCCTTGCTGACGCTCGGCCATCCCGTCGGCGGGGCGCTTGACACGACGGGCGTGCTGCTCGCGTTCGCGGCCGCCGCGGGCTGGGGGGCCTACATCGTGCTCACCAAGCGCGTCGGCCAGACGTGGCCCGGACTTCAGGGCCTGGCGATCGCGATGGCGATCTCGGCGCTCGTCTCGCTGCCGTTCGGGCTCATGCACGCTGCCCATCGTTACGCCGAGCCCGACAAGGACGTGTTCGGCCTCCTGCTCGGATTGCTGGTCCCGCTGGCCCCGTACGTCCTGGAGCTCGCCGCCCTGCGCCGGCTGCCGACGCGCGTCTTCGGCGTGTTGATGAGCCTCGAGCCGGGCATCGGGGCGCTGCTCGCGCTGGTGATCCTCGGCCAGTCGCTGGCGCTCGGCGGGGTGGCGGCGATCGTGCTGATCGTCTCGGCGAGCATCGGGGTGACGCTCACGAGCAGCGACGACGCCGCGCCGATCCCCGCGGTGCTGGATTAGTGCCCGGCCGGGGGGCGGGCACATGCCCAGACGTTCCTATGCTTGGAAATATGGAATTAGCGATCCGAGATACGCATTTTGCCGCCGTCCGGCAGAATGACAACCAATATGGTCGACAATAGGAGAGAGACGCCATGTCACTGAAGATCGGGTCCACGGCCCCAGACTTCGAGGCCCAGACGACCGAGGGCCCCATCAGCTTTCACGAATGGATCGGCGACTCGTGGGCGGTGTTGTTCTCGCACCCCAAGACGTTTACGGCGATCTGCACGACCGAGCTGGGCTATATGGCCAAGATCAAGCCCGAGTTCGACAAGCGCGGCGTGAAGATCATCGGTCTGTCGGTCGATCCGGTGGGCGCGAATACCGACTGGGCGAAGGACATCGAGGAGACGCAGGGAGCGGCCCCCAACTACCCGATCATCGGCGATGAGGACTTCAACGTCTCCAAGCTCTACGACATGCTCCCCGAGGATGTCAGCGGCGACGCGGGCGCCCGGACGCCGGCTGATAACCAGACGGTCCGCAACGTGTTCGTGATCGGTCCGGACAAGAAGATCAAGCTGATCCTCGTGTATCCGATGACCACCGGGCGCAACTTCGACGAGGTTCTGCGGGTCGTCGACTCGCTGCAGCTGACCGCCAACCACAAGGTGGCCACGCCGGTCAACTGGCAGCAGGGCGACAAGGTCATCATCGCCGGATCGGTGTCCAACGACGCGGCCAAGGAGACCTACCCCGACGGCTGGGAGTCCCCCAAGCCCTACATCCGGATCGTGCCCTCGCCCGAACCGGTCAAGTAGGACTCGACCCCGTCCACCCCGCCCGCCCTGCCGGCGGGCGGGTGCCGCGCCGCAGACTCCGCCGGG
>DATAUL010000397.1:0-4280 GCA_036268255.1 Solirubrobacteraceae bacterium | reverse complement strand
TTCGCCGAGGACGTCCTGTTCACCCCCGCTGAGATGATGCTCATCGAGCGCTTCGCTTCGCTGGCGGCGATCGCCTACGCGAACTCGTCCCAGCGCGAGCAGTTGCGCACCCAGGCGCTCACCGACGAGCTCACCGGCCTGCACAACCGTCGCCACGGCGAGGCCGCTCTCCGGGCCGTCCTTCAGGACGGGCGTCGCCATCACGAACCGACCTCGATCGCCTACTTCGACATCGACACGTTCAAGTCGATCAACGACGCCTTCGGCCACGGCGCGGGCGACGAGGCGCTGCGGCGCTTCGCGGAGGTCCTCCGCACCCACACGCGCGCCGGCGATCTCGTCTGCCGCACCGGCGGCGAGGAGTTCACCGTCGTGCTGCCCCGCACCGACGCCTCCCGGGCGCGACACCTGGCCGAGCGAATCAACGAAGAGGTGCGTGCCGCCCGGCTCGGCCCGCGGGCCGACCTGACGGTCTCCGCCGGGGTCGCGACCGCCGACAACTCGCTCGACGACTTCGACCGCCTCGTGCAGCGCGCCGACGGCGCGCTGCTGCGGGCCAAGCGCGCGGGCCGGGATCGCGTGGTCGTCGCGGACGACGTCTCCGCGTGAGCCGGACCCCTCCGGGTTAGTCCCCCCAAGGCATCACCCTCGTACAGCGCGGTGACCGCCGGTCCAAGCGACGTCGAACCCGGAAGGCAGGACTCACCTCGCAAAGGGAATCGGTCTACGCGCGCCGCAAGCGGCAGGCGCCGACGTCTCGTCTACGTCAATTCGTGAGGATGATCTTGGTTCTCGTACGGCGGAGGTCGTCGATCAGGTCGTCGTCGGCAGCGTCGCTGATAATGCCGCTGACGGCGTTGAGGTCGAGGACCTTGTAGGGGGAGACGGCACCGAGTTTTTCGGCGCTGGCGAGCACGTAGGTGTCGGCGGCGCGAGCGGCAAGCGCTCGCTTCATCGCGGCTTCGTCGGGATCCCCGGTGGTCAGTCCGTGCTCGCGGTGGACTCCGGGAACACCGAGCAGGAAGAGGTCGGCGGTGATCGATTGGGCGGCTTCAACCGTTGCGGCTCCGCACGCGATGGCGGAGTGCTTGTAGATGCGCCCGCCGAGCAGGAGGATCTCGACCGTGGGATGGTCGACGAGCGCCGCGGCAATCGTCGGGCTGTGCGTCACCACGGTCGCCTCAAGATCCGGAGGCAGTGAGCGCGCGACAGCCAGGTTGGTCGTGCCGCCGTCGAGTATCACGAGGTCACCAGGGCGAATGAGAGATACGGCGCGCTTGGCGACGCGTTGTTTGCTCTCGGGCTCAACGTGCTCCCTGGAGCGGTAGTCCGCCAGCGCCGCCGACACGGGTACGGCGCCGCCATAGACGCGCTGACATAGGCCGGCAGCGGCCAGATCACGGAGATCGCGGCGGACGCTGTCGTCGGAGAGACCAAGCTCCCGAGCAAGGTCACGGGCGATGAGCGACCCCGACCTCATGGCCGAGAACCTCCGACGACTCGAAGAGCCGGCCTGGCAGATCTTTCAGGCCGGTCACATTCCGATGATCGGAGAATGGGTTGCCCTGCCGGTCCTGAAGAGCGCCGGCGCCGCCGGCCCGCTCGACCCCCTCGCCGAGCAGGTGATGTACCCCACCGCCGAGCGACTGCTTGCTCACTGCGACGCGGTCCTGCGCCTCCCTGGCGAATCCACCGGCGCCGACCAGGATGTCGCCATCGCACGGCACCGCGGGCTGCCGGTCTACTACCGCCTGGAGGAGATCGGCGGCTGTCGGGCCGAGCCCCAGTGACCGTCCCGCCATCCGAACGGGCGTAGACCGGCCCGACAGCCGTGGACGTAGGCGCAACAGCCCTGGTGACGCGGCAGCTCCGCTTCCCCGCCTACGTCAACGAGCACCCCGACCGCACGCCCGAGCTGGACTCCGGTTCCGTCGCTCATCGTTGCGAGCTGCCCGCTGTCGCGGCTCCCGCACATTCGTTAGTAGCTCAGCTGCTCGTACCAGTCGGCCGGGCGACCCTCCGGGGTCAGATCGAACAGATTCCACAGCGGCTCAATGGTGCCGACGTGACGCGGATCCTGACCGCCGTGGGTTGGAGCGTAGAAGAGCTCTGAGGCCCAGAAATGACGGATTGCGCGTCGGTCGCGATGAAACACGTTCAGCATCGGCCGCTGAACACCATCGTGTGTTTCTGCGTGGTAGTCACGGTTATATGTATTGGCTGCCGATGACAGCAGCCGCAGTCTGCGCCAGCCGCGGTCTGCGCCGAAGTCGAGCAGGCGCGCGAGGTTTGTCTTCGCGACGACAACAAGGTTGATGTGTTGTCCGGCGTGCTCCGCCGCGCCGTCGAGCTGGTCAAGCAGCGCCGTGCATGAAGGACACGGGCTCTCGGCCCGACTGAGGAGTGCCGTCTGTCCGATGGCCGGCCCTGGCGAGCTATCGCCCGGATCGCGCGGGAACATGAAGCTGTAGATCACGAGGCTGTCCTTACCAGGCGCGAACAGCTCCGACAGCCTCACATCAGTCGCGGTGCCATCGTCCCCCGCGCCCTGGAATGCGTAGTCCTCCGGAACGGCTCCGCCCGGCGGGAGCAGTCGCCTCGAGGCTGCCACTTCCTCCATCGCGCGACGTAGCTCGATCTCCTGCTCAAGCAGCCGTCCACGCGCGGCACGATATTCCGCCGACTCGCCCGGAAACGCGACGCTCACGGTTCTCCCTTCGTGTGTTGAAGACTGATTAGACCGAATAGGCCCCACGGACTGATCGCCGGCGCGCAAACCCGCGACGATCGCTGTGCGCGGATAGGAAGCATCAAGCGTTGGGAGCACGTCTCACTCGAGGATCAGCACCGTCGGCGTTCGCTTCACGCGATCAGAAACGCGGCGCCCGTGTCACACCGCCGCGCGGAATGTGTCTGGGCGTTCGGGCGAGGCCGCTGCCAGCGCTCGGATCGCTCCCTCGGCGTCTAGGTCGGCCCCGTAGACCGGCGTGCCCGGCTGTTGGCGCCAGGATTCCGCCAGCGTCCCGCCGTCGACCGGGTCGAAACCGAGCTCGTTGACGAGGTCGAAGACGATCTGCTTGCCGGCGGCGTCGTCGCCGGCGACCGGCAGCGCGATGCGCCGGGCACTGCCGTGCGGCAGCCCACCCTCGAGCAGATGCTTCCAGAAAATCCCGTTGAACACCTTGAAGACAGGGACCCCCAGCTGCTCGGAGATCCAGACGCTCTCCGGCGCGCCGGCTTCGATCGTCGCAATCAGGCCGTCGCGCTCGCGCGGGTAGTAGTTATTGGTCTCGACGACCGGCGCGCCCGGCTTCGCCGAGCGACGATGCCGGGCGCGAGATCGATAACGTTCTTCTGAGGGATGCTGACGATCACCAGGTCGGCGTCCGTGGCGGCCTCGCGTGCCCAGACCGCGGTCGCGCCGGTCTCAACGGCCAGATCGGCCAGGGTCTCCGGAGCGCGAGAGTTCGACACTCGCACGGCGTGACCGAGCCCCGCGAGCCGACGCGTCAGCGACCCGCCGATGTGTCCCGCTCCGATGATTCCGATGTCCATGATGCCTTCCGGTTCGTCGATAGGTCAAGTCGCCTGATCCCACGTTCGGGATCGTCATCGATGCCCGCGTCACTCGCCCGCCGGATCGCATCCTAGCCCCGCCCCTTGTTGGCGGATCGGATCCACAACCGAGCCGATCGAGTACCGGGATTCCCGCCAGGCGTCAAGCAGCGCCGGCGCCATCTCGCGTAGCCGCTGGGTTGCCCGGCGCTCAAGCAGCACGACGGCGGCTCGCCGGGCTCTCGCGGCGCGTCGGACTTATCAGGTGGGGATTGGATCCGCCGGAACAGGCATATCGGCGCCGTCGATGGACGGGACGATCTCGCCATGTCCTGGAGACTTGGACGATGCGGGTCGAACGCAGCGACCGTCGCTCAGCACGATTCCGTCTGAGCAGAACGCCTGGACCGTGCCGCTGCCGAACTGCTCCTCGTAGAGTCGGGCGTAGAGGCCGCCTCGGCTGACGAGCTCGTCGTGGGTTCCGTGTTTAGCGATCTGTCCCGCGGCGAGCACGAAGATGATGTCGGCGGCGCGAATCGTAGAGAGGCGGTGCGCGATCGCGATGGTCGTGCGGCCGCGCATAACGGACTCGAGAGCGCGCTGGACGATCCGCTCGCTCTCGGTGTCCAGCGCGGAGGTCGCCTCGTCGAGCACCAGGACCCGAGGGTCCTTGAGGATGACGCGGGCGATCGCGAGGCGCTGGCGCTCGCCGCCGGAGAAGCGGT
>DATAUL010000396.1:0-3364 GCA_036268255.1 Solirubrobacteraceae bacterium | reverse complement strand
ATGCGACAGGGATCGGTACGTGTGCTGTGGGTCGGCGCGCTTGGCATGCTGCTGCTCACCTGCGGCGGCGCCGCGGTGAGCTCCCGCGCGGCCGACTGGCACCCCCTGTGGCTCGTGGTGACGCTCGCGATCCTCGGCGTCCTGGGAGATCGCGTGCACGCACGCGCCGGCCGGATGCGTCTGTCGGCCGGCCTGACGATCGTTGGGCTGGCGATGGCCCTGCTCGGGCCCGCCCCGGCGGTTGCCATCTGCCTCGTCTCGCGGATCCTCGACGCGATCCTCGCCGACGGGATCCGGCTGCACGGCCGGCGGTTGGCGCTGGCGTGGAATCTCGGCATGTACATCTACGTGCTGCTGGGCGGCCTGGTGATCCGCGCGGTGCAGGACGGCGGCGTCTCGCGCGGCGGCGCGGTGTTCGCGCTGGTTGTCGTGGCCACGATCAGTTTGGCGAATGTCGTCAACTTCCTGCTGGCCGCGACCTGGATCCGCGTCCAGGCCGGTATCCCGATCGCCACGCAGCTCCGTCGCAGCTACCTGCCGGCCCTGTCGTGGATCGCTGCGCCGAACTTCATGGTCGGGGCGCTCGTCGTGATCTACGCACATGCCGGCCCGGCGTCGCTGCTGCTGTCGCTCGTGCTCCTGGGCGCGTTCTACGTGCTCCTCGCGGAGCTGCTCAACTCGCAGCAGCGTCGCGATCAGCTGGAGCAGCGCACGCTGGAGCTGGCGTCGCTGCAGGTCGGTGTGTTCGTGACGATGGTGCGCACCCTCTCCCTGCGCGACAAGTCGACCGCCCGCCATTCGGCCGCGGTCGCGCGCTATGCCCACGCGATCGCCGCAGCCGCCGGCTGCTCGGCCGAGGAGCTGCGGGTCGTGCACACCGCCGGCCTGCTGCACGACATCGGCAAGTTCGCGTTCCCCGATCGGATCCTGCTCAGCTCCCACCGCCTCACCGAGGCCGATGATCAGATCGTGCGCGAGCATCCCGAGCAGGGCGCCCGTCTCGTCCGGGCCGTCCAGGGCTATGAGGGGATCGCCGAGGTCATCCTCGCCCACCACGAGCAGCCCGACGGGCTGGGATACCCCCACGGCCTGAAGGGAGACGAGATTCCCATCCTCGCGCAGATCATCTCCGTTGCCGACGTGTACGACGTGATCACGGGTCGCGACACCTACCGCGTCCCCGTCTCACGCCCGGAGGCGATCGCGGAGCTGCGACGGGTCGCCGGCACTCAGCTGGCGACCCGCTTCGTTCAGCTGTTCATCGAACTCGTCGAGCGCGAGGAGACCGGTTTCACCCATACCGAGGAGGCCGATTTCGAGACCGAGATCGCGATCGAGCTCCGCGTCCGCGAGCTCGCCCAGCCGCGCCCCGCCGCGTCGGTCAGCTGGTGAAGAGCCTGCGGACGGTAGTCCGGGTCGAGGACTTCCGCGCCCTCCTCGTCTCCTATGCGATCAACCGCGCGGGCGATGTCGTGGGGTCGTTCGCGCTCGCCGTCGTCGTGCTCCGGGCGACGGGATCGGGGCTGGCCACCGCCGGCCTGTTCCTCTGCACCCAGTTCGTGCCCGGACTGATCGGCCCCCTGCTCGTGGCCCACGTCGACCGCGTGGCCGTGGGGCGCCTGTTACCGGTCGTCTACGTGGTCGAGGCGTGCTTCTTCGGCCTGCTGGCGGCGATCGTCGGGCACGTCGGGATCGCCCAAATCTTCGTGCTCGGCGTCGCCGACGCCGCGCTGGCGTTCGTCGCGCGCAGCGTCACGCGGGCGGCGGCCGCCTCGGTCCTGATCCCACATGACCTGATGCCGGAGGGCAAGGCCGCGTTCAACGTCGCGCTGGCGGCGGCGACGGTGGCCGGTCCGGTGCTCGGCGGCGTCGCCGTCGAGACGCTCGGCGCGCCGGCAGCGCTGATCGTCGACGCCGCCTCGTTCCTGTTCGCGGCTGCCCTCGTCGCCCGGGCTCGCGGGTTGCGAGTCCGCGAGCCGGCCGACGCGGCTGCCGCCGCGGCGCCGTGGTCGCGCTTGCGCGAGAGCATCAGCTACGTCGCCGGCAACGAGGCGCTGCGCATGCTGCTCGTCGGGGAGGGACTGGCGTTCGTGTTCTTCTACCTCGTCGTCCCCGTGACCGTCGTGTACGCGAGCCGCTCTCTGCACGCCGGCTCGGCGGGCTACGCCGCGATTCTCGCGGCGTGGGGGGTCGGCATTGCGATCGGATCGGCCGCCCACCTGCGTCTCGGACGCCGGATCGGGACCGGCCTGGTGTTCGTCAGCACCTCCGCGGTGGCGATCGGCTACCTCGGCACGGCCGCCGCACCGACGCTGGCCGTCGCCTGTGCCGCAAGCGTGCTCGGCGGGCTCGGCAACGGCACCCAGTGGGCCTCGGTCGAGACGGCCGTCCACCAGCTCGTCGAGGACCGCTTCCGGGCGCGGGTGGCAGCCGTGCTGGAGGCTCTCGCCGCGATCGCCCCCGGCGTGGGCATCGCGCTCGGTGGAGCGCTGACCGCGGCAGTGTCACCGCGGCTGGCCTATCTCGTCGCCGGGCTAGGCCTCTTCGTGCTCGTCGGCGTGGGCATCCGGCGCCGCGGCTCGCTCAGCCGGCGAGCGCGGGATCCTGGTCTAGCCTGGCCGGATGACGACCGAGATCGCGCGCTTCCTGCGCAAGCTGGAGGAGATCTGGGATGAGCACATCACGGCGTCACTGGGCAGGCGTGATCTCGCGGGCTCGCTGGCGAACCTCGTGGCCGAGCCGTCGGTCCTACACATCCCGGCGATGACCGGCGCTGCCGGACGGGCGGCGCTTACGCGCTTCTACCTTGAGGACCTGTTCGGCCATCTTCCCGCCGACTTGACGCTGACGAGGATCTCGCGCACCGTGGATCGCTTCCGCCTGGTCGACGAGGCAACCGTGTCGTTCACGCATGACCGGGAGCTGCCCTGGTTGCTGCCCGGGGTCGCGCCGACCCATCTGCGAGCCGAGGTGCTGACGATCGCGGTGGTCGGGTTCGAGCGTGGGCGGATCAGCTCGCAGCGGGTCCTCTGGGACCATGCCACGCTCAGCGCGCAGCTGGGCCTCGTCGAGAACCGAGGCGACGGGCAACCCGCCGGTCGCTGACCGGTCAACGGTCGCCGTCGATCAGACCGGCCCACGGAGCGGCTCCCGCCTCGCCGGTGCCGACGTTCGCCACGAGGCGATCGAGTACCTGCTCCAGCTCCTCGGCCTGCTCGTCGGCGATCCCTCGGCGCAGCCGCCGATCAAATGCGAGCGCGGCCTTGCGCAGTCGCACGAACGTCGCCTGCCCGGCGTCGGTCAGCTCGACGACGTGGACGCGGCGGTTGGCCTCGTCGCGGCGGCGAACGAGCAGGCCGGCGGC
>DATAUL010000395.1:0-4550 GCA_036268255.1 Solirubrobacteraceae bacterium | reverse complement strand
GGATGGCAGCAGCCGGCCACGGTCGCGCGGTGCTGGTGACGGGCGCCTCGCGTGGGATCGGGGCGGCGGTTGCTCGGGCGTTTGCGCAGACAGGTGACCGCGTCGCCGTTCACTACGGCGCCAGCCGGGACAGCGCCGAGGAGCTCGCCGCGTTGCTGCCGGGCGAGGGGCACGTCGTCGTGCAAGCGGACCTAGCCGACCCGGAGGCCGTGCGCCGGATGGTCGATGGGGCCGCCGACGGTCTGGGCGGCCTCGAGGTGCTGGTGAACAACGCCGGCATCTTCGAGCCGCACCCGGTCACGGACACCACCTACGAGGAGTGGCAGCAGGGTTGGGAGCGGACGCTGGCGGTCAATCTCACCGGCGCCGCGAACGTGACCTGGTGCGCGGTGCAGCACATGCTCGCAGGCGGCGGGGGGACGATCGTCAACGTCTCCTCGCGCGGAGCGTTTCGGGGCGAGCCGGACCAGCCGGCCTACGGCGCCAGCAAAGCGGGACTGATCGCCTTCGGCCAATCGCTGGCTCGCGCGCTCGGGCCGCATGGCATCACCGTCACCGCGGTCGCGCCCGGGTTCACCGAGACCGACATGGCGAAGGAGGCACTGAGCGGGGAGCTGGGCGAGGCACGGCGCGCCGAGAGCCCGCTCAACCGTGTGGCCACCCCTGAGGAGGTCGCCGCCGCGGTCGTCTACCTCGCCTCGCCTGAAGCCGCCATGGCCAGCGGCGCCGTGCTCGACATCAACGGCGCGTCGTATCTGCGGATGTAACTCAGCCCACCATCAGCCGGGCTCGCACGTCAGCTGCCACGCGGTCGGCCGCCGCCGCGCACGCGGGGGAGATGTCGTCGAGCATCATGAAGTTGTGCACGAGGCCGGGCTCGCAGCGGTAGTCGACCTCGACGCCGGCTGAGCTCAGACGCTCGGCGTACGCGGCTGACTCGTCGCGCAGGGGGTCGTGCTCGGCGGCCACGATCAGCGCGGGCGGCAACCCGCTGACGTCAGGAGCGAACAGCGGGCTGACGGCGGGGTCTGACCAGCGGTCCCGATCAGGCACCCACTGGGAGTTGAAGAAGCGGACAGCGTCGGCGTCGAGACCGAAGCCGGAGGCCTTCTCGCGCATCGAGGGCTGTGACCCCGACAGGTCGGTGTTGGCGTTGAGGAGAACCTGAAGCGCAGGCAGCGCGGCCGGGTATTCGTCGCGCACCCGCAGGCACGACAACGCCGCGAGCAGCCCTCCGGCGCTGTCGCCAGCCACCGCCACCACGCCTGACATCACCCCAAGCTCGGCCGCGCCCGTGTCCGCGATCCACCGCAGAGCCGCCACGGTGTCATCGACCGACGCCGGCCACGGGTGCTCGGGGGCCAGGCGGTAGTCAAGCGAGAGCACCGCCGCTCCGCTGCCGTCTGCCAGACGCCGGCATAGCCGGTCGTGGGTCTCGATACCGCCGATCGTCCAGCCGCCGCCATGCAGGTACAGCACCACTGGCAGGGCGGCCGCGCCAGGGCGGTACAACCGCGCCCGAAGCTGTCCCACTGCCACATCCCCCACGCTGTCCATCTCCGGTCCGCGGGCCCGGGTGCGGGCGCGCTCGGCGGTGGCGGCACGCATCGCCTGAACGTCCAGCTCGTCGCCCGACGACGCGATCATCGTCACCCAAGCGGCCAGCTCCCGGTCGGCGAACACCTCGCTCATAGCCGCGAAGCTAGCAACGGGGCCCGCGCCGGCAGATCCGGTTACGAGAGTTGCGAATCCACGGTCGACACCGGGGACTCGTCGGCGTCATTCGCAGACCGCGCGGATGCGGATCAGCCGGCGCGGCCCGAGTGGATCATTGGACGGGCTGTTCGGGTGGACGCTGCCGACGAGCTGACCGGCGTGCGCGCGTCGAGCCGGGGACGCGCGCCGACCGACATCACGCGTAGGGCGAGCAGCACGAGGACCGGTGCGGAGGTGATCGTCACGAGCGCGACGAACCAGAGCTGACCCGCGTCGGTGCCCTCCACCAGCGTGTGGACGAGGCCTCCGATCCAAGCCAACAGGGTGAAGCGGTGGATCACCCTCCAGCGGGCACGGCCGATCCGATCCCGTGCGTAGAACGAGAGGCCGAGGGCGATGAAACCCCAGCCGGCGATGACCCCCAGC
Source organism: Solirubrobacteraceae bacterium (assembly GCA_036268255.1). Lineage (GTDB taxonomy): Bacteria > Actinomycetota > Thermoleophilia > Solirubrobacterales > Solirubrobacteraceae > Palsa-465. Next base: position 2,408 of record DATAUL010000395.1, on the reverse strand, counting down.
GTGGTGGCCAGCCTCTGGTAGCCGAGCGCGAACGGCACGGTGACGTCGATCAGGCTCGGGTGCAGGAAGCTGTCTCCGAGCAAGGTGAGCCCGTGCACGGCGATTGCGACCATCACCGACAGTGAGATGACCTCGTGATAGGAGCGACGGTCGGCGGCGTTGCCGGGCAGGAGTTTGCCGCCGATCGTCAGCCCGACGCACACGGCCAGGCTGGACAAGATGAGTGCCGTCGTGCCCGCGCCCCGGCTGATGATCCAGAACAGATGGTTGGAGGCGCTCGTCATGCGGCCATCTCGACCACGGAGCCGCCGATCAACGCAGCGGAGGGCTCGACGACCTGCTGTGTGCCGTCATCGAGCACCACGAGACCGCCGTCGACGAGCCAGTCCAGGGCCCCGGAGGGCCCGCTGAGGAGCGCCGCCTTGCTGCGCATCTCGGCCTCGACGCCGGTCGCTGCCAGCGCCGTCACCTGCACGATTCCGGTGAACGCCGGGCGCCCCGTGGCCGGATCCAGAAGGTGATGGGCCGGCCGGCCGCCGGTGCCCAGCCAGCTGCGGTGGCCGATGCCGCTCGTCGCCGCCGCGCCGTGGACGAGCTCGAACACGTGCATGAGCGAGCCGTCGAACGGACTGGTGACCCGGACCGGGCGACGCCATCCCGCCGCTCCGCCGAAGCGCACGTCTCCGGCGGCGTCGACGGCGAAACTGACGTGGCGGCCGAGGACGCCCGCGAGGATGTCGCCGCACAGGCCCTTGAAGATCCCGCCACTGTCGATCCGCACACCCGGCGGGCGGGTGACCGTCCGCGTCGCCCGGTCGACCTGTATTTCCGACCACCGAGCGAGGGCGCGGGGCCGCGCCACGGCGCGGCCGGGGGCCAGCAGCAGGGCGCGCGACAGCGGCAGCGAGTCCCAGCTGAGGTCTCGGTGGTAGCCGGCGCTCTCGAGCTCGTCGACGAGCGTGGGATCAACCAGGCCGCCGGTCGTGCCGGCCGCGCCCACGGCAGCCGCGACGAAGCGGGCCATCGTGGGGCTGACCGGAACGACCCGGCGGGGATCGCCGTTCAGGCGACACAGCTCGCTCGTCGGCGAAAAACGTGAGAGCTGGTCGTGCCAGGCGAGCAACCGCCGTTTCACCAGCGCGGCGGCGTCGTGGGCGCTTCCCGCCGGGCCGGCGCCGGCGACGAGCACCGCGCAGGAGCCCCCGAAGCAGTCGAACTGCTCGATCGCCTCGCTCATGACGCGCTCGTCGTCACGGCGGTGGCCGAGCCCGACGACGATGAACCAGACGAGTTCGAGCTTGGGGATGAGCTCGCGGCGGGCGAACTCGACGCGACGGACGCGCTCGTCGTCGAATGCGTGCTCGTCTGGTGCGCGAGGGCCGGATCATGACCGGACACGAGCTCGACGAAGATCCAGCCGGTGCTGGCGATGAAGATCGCGGTGGCGCCTCCGAGGACGCGACCCCGGATGAGACGGACGCGCCGGCGTCGCATCTGCAGAGGTGTTGAGGACATGGCGTCAGCATCCGCCCCGTACCTCGGATCCGCGTAATGGACGTGTAAGGGCGACCTATGAGTGAAAAGCGCAAGAAACCCCCGTGCTGCTCGTTGCACAGAGCACACCCCCTCGGAACAAGGACCGTCCCCGTGCACAAAACCCTTCTCCGGCTGGCGCTCCTGACCGGCCTGCTGACCTGCCTGACCGCACTCGACGCCGGCGCGGCCTTCGCCGGCTCGGCCGGCGCCGCGCTGGGGCTCCCGGTCACGAAGGTGCTCGAACCGGTGACGACGGTGCTGGCCGGACGGGTGTCGCTGCCGGCCAGTCTTTCCTCGCTGCCGGGCACCGCCAAGCTGCTCGGCGCAGCCGCCCCCGCGTCGCGCGCCCGTGCGCTGATCTCGCTGCGCCACCGCAACGAGGCGCAGTTAGAGAACTTCATCGCCACTGTCTCGGATCCGAGCAGCGCCAGCTACGGGCGCTACCTGACGCCCGCTCAGTTCGCCGGCCGCTACGCGCCGAGCGCCTCGACGGTGCAGGCAGTCGAGGCCTTCGCCCGCGACAGCGGGCTGCAGGTGCAGGCCGTGCCGTCCAATCGCGCCTACGTGTACGTCACCGGCTCGGTGGCACAGATGCAGCACGCGTTCGCGACGACGATCAAGACCTATCTGCTCGGCGGCCAGAAGGTCCAGGCTCCGACCAAGGCGCCGAGCGTTCCCAGGTCGATCGCCACGTCGGTGACGGCCGTCGAGGGCCTCGACACCGCCGACGCGGCACGCCCGCAGACGGCGCTGCAGACCCCGCCCGCTCCCGCGTACGTCAACGCGCCGCCGTTCTCGAGCTACTGGGGCCAGAGTCTGGCCACCCAGGCGCCGGGCGCGTATGGCCAGACCCAGCTCCCGAACGTCGTGCA
>DATAUL010000394.1:0-5890 GCA_036268255.1 Solirubrobacteraceae bacterium | reverse complement strand
TGTCGAGATCGGCGAACAGCGCCTGTTCGTAGGAGGGCGCGACCTTGGGCAGGTCGCTGGGCACGAATGTCCCCGCCACCGACGCCAGAGGGGTCGGGTATTGCAGCTGGAAGCGCACGTCGGCCGGGATCGTGCCCTCGTTCTGCATCCGCTCGAATGTCGCAAACGACTCGGTGTATTCATCGGCATAGCCGAGGTCGGGCCAGTCGATCATCTCGGCCGACGCATCCTGGGTGAGGCGAAGCTGAGGCATGTCCGGGGCATCCGGAGCGGTCTCGTAGGCCTGGCCTACCGACACGGTCTCAAACTCCGGCATCTGCTCGAACTTCCGGGTCTGGAAACTGATCCAGTAGTTGCGGTCACCGGTCTCCCCGTCGGTCATCCGACGGACGCCAGACGGGACGCGTGAGCTGATCTCCCGCATCACGGTCTCGGCGTCGGGCAGATTGACCGAACCGTTGAAATGAACGCTGGTGGGTGGCATGGCAGTCCTCTCGGTAGGTTCTCCGCTCGGGCCCGTCATATCACGCCCGACGACACCAAGGCCAGGCGCCCTCCAGCGCTGTCGTCCGACTGCGGCGTCAGGCCCGCGGCGGAAGCGCGAACCGCTCAAGCATCCACGGGCCGTTGCAGGCGGTGATCCCGTCGATCTTGTTACCGCGCAGGGTGAGGACCGTCACACCGTGCGGCGCGTAGACGCCGGAGCGGTCACGTTCGTATGTGCCCACGGCGAGCTGACCGTTCGCCGAGGTCGGCAGCATCCGCCAGCTTCGCCCGTGGGCGAACGCGACGGTGCGGAACATGATCTCGATCGCCTCGAGTCCGCGGTACCAGGTGACCGTCGGCGGCATCGCGAGTGTCGCGCTCTCGGTCAGCATCTGGACGATCGCGTCAACGTCGTGATGGGCCCAGGCCTCGGTGTAGCGGTCGACGATCGTGCGCAGCTGCTGGTCGCCGAGCGTCCGGAGCGTCGCCTGTTGGCTGCGATCCGGCAGCCGGTCGTCGATGGTCGTGTGTGCGCGCTGAAGCAGGCTGTAGACCGACGTCGCGGTTGTGTCGAGCACGCCGGCGACCTCGGCGCCTGAGAAGCCGAGGACGTCGCGGAGGATCAGCACAGCCCGCTGGCGGGCCGGCAGATGCTGCAGCGCGGCGACGAATGCCAACTCGATCGCCTCGCGCTGTTCATAGCGCGCCTCCGGTCCCGCGACTCCCCCGGCGAGGCCAAGCTCCCGGTCGGGCACTGGCTCGACCTCGCGTGATTCGAGGAGCGGCGGCCCGAGCCCCTCGTGCGGGTCGGCCGGCGGCCCGTAGTCCATCGGCAGGACCCGGGGGAAGGGCCGTTGGTCGATCATCCGCAGGCAGACGTTGGTCGCGATCGTGTACAGCCACGTCCGGAGCGAGCTGCGGGCCTCGAAGCGGGCGAGCGCTCGCCATGCCTTGAGCAGCGCTTCCTGCACGGCGTCATCGGCGTCGTGGACCGAGCCGAGCATCTGGTAGCAGTGCGCATAGAGGGAGCCGCGATGCGCTTCGACGAGCGCTGCGTAGGCCCGCTCATCTCCGTCGCGCGCCGCCTTGAGCAGCTGCGTCTCGTTCATCACGCGACCTTCACTGACTGGGGCTTGGCCTGCCAGAGCGCGATCTCTCCGCCCGCCGGCGTGGACAGGACGGCCCGCCAGCCGGCGGGCCCCTCTCGGGGCGCGAGCAGCACCTGCGCGCCGAGCCGGCGCGCCAGCTCGGTGGTCGCTTCGATCTGATCGACCGCGACGTACGGCAGCCAGCCGGCCAGGGGAGTCCGGCATTGGACGATCCCGCCGTCGAGTCCGAAACCGAGCCTGAGCGCGTGATAGTTGCCCCACAGGGTGTTGATCTCCTCAGTCTGCCATTGCAGCAAGCCGGAGTAGAACCGAGTTGAGGCCTCACGGTCGCTGGTGTGTAGCTCCAGGTGCACCACCTGCGGAATGATCTCGCGGGTCATTGCCCCGTGGCGTACTCGTCGCGGCGCTGGATCCACACCTGGAACCCTTCGCCCTCGTCGCGCCCCTGCGGCGCACGGTCGAGGACCCCGTAGTAGGTCATGAGGAACTCGACGCCGCGACCAGCGGTCGAGTAGGTCCGATAGACCGTTCCGTCCTCAAGCGCGAAGGCGTTGAAACCGTAGCCTTCGGTCAGGTAACCGACGAGATCGGTGCCGCTGGCCGCCGCGTTGCGATGCGCGACCGGCGGCAGGGTCGCCGACTGCGGCGACTGCACCCAGGCGCGGGTCTGCTCGGTGGTGCTCGAGAAACCGAGCTCGAGATCGAAATCGGTGCGGTAACTCGATGCCCAGTTGAGATCCCAGCCCATGCGCTTGCGATAAGCGGTCAGCTTCTCGACCGGCGCGCCTGAGACCAGCATCAGCGTTATGTCGCGCGCCTGCAGATGCGGTAGCAGGCCGTTGATGGCGTCGGCGATCGATGAGTTCGTCGGACATGCTTGGTCGTAGGTCGGACCGAACATGAAGTGGTAGATCAGCAGCTGCGAGCGACCGTCGAACAGCGCCGCCAGTGTTCTTCGGTCCGTCCGCGGTGTGCAGCGTGTACTGCGTGTCGACCGCCACCCAGGGCAGTTCCCGGCGCCGGCGGGCGAGCTCGTCGCCCAGACGTGTGTGCTCCTTCTCTCGCTTAAGCAGGTCGGCGCGGTCGGCGTCCCATTGAGCGGGGGTTCCCACTGTGTGAAGTGTCATGTCCTGCTCCTCGGCGTTCGGTGCATACCGTGGCGGCGGACTCACATCCGCCCGTCGCGGCGATACAGAGGGCGGGGCCGGACGGCGTCGTCCGGCCCCGCGTGGGCTAGGCGGCGACCTGATCCGGCTGGACGAGCCTGGCGTTCTGGATTTCGAGCGCCTTGACGTCCCCGCCATACCAGCCGGCAGCCAGGGTTGCGGACATCGGGTCCGGGAAGATCTCCTCGTCGCCCCGCTCGACCCCGTCAAGGACGCCGCGTGCGACGATCTCCGGGGCGGTCTTCGGGATCGCGAGACCACGGACCATGTCGGTGTCGATCGGGCCCGCCATCACGGCGTGAACCGCGACTCCATCGCCGGCCAGGAGCATCCGCTGGGACTGCGTGAGCGCGAACAATGCGGCCTTTGAGATTGAGTAGGCGGGCAGCACGGGCACGGCGGCGAACGCCGCCAGCGAGACGACGTTGACGATTGCCCCCCGCGAGCGTCTTAGCGCGGGGAGGAATGCCTGGGTCACGTCCCAGGTGCCGTACAGGTTCACCGCGAGGTGGTGCTGGAGTGCGTCACGGCCGCCGAGGTCGTCGGGGAGCGACACGCCGGCGTTGTTGATCAAGAAGTCGAGCGACTCGATCTGCTCGACCCCGGCCTGGATCTGCGCCGGATCGGTGACGTCGAGCCCTATTGATCTGACACGGTGGTCGGCATGTGTCTGCGGCTGCCGGGTCCCGGCATACACCCGCTTCGCGCCCCTTCTAAGTGCCTCTTCGACGAGCGCCCTCCCGAGACCGCGGTTGGCCCCGGTGACAAGAACTGAGCCGTTGGCGATTGTCGCTGTGCTGGTCATCACAAGCTCCCTTGGTGGTTTTCGCGTTAGATCCACACCGGCCGTGAAATCCATCGCTGGGCTTGGATGAGTGAGTGCGAAGCGCCGCCTCAGGTTTGGCGCGCCTGCGGCTACGCCGTCAGGAACTTTTGCAATGCACCGGCAGCGCCGCGGTACGGGGTGCCGTATGCCCGGTCACCGGGGCCGGGGCAAACGGCTCCCTGACCTGGACGCAGGGGGCAGGAGGACAAGACGGCCGGCCAGGTAGGAGATCCGTGCCGCACCCTGGATCCGCTTACCGGACGGGCGCCCGCCCTGGCCAACACGATGGCCGGGAGGCTGCTTGGCTGCTGGTACACGGATACCTTAACCCAGCGCGCAGCGGTCCGAATGGGGCCATCCTGGCGATCGGCACCGAACACTTTGTCGGTTGCCTGGACGCCGATCGCAACCGCGCCTGCGCGGGGCGCGATCCGCGCGGCACGTTGGCGCTCATCTATGCGTTCGAGGCGCGGTTCGACCAGCAGGGACACGAGCTGTCTGGGGGATGCCAGCACCCGATCATGTCCGGGACCGGCGCCTTCACAGGTGCGCGCGGCCGGATCGACTTCAAGGACAACGTCAAAGCCGGGACGTCGAGATACCACGGCATGTTGACGTTGAAAAAATCCGGTCATGTGAGCGCCTCGGCTTCGCGGGCAGGTGGGCCGCAGGTGCCGATCTGCTGAACGGGTAGGCCTCAGGCCGTGCCGTTGCGCTCGGTGGCCGTCTCGGAGAGGATTGGGGACGTGTCTGTCAGCTTGACACAGTGTCTCGCGGACCTGGCGGTCTGCGTCGGAGCCAACGTGCGAAACGGCCAGGATGTCGTCGTGCTGGCTTGGGATGTCGAGCAAGCACCGCTGGTGCGTGCGGTGGCCGAGTCGGCATACCGTCGGGGCGCCCGTTTTGTCAGCGCGGTGTACTGGGATGCCCATGTCAAGCATTCACGGTTGCGCCATGCGCCGGTCGGGACACTGGATTTCGTTCCGGACTGGTGGGAGGCGATCACGACTGAGTGCGTCGCTCGACGTTCAGCGGTGATCGTGTTGTTCGGCCAGACCCAGCCGCAGCTCATGGAGGACATTCCGCCGGAGCGGGCGGTGCGCGATTTCATGCCGAGCACTCCGTCCTTTTGGGAGGCTGTGGATCGTGGGGATCTCGCGTGGACGACCGTTCCGGGGGTGTCCCCGGGGCTCGCGCAGGCGATGCTCAATACACCTGACGTGGATCGACTGTGGGCGGTGCTCGCACCGATCTTGCGTCTCGACGCGCCCGACCCCCAGGCGGCGTGGCGCCAGCACATCGCCCATCTGCATCATCGCGCGAAGCTACTGCAAGACAATCATTTCACCGGGGTCCGCTTTCGCGGCGGCGGAACGGACCTCAGCGTGGGCCTCCTGGCCGGAGCCCAATGGGTGACCTGCTCCACGCAGACGCGATGGGGTCATCCCTTCGTCTTCAACCTGCCGACCGAAGAGGTCTTCACCACCCCGGACTACAGACGCACAGAGGGCGTAGTCCAGATCACGCGACCCCTGGGGACCCGCGGCGGAGTCGTGGAAGGGCTGACGCTACGTTTCGAACGCGGACAGATCGTCAAGGCTGACGCAGCGCGCGGCGCGGACGTGATGCGCGCGCAGCTGGCTGTTGACGCTGGAGCGGCGCGACTAGGAGAAGTCGCGCTGGTTGATGGTGCATCTCCGGTCGGACAAAGCGGGATCACCTTCGGCGACGGCCTCCTCGACGAGAATGCCACCAGTCACATCGCTTTGGGGACAGCGTATCCAGAAACCGTGCCTGATCTTCCCAACGCGCGCGACGCCCAACTTGCCATGGGATTCAATCGCTCTGACGTACACCTGGACGCCATGATTGGAGGCCCCGACGTCGACGTACTCGGGATCGACCAGGACGGCTTCGAAATCCCGGTGATCATCGCGAATCAATGGGTTCTCACGTGAACCCATCCCGCCGCGGTCCGCTCGGAAAGCCCCGGTTATATCCGGGGCTTTCGTCTTTCTGGGGGCCGACAAGGTCCAGGGTTGGACAGAGTGAGCTCCAGCACTGGGTGGGAATCAGTGGCCACGCGATCGACACTTGCTCGCGAGTCACGTGCACCGATTTGCACGAACTGTGACGAGCCGGACATGTGGCGCATCGTCCTGTTAGCCACAACACTAGGAGGGACCAATGAGCACGCTTGCAACAACGCTGCGCACGAAGCAGAAGTCCAGCGGCGCGAGAGGGATGATCGTCCTGGTAGTGGGTGCGCTGGTGACGATCGCCGTGGCCGTCCTGATCGTCGC
>DATAUL010000393.1:0-3405 GCA_036268255.1 Solirubrobacteraceae bacterium | reverse complement strand
GCTGGCCGGATCCGGCGCTCCTGAGGTAGACGACCTCCCAATAGTTCTCCTCAGGATCGGCGAAGTAGGCGTGACGGCCTTCGAACTCGGCTGGGGCCGACGGCGCCTTGGTCACCGTGGCACCCGCATTCTCGGCTGCGGCTATCGCTTCGTCGACCTGCTCGGGTCGATCGACGTTGATGCCGAGGCTGAAGCCGCGCATACCCCGCGCGGGTGCAGCCGCTCCCGCTTGAGCATCGGCGGCCAGCTTCTCCCTGGGGAACAGCGCCAGTAAGGCGCCGCGGAGCTGGAAGGCGCAGAAGTCCTCGGCTTCGATCGCCACCTCCCAGCCCAGCGCGGAGTAGAAGCTGCGCAGCCGTGCCAGGTCGCGGGCGCCGAGCGTGACGACGGTGAGGCGTGCGGGAACCATCCAGGAAACCTACCTCCAATCGCCGGCATCGCGCCGGGTGCGCGCGACCGTGAAAGCGAGCCTCGGCCATCACCGGCGTTGTTCGGCTGGGGCATGCCCGCGCCCCACCCTGGCTTTCATCAGGCTTGACAACTGTGGGGCTCCCGATTTACCTGGGTGCTGTCGCGGCGTGCGGTGACGCAATCAAGTACATCGCTCGGCGCGGTGGCGCGGGGCTGGTGCACCGACGCGCGGTCGCGTAGCGAAGCGCCGGCTAGCGTTCCGCTTGTGGAGTTCAGCCGCGAACTGCGCAACGACGTCTTGGCCGGAGACATCACCGTGTCGGTCCGACTGTGGAAGCGGCCGCGGGTCAAGCAGGGCGGCCGCTACCAAGTGGGCCTCGGTGAGATTGAGGTCGACGCCATCGAACTTGTGCCGTTCTCGGAGATCACCGCGAAGGACGTCGGACGAGCCGGCGAACCCGACCGCGAGACGCTGTGCCTGCGCGCCGCGCATGCTGGTCCGATAGACGAGGACACACTCGTCTACCGGATCGAGTTCCACGCGGTGAGCCCCGATGATTGACCGGCGCAACGGCCGCACGTAGCCGCAGGGACGTTGTGACCCGCGCTGAGCTGGACGTAAGCGCGCCACCGACAGATAGAGTGCCTTCGCGATATGAACCAACCCGGCGGTACCAAGCGGCCGGGACCGACTCGGGGCGACGAGGCGCGGCGCGACGCATCAGCCTCGCCGAGCGCGGAGCTGGACCCGCCCGCGATCAGCCGAGTCAGGCTTGAGCGCCTGAGGCGCGAGCTCACGGATCGCGACATCGGTGCGTGCGTGCTGTTTGACCCGGTCAACGTCCGTTTCGCCACGGGCAGCCGCAACATGCAGGTGTTCATGCTGCGAAACCCGGCCCGATACGCGTTCATCCCCGTGCACGGTCCGATCGTCATGTTCGAGTTCCAGGGCGCGCATCATCTCGCGCAGGCGGCGCCGCTGATCGATGAGGTGCGTCCCGCGATCACGCTCTCCTACCCCGCGAGCGGTGGACGGCTAGCCGAGATGGCGCGCCGTTGGGCGGGCGAGATCGCCGATCTCGCCCGCAGCGCGGGCGCCGAGCGGCTGGCTGTCGACACTCTCAAGCCTGAGGCGCTTGGCGAGCTTGCGCGTCAAGGAATCGGGATCGTCGATGCTCAAGGGCCCGTGGAAAGGGCCAAGAGCGTCAAGTCGCCGGAGGAGATCGCGCTCATGCGCGCTTCGCTGCTGACCGTCCAGGACGCTGTCACCCGCTTACGCGAGGCGCTCGTCCCGGGGGTGACCGAGATCGAACTGTGGGCCGAGTTGCACAGGGAAACGATCGCCAGGGGCGGCGAGTACGTCGAGACGCGGCTGCTCAGCGCCGGCAAGCGGACGAACCCGTGGTTTCACGAGGCCAGCGATCAGGTGGTCCAGGCCGGCGACCTCGTGGCCCTGGATACCGACGTGGTCGGTCCGGGCGGCATCTACAGCGACTTCAGCCGGACGTTCCTGTGCGGCCCCGCCACACCGCGCGACGCACAACGTCGGCTTTATGAGCTCGCGATGCAGCAGGTCGAGCACAACACCTCGCTTCTGCGCCCCGGAGCAACCTTTCGCGAGGTGAGCGAGAAGAGTTGGCGAATCCCCGACGAGTATGTCGCCCATCGGTACTTCAACCTGGCTCATGGCGTTGGCCTCACCGGCGAGTATCCGTACATCCTGCACCCCCAGGACATCGACGAGTTCGGCTATGAGGGGGTAATCGAGGAGAACATGACCTTGTGCGTCGAGAGCTACATCGGCTCCGAACACGGCCATGAGGGAGTCAAGCTCGAGCAGCAGCTGCTCATCCGCGCAGGCGGTCCGGAGCTCCTCAGCACATTCCCGCTCGAGGACCAGCTGCTCTGACGTCGCCCGATTCGGTGAATGGGTCCTGCCGTGATCTTGCCGGCCGTCGCGCGCGCCGTGCAATCGGTCCGGCTCGTCCTGGTCGTCATCTAGCTTCCGGGCATGTCACGGGGCGCCGAGGCCAATCGCTACGGCGAGGTCTTCAACGAGATCGCCGAGGAGTATCACCGTCACCGGCCGACTTACCCGGGCGCGCTGATCGACCGGGCGTGCGAGGTGGGGGGCCTCGGTCCCGGCGCACGGGTGCTCGAGATCGGCTGTGGTACCGGCCAGCTGACACGCAGCCTGGTCGCCCGCGGCCTGCGGGTGACGGCGATCGAGCCCGGCGAGCGGCTGATCGCGCGGGCGCTCGATCAGCTCGGCAACGGAGGGGAGGTGGAGTTCGTCAATCAGCGCCTTGAGGAGGCGCCGCTGCCGCACGCGCACTACTCGGCCGCCTTTTCGGGATCGGCGATTCACTGGGTTGATCCCGATGTCAGTTGGCGCACGACCGCCGACGCGTTGGTTGATGGCGGCACCCTCGCGCTGATCTCCTACTTCGGATTGGACGAGCCGCGCAGCCACGGGGATCAGCGGGCGCTTCGCGCCGCGATGACGAGGGTCGCGCCAAGGTTTGCCGCCGACTGGCCGACCTACCACGACCTGGACGGCGCGCTCGGGGGCGTCGCTGAGCGGCGCGGCAATGTGTCGGACGTGTGGGCGTGGCTGGGGGGCTACGAGCTCGCGCGGGGGTATGCCGCAGACCTGTTTGACGACACGCAGGTCGCCGTCGTGCCGACACTCCTGGAGCACACGGCCGACGCGCTGAACGCCCTGCTCGCCACGATGTCGTTCTGGGCACGGCTCTCAGCCCGGCAGCGCGACGCTCTGTGCGCCGAGACCGACGCCCTTCACCAGAGCCTCGGCCGGCCAATCCGCTCCAGCACCATCGCCTGCCTGGTAACGGCGCGACGCGTTCGGCGCATCTGACCGCTGTGCCGACCCGGGACTGCTGTCGGTCATCGGTGCGACCATTGGCGTATGGCGGCATGGAGAGACGTCGAGCAGGCAGAGCCGGAGTTTGCGCAGCGCGTGCGGGCCCTGTT
>DATAUL010000392.1:0-4025 GCA_036268255.1 Solirubrobacteraceae bacterium | reverse complement strand
GCAGCGGCGGTCGGGCTATGCGTTGGTGAGTTCGCGCTCGGCGGCCCTGAGGACTCCGGCACGGTTCTTGTGAGCCTGCTCGTAGGCGCGCACGCCCTTGACGCGCTCCTCGTCACCCTGGCCGAGCACTGCCTGGACCTCGGCTGCTGTCAGCTCGTCATAGCCGGCCCACGGCTCGTCGCCGCGCAGGCTGCTCACCCGGCCCAGGATGGTGCTGCGATTCTGGTTTTTGCGCTCATATGAGTCGATCTTGGCCAGATCGATCTGCGATAGACCGGGGAGCTTGCTGATGACCTCCTCGGCGGTGAGACCGTCGTAGCGCGCGATCGGGAGGTCGTCTTCGCTGGCGACCGCGCCCTTGATCTGGCCCTCGGCCTGAGCGACGCCCGGGACCTTGCGAGCCGTCCGTGCGGTGCGCTTGGTGGCCGCCGTGCTCGCCCGGGCTGCGTTCTTGCTTATGTCTCCAGCCTCGCGGACGACCTCGGCGGCACCGCTCGTGCTGATGTCATAGGAGGGGTCGCCCTTGACCTCGGCGCGGACAACGGCATCGGTCAGCTTGGGAATCTCACGCAGGATCCGCTCAAGCATCTTCTTCTCGTCGGCGAGGATCGAGGCGGCGAGGGCCGCGGTCTCGTCGTCACCGATGGCGCGAGCGAATTTCTCGATGGCGGTGTATGTCGCGATCTCCAACGCCTCAGTGGCACAGGCGTCCTTGGCGTTCTTGAGCACCTTCTCCTCGCCGCCCGAGCCGCGCAGAAGATCGAACGGCGTCTTGCCGAACGCAAGCACCTGCCCGATGACGGTCTCCCAGAAGCCAACCGCGACCGTCAGCGGATTGCTGCCGGCGCCAAGCGCCTCGATGCGGTCGCTGACCCGCTTGGCGTGCTGGCGGGTTTCGCTGAGGTGCTTGTCCAGCGCGGAGCGATACGAGCCGCTCGGCGTCATCGCGATCTGGGACTGCAATACGCGGACGAGGGCGTCCTCGGTTGCGCTGGCTTCACTGAGGTACTGCACGATCTTCTGCTGAGACGCTTGCACGTGACATCCAATTCCTTAGAGGGCTGAGTCGCGACTTTCCGACAGCGCGCCGAAAACCATCATCGGCGCCTCCGTCCCGACAACGCCTACCCCTAAATCCAGGCCAAACACTTGTTCGGCTGTGCGGTCGGTCACGCCCACGAGTACCGGAAGGCCATGCGAGAAGAAGGCAGCGCCAAGGTCGCCGAGCTCATCGGGCGGATCTCAGGCCGGGCGGTGCCGCCCCCGTTAGCGGCGTTGGGATGGCCGCAAGGCCAGGACGTCGGTCCCTGGCTCCACGACAAGACGTCAGCCAGCGTCTCCCGCGCCCCTCCGCAGGTGCAGGTCGAACCACATGAACGGGTGGAGATCCGGGCCGCCGTGGGGGACCGCGCCGTACGTCGCTTCGCCGTACGGCGTATCGTGCCAGGTGACGTCTGTGCAGCTCGTGCGACGGCGCGTCAGGATGAGCCTCACTGGACCTCCACGGAAACCGTTGTTTCGCGACCGCCTGGAGCGGCGCGGAACGTTCGCGGTCGCGATCGAGCTGGTGACGAGTCGCGGCGTAGTCACGACGCGGTCCAGCCGGGCCACGGTCGAGATGGCCCAGCAGCTGGCCGCCGATCCGAGGATCGATGTGATCTCGATCACCGACAACCCGGGCGGCAACGCGATGTTGGCTCCAGACACGCTCGGCACGGACCTGGTCTCACGGGGACAGGAGGTGATCATTCACCTGGCCTGCAAGGACTGGAATCGCAATGCCCTCGAGAGCCGCGGATGGAAGCTGGCCTCTGAGGGCTTTCACAACGTGTTGGCGCTGTCGGGGGATTACTCGCGCCAGGGCCATCGCGGGGCGCCCGCGCCCGTGTTCGACATCGACTCCGTCGGGCTTGTGAAGCTGTTTTCGGAGATGAACCGGGGCCTTCCCGACCAACGGCGTCCGGAGAGTCGGTTGGACCCCACCGATTTCTTCCTGGGCTGCGTGGTGACTAACCACAAGCTGTTCGAGCGCGAGGTCGTGCCTCAGTACCTCAAGCTGGCCAAGAAGGCAGCGGCGGGTGCGCGGTTCGTGATCAATCAGATCGGCTACAACGCCCGCAAGGACGACGAGCTTCTGCGATACATCCGCTACGCGAAGCTCCCCTTGTCTGCGCTGGCCAATGTCTACCTGCTCTCGCGACCAGCCGCGCGCGCGTTTCACGCAGGACGGATCCCCGGCGTTGTGGTGAGCGGGGACCTGCTCGAGCTAGCTGAGCGCTACGGCGCCGGCAAGGACAAGGGCCGCTCCTACTTCGTCGACCTCGCCGCCAAGCAGGTCGCGGTGGCGCGCGGCCTCGGGTTCCAGGGCGTATACCTCGGCGGCCACACAACCGCTGAGATGTTCTTCGAGATCCTGCAGCGTGCCGAGGGGTATGCGCGCGAATGGCAGGCGGTGGCCGAGGACGTACGGTTTGGCCGTCCGGGCGAGTTCTACATGTTCGAGCGCGACGCTGAGACGGGGTTGTCCTCGGATCAGCTCAGCCGCTCCTACGTCGAGTCCAAGCGCCACGGGCAGACCGATCTGGCCGTCCCGGCGCGCTACCGGCTCAGCCGTCAGATGCACCGCTGGGTATTCGACCCCGAGGCGCCGCTGTTCGGCGCCGGTCGTGCCCTCTATGAGCGCATCGAGGCCGGCCCGCCGGCGCTCGCGCGAGCCGCCCACCTGGCCGAGCAGGCCGCCAAGGTTCCCATGTTCCATTGCCGTGACTGCGGGGACTGCTCACTGCCCGACATCGCCTACGTTTGCCCTGAGTCAATGTGCGCAAAGAACCAGCGCAACGGTCCTTGCGGCGGGACGCGCGACGGGCTGTGCGAGGTCTATGACACCGAGTGCATCTGGTCACAGGCATACGAACGGCTGAAGGCTTACGGCGAGTCCGACGGAATGCTCGACCGCCCCGTCGTCGTCAAGGACAACGCGCTGGACAGGACGAGCGCCTGGGCCAACACGTTCTTGGGGCGCGATCACAAGACCAGACGTGACCTGCCGTCCTGAGGTCACGGACGCAGCGGGCGACGTTTCGAACTTAGGAGGAGTGCATGCAGGCAGATTCAGCAGGGGCTCCCACGACTGGGTCGGGACTGTCAATGGTCGGAAGCACGCGGGATGATGTCGGGCGCCTGGTCCTCGCCTGCCCCGATCGTCCGGCGGTCCTCGCAGCCGTGGTCAATCGCCTCGCCGCGGCGGGGGCCAACATCATTACGTTCGATCAGTTCTCCACCGACCCGGAAGCGGGCAGGCTGTACCTGCGGTCCGAGTTCCTGCTCAGGGACCTCCCGGACCGCCTCGACGATGTTCGATCGCGTATGGAGGAGATCGCGGAGGACTTCGACATGCAATGGCGGCTCGAGGCCGCGACGACGCGAAAGCGCGTAGCCATCTTCGTCTCGCGCTACGAGCACTGCCTGGTCGACCTGCTTTGGCGCTGGCGGCGCGGTGAGCTTCACATGGACATCGCCGCCGTTGTGTCCAACCACCCGGACCTCGAAGCCGAGGTCGCTGCCTTCGGCGTGCCGTATCACCACATCCCGGTGACGCCCGACACCAAGGCCGAGGCCGAGCAGCGTCAACTCCAGCTGCTCGTCGGCAAGGTCGATCTCGTGGTCCTCGCGCGCTACATGCAGATCCTCTCAGGCGAGTTCTTAGCTCGCATCGGTGCCCCAGTGATCAACATCCACCATTCGTTCCTTCCCGCTTTCGCCGGTGCGGAGCCATACGGACGCGCGCACGACCGCGGGGTGAAGCTGATCGGGGCTACGGCGCACTACGCCAACGAGGACCTCGACGAGGGACCGATCATCGAGCAGGACGTCCGCCGCGTATCTCACCAAGCCGATCCGGAGATGCTGACCATGATCGGTCGTGACATCGAGCGGACGGTGTTCGCGCGCGCGGTGCACTGGCACCTCGAGGACCGCGTGCTCGTCCACGACAACCGGACGATCGTCTTCTGGCCGGGCTAGCG